>NZ_LZZU01000018.1:0-444938 GCF_014170355.1 Cupriavidus sp. UME77
TGTATGGCGGGTTTGCTGTTTCTTTGAGCGGCGTTGGTTTTTGGACCCAAGGGCCGTACGACATCCCCCTGCGGGGGCTGCCGGTCACTCTTCTTTGCGTCGGCAAAGAAGACTAACGAGAAGAAAGCCGACCCTGCCGGGGGCAGAGCAATCAGGCTTATGTGAGGCTGTGGTTGCGTCGTACGGCCCGGAGTGCCGGCGGGCATCTGCCGGTACCGGCTTCACTGATCACGACCATGCCGGCTTCCGGGATTCGTGGTGAGGCCCCCGGTAGCAGACACCACTTGCTTCAAGCCGTCTGTCGCTCGCGCAGTGGCCGGCCACGAAGTTGCAAGCGCACCGGTTCCGTCGTGGGCGCGGTGGCATCAGGTTGATATGCCCAAGGCCTTGACCACCGCGCCCGCCCCACCACGAAACCATTGGCATGTGAGGTGTCGTGGTGGTCTGCACCAGTAACGGCAGATGGTGGAATGCTCACCGAGCAAAGCGATCAGGGGCACCACCACGTGACCATTGGGTCATGCCGTAGCGATGACCTCCAAGCCGGCATGGCAAAGGCCAGCCAACACTCCGGGCTGTACGACGCAACCACCGAGGCCCACAAGCCTGATTGCGCTGCTCCCGGCAGGGTCGGCTTTCTTCTCGTTAGTCTTCTTTGCCGACGCAAAGAAGAGTGACCGGCAGCCCCCGCAGGGGGATGTCGTATGGCCCTTGGGTGCAAACGCCATCGCCGCTCCAAAAAAACCATAGCCCCCGCAGAGCGACGTCACACAGCTGTTGGGTACAAGACACCATCGCCAATCAAAATCAAAATGCAAGAAAGCCAGCCGATGAGGCTGGCTTTCTTGTTTACCGCGAGGCTATCCCACTCACCCCTGAGCGATCCTCTGCTCAATATGCGCCAGCGCCTCCTCCACCTGATCCACCAAAATCAAGCAAAGATCCCCCGGCTGCAAATGCGACAACGCGGTATCGATAGCAAGGAACTCCCCACGGATCTCTTCCACCGCGCTGGCGCGCTTCGCGCCCTCCAGGCCTTCGCGCAGCAGGGCCAGCACTTCGCCGTCCTCGCGTCCGCGCTGGCACTGGTCCTGATACAGGATCACTTCGTCGAACACATCGCCAAGGATCTCCGTCTGGCGGCGGATATCGACGTCGCGGCGGTCGCCGGCGCCGCTGATCACCACCGAACGGCGCTCTGCCGGCATGCTCTCGATGGCGTTGCACAGCGCCTGGATCGCATCCGGGTTGTGGCCGTAGTCGGCGATCAGCGTCGCGCCCTTGTAGTCGAACACGTTGAAGCGGCCGGGGGCGGTGGCTGCATCGTTGACGAAGGTCGCCAGGCTGCGGCGGATCACTTCCCAGTCGATGCCCAGTGCCCATGCCGCCGCGGTGGCGGACATGGCGTTCTCGACCTGGAAGCCGATCGAGCCGCCGCGCGTCAGCGGAATGCTCGACAGCGCGATGCGCACCTGGTTCTCGCCTTCGGCGGCCACGATATGGCCATCCTCGACGTACACCACGCGCTTGCCCTGCGCGCAGTGCGTGGCCATCACGGGGTTGTTGAGGTCGGCCGCAAAGAACGTCACGGCGCCCGGGCAGGCGTCGGCCATGCGTACCACCATGGGGTCCGCGGCATTCAGTACGGCCATGCCGTGCGGTGCCACGTTCTGCACGATGACGCTTTTCAGCACGGCGAGGTCTTCCACGGTGCTGATAAAGGACAGTCCCAGGTGATCGCCTTCGCCCACATTGGTGACCACCGCCACGTCGCAGCGGTCGAAGGCCAGGCCTTCGCGCAGCAGGCCGCCGCGCGCGGTCTCGAACACGGCGGCGTCCACGTCGGGGTGCATCAGCACATTGCGGGCGCTGCGCGGGCCGCTGCAGTCGCCGGTATCGATGCGCTCGCCCTTGACGTAGACACCGTCGGTGCCGGTCATGCCGATGCGCAGGCCGCTGCCGGCCAGCAGGTGGGCAATCAGGCGGACCGTGGTGGTCTTGCCGTTGGTGCCGGAAACCGCCACCACGGGGATGCGGCCATCGTCGCCATCGGCGAACATCGTGGAGATGATGGCCTCGCCCACCGCACGGCCCTTGCCGTAGGAGGGCTGCAGGTGCATGCGCAGGCCCGGTGCCGCATTGACTTCGACAATGCCGCCGGCTTGTTCCTCGAACGGCTTGAGCACGGTCTCGCAGACCGCGTCGACGCCGCAGATGTCCAGGCCAACCATGCGCGCGGCCGCCACGGCGCGGGCTGCCATGTCCGGGTGCACATCGTCGGTGACGTCCGTCGCGCTGCCACCGGTGGACAGGTTGGCGTTATTGCGCAGCACCACGCGGGTGCCCTTGGGCGGCACCGCATCCGCGGTGAGATTCTGCTTGGCCAGCGTGGCCAGCGCGATATCGTCAAAGCGGATCTTGGTCAGCGAGGTGGCGTGTCCCTCGCCGCGGCGCGGGTCGCGATTCACTTCCTCGACCAGTTGGCGCACGGTGTGCTTGCCATCGCCGGTGACTTGGGGCGGATCGCGGCGGGCCGCGGCGACCAGGTGGTTGCCCACCACCAGCAGGCGGAAATCGTGGCCGGGAATATAGCGCTCGACGATCACGTCGGAGCTGATCTCGGCGGCGACTTCATAGGCGGCGATGACTTCCTCGCGGGTGCGGATGCGCACCGCCACGCCTTTGCCCTGATTGCCGTCGCGCGGCTTGACCACCACCGGCGCACCGATTTCCTGCGCGGCGGCCCAGGCTTCGTCGGGGTCCGAGACGGAGCGGCCCATCGGCACCGGCACGCCGGCGGCGTGCAGCAGCTTCTTGGTGAGTTCCTTGTCTTGCGCGATCGATTCCGAGACCGCGCTGGTCATGTCTGTTTCGGCGGCCTGGATGCGGCGTTGCTTGCTGCCCCAGCCGAACTGGACCATGCTGCCTTGCGTCAGGCGGCGATACGGAATGCCGCGCGCCACGCCCGCATAGACGATGGAGCCGGTGCTTGGCCCCAGGCGCACGTCTTCGTCGAGCTCGCGCAGGCGATGCAGCGCTTCGGCCAGGTCGAACGGCATGTCGTCGCGCGCGGCGCGGCACAGCGTGGCGGCCAGTTCCATCGCCAGCCTGCCGACTTCTTCCTCGCTGTACTGCACCACCACCTGGTAGGTGCCGGGTTCGACGGTGGGTGCGGTGCGGCTGAAGCTGACCGGGCAGCCGGCCTCCGCTTGCAGGCGCATGGCCGCGCATTCGAGCGCGTGCGCCAGCGACACCACGCCTTCGTTGTCATCGGGCCGCAGCGGGCCTACCTCGGGAAAGCGCGCGCGCAGGCGCTCTTCAAAACCGGGCAGCTGTGCCAGCGTGTGGGCCTCGTCGGAGCAAGAAACGATGGCTTCGATGGCGGTGTGGCGGCACCACAGGTTAGGGCCGCGCAGGGCCCGGATACGTGAGACTTCCATGAAATCAGTTTCCTTGCGGATCAGGCGCGGCGGCCCGGTTGGCCCATCCACTGGTGCACCAGGTCGATCGTCGGCAGGGTCGTTGCCTCATCGCATTGCAGGACCAGCAGGTCGCCGGCCACTACTTGCGCGAGCGCGGCCTCGATCGCCTGGCGGCGCGAGCCCTCGTCGATGATCTTGGTCACGCGCCGTCCTTCATACAGGCCCTGCTTGAGCAGCGCACGTGCCTCGGCGTCCGGCAGCGCGCGCTTGACCGAAGTGTCTTCGCACAGGAAGACGCGGTCGAACGCGGCGCCCAGCACCTTGCCTTGCTTGACCATGTCTTCGTCGCGGCGCGGCGCGCCGGCGCCGTACACCACCACGCGACGCTCGCTCGGGAAGCGTTCCAGCGATGCCACCAGCGCCTCCAGCGCGGGCGCATTGTGGGCGTCGTCGATCACCACGATGGCACCGTTGCGCTCGAACAGCGTGAAGCGTCCGGGCACATCCACCTGGCCCACATCGAATGTCACCACGCCAGCACGGATCAGGTCGTTGGAGATGCCCAGCGCCCAGCCGGTGGCCACGGCCGCCAGCACGTTCTCGACCTGGAAGGCCACGCGGCCCGCATAGGTGAGGGGGATCGCGGCTACATCGGCCAGCGGCACCTCGCGGCTGCCGGTGGCGAGCACCACCTTGCCGTCGCGCACGTAGACCGCGCGGCGGCCCGCCGCGCGATGCGCGGCAATGGCGGGCAGGTCGGCCGTCATGCCGAAGAAGATCACGTCGCCATCGCACAGCTCCGCCATCTCCACGACCAGCGGGTCGCGCGCGTTGAGCACGGCCACGCCGCCGTCCAGCACCACGTCGACTTGGGTGCGCAGCACGTTGTACATCTTCTCGACTTCCTCGACGTAATACTGGCCAAGGTGGTCGGGTACATCGATATTGGTCACCACGCCGACCTGGCAACGGTCGTAGGCGAGGCCTTCGGACAAGATTGCGCCGCTGTCGTTCTCGATCACGGCGGCATCCACCGCGCGATTCATCAGGATGCGGCGGGCTGCGTCCCAGTTGGCGCGGTCGCCGCCCTGCACCTGGCGGCGGTCCAGGTAGAGGCCGTCGCTGCAAGCCAGGCCGGTGTGCTTGCCCGAGAGCTGCAGCAGGCGCGCGACCAGCTTGGCCACCACGGTCTTGCCGTTGGTGCCGGTGATGCCGACCACGGGAATGCGGCCGTTGTCGTCGCCTTCGCCAGCCGGGAACAGGTGATCCACCACGGCACGGCCCACCGGGCGGGCTTCGCCGTTGGAGGGCTTCAGGTGCATCAGCAGGCCGGGGCCGGCATTGACCTCGACAATGGCGCCGCGCTGCTCGGCGAGCGGGCGCGAAATGTCCTGCGCCACCAGGTCGACGCCGGCGATGTCCAGGCCCACGATGCGGGCGGCCAGCGAGGCATGCGCGGCCACGCTCGGGTGCACGCGGTCGGTCACGTCGAAGGCCACGTTGCCGTTGCGCTGGATCAGCACATGCTTGCCCTCGGGCGGTACGGACGTGGCGTCAAAGCCCTGGCGCTTGAGTTCCAGGCGCGCGGCCGAATCCAGCCGCACCTTGTTGAGCGGGTGGTCTTCAGTGCTGCCGCGGCGTGGGTCGGAATTGATCTGCGACTCGATCAGCTCGTCGATGGTCGATTTGCCGTCGCCGGTCACGCTGGCGGTCTCGCCCATGGCGGCGGCCACCAGGCGGCCGCCCACCACCAGCAGGCGGTGTTCGTTGCCCAGCACAAAGCGCTCGACGATGACGCCGCTGCCTTCATCGATGGCGACGCCGTAGGCGGTCTCGACTTCTTCGCGCGTGGTCAGGTTGGTGAACACGCCGCGGCCATGGTTGCCGTCATAGGGCTTGACCACCACCGGCAGGCCGATGTCCTCGGCGGCGTCCCAGGCGTCGGCGGCACTTTCCACCAGCCGGCCTTCGGGCACGGGCACGCCGCAGGATTCCAGCAGGCTCTTGGTCAGGTCCTTGTCGCGCGAGATGCTCTCGGCGATGGCGGCGGTGCGGTCGGTCTCGGCAGTCCAGATGCGGCGCTGGCGGCTGCCATAGCCGAGCTGCACCAGGTTGCCCTCGGACAGGCGCAGCGCCGGGATGTCGCGGTCGTCGGCTGCGTCGACGATGCAGGCTGTGCTTGGGCCCAGGCAGCGCTTGTCCACCAGGCGGCGAAGGTGATCCACCGTCTCCTGAACGTCATAGGGGCGGTCCTCGATGGCGGCCATCACGAGGTCGCGGGCGGCGAACAGGGCGGCACGGGTGACATCCTCGTGCCAGGCCCGCACGATCACCTTGTAGACACCCCGGATCGGGGTCTCGCGCGCCTTGCCGAAGCCGCCGGGCATGCCGGCGAGGTTCTGCAGCTCAAGCGTGACGTGTTCCAGGATGTGGCCAGGCCACGTGCCTTCCTTGAGCCGCTGCAGGAAGCCGCCGCGCTCGCCGATACTGCAGCGATGCTCGACCAGCGAGGGCAGCCATGCCGACAGGCGCTCGTAGAACCCCGGAATCGTGTTGGAGGGAAAATCCTCCAGTTCCCCGATATCGACCCACGCCTCCAGCACAGGCCGATATGTCCACATATTCGGGCCGCGCAGCGACATGACATCGAAAATCTCAATGTCCTTCTTTTTCATTGATTTAGCTTGAGGCAGTGGGCGAGTGCCCGAGAAATAGAAGCCTAACCTTTCAGTAACGTTACAACGGTCAGCCGGTTGACTTTCTTGATTAAAAAGCGATTGTGCAGTGCATCAGGGACGCCCGTGTGTTTGGCCTTATGTATACTGCGGGCAAATCAGCGGGCCGCCAGGGCGCGCCCGCGCTAAATTGTTTCAAGTTATGTCCATAGCCCAAGGACGCAGCATGCCGTACCAACGATGACCCAACCTTCCTTGCCCGTGATTGACAGCGACGCCCACAGCGAGCCGTGGCGTAACGAACTCGGCACCCGCCTGCAACCTGGCGAAGCCGTGCTTGCCTGGCTCGAAGTCGACCTTGACGCAAAGCTGCATTTTACCCAAGGCTGGGTACTTGTGACGGATCGTCGCTTGCTGGCACGCATGCCGGGGCAAAAAGACTGGCAGGAATGGGCGATCCAGCCCGGATTATCGCTGCATCACGCCGATCATGCGGGGGTTGGCACGCTGGAGTTGCAAGACAACGGGCGATTGCTGGCCAGTTGGCGCTACACGCTGGGCCACAACCCGGCCGCGTTGCGCCTGATCGACCAGTTCCACGCGCAGCGCGACCTGTCGGCCTCGGGCCGGGCAGGGCAGCTGGATCTGGAGGCCGAAGCGGTCTGCCCGACCTGCAAGGCCCCGCTGCCCCCGGACGACGACCAATGCCCGCAATGCAGCCGCGACCTGGAAACGCCGCCGTCGACGTGGGCCCTATTGCGCCTGTGGCGGTTTGCCCGGCCGTACCGCTTCCAGTTGCTGGCCGGTTTCCTGCTGACGCTGCTGTCCACCGCCGCGACGCTGGTGCCGCCGTACCTGACCATGCCGTTGATGGACAACGTGCTGATTCCCTACCAGAACGGGCTGCCCATCGATTACGACCGGGTCAAGCTGTACCTGGCCGGGCTGTTGGGTGCGGCGCTGGTGGCGTGGAGCCTTGGCTGGGCTCGCACCTATTTGCTCGCGCGGGTGTCCGAGCGCATCGGCGCGGACCTGCGCACCACCACCTACGAGCACCTGCTGCGCCTGTCGCTGGAGTACTTCGGTGGCAAGCGCACGGGCGACCTGATGGCCCGCATCGGCTCGGAAAGTGATCGCATCTGCGTGTTTCTGTCGCTACATCTACTGGATTTCGCCACCGACGTGCTGATGATCGTCATGACGGCGGCCATCCTGATTTCGATCAACCCGTGGCTGGCGCTGGTGACCCTGGTGCCGCTGCCGTTCATCGCGTGGATGATTCACCTGGTGCGGGACCGGCTGCGCCACGGCTTCGAGAAGATCGACCGGATCTGGTCGGAGATCACCAACGTGCTGGCCGATACCATCCCGGGCATCCGCGTGGTCAAGGCCTTCGCGCAGGAAAAGCGCGAAGTGGAGCGCTTCCGCGAAGCCAACCGGCACAACCTGGCGATCAATGACCGGGTCAACGCGGTGTGGTCGCTGTTCACCCCGACCGTCACGCTGCTGACCGAGATCGGCTTGCTGGTGGTGTGGATCTTCGGCATCTGGCAGGTCTCGCACAACGCGATCACGGTCGGCGTACTGGTGGCCTTCCTCACCTATATCAGCCGCTTCTATACACGCCTGGATTCGATGAGCCGCATCGTCTCGGTCACGCAGAAGGCCGCCGCCGGCGCCAAGCGCATCTTCGATATCCTCGATCACGTCTCGAGCGTGCCGGAACCCACGCGGCCGGTGCACCTGGAGCGTGTTGAGGGCGCCATCGAGCTGCGCGACCTGGGCTTCCGCTATGGCAACCGTGCCGTGATCCGCGGGCTCAACCTGTCGATCGCACCGGGCGAGATGATTGGCCTGGTGGGACACAGCGGGTCGGGCAAGAGCACGCTGGTCAACCTGATCTGCCGCTTCTACGATGTCTCCGAAGGCGCGATCCGGCTGGACGGCGTCGATATCCGCTCGCTGCCGGTCTCGGAGTTCCGCAGCCATATCGGGCTGGTGCTGCAGGAGCCGTTCCTGTTCTTTGGCACGATTGCCGAGAATATTGCCTACGGTAAGCCGGGTGCTTCGCGCGAAGAGATCATCGCTGCGGCGCGCGCCGCCCATGCGCACGAGTTCATCCTGCGCCTGCCTCACGGCTACGACTCTCTCGTGGGCGAGCGCGGGCAGGCTCTGTCCGGCGGCGAGCGCCAGCGTATCTCCATCGCTCGCGCGCTGCTGATCAACCCGCGCATCCTGATCATGGACGAGGCCACCTCGTCGGTGGATACGACGACGGAGAAGGAAATCCAGAAGGCGCTGGACAACCTGGTGCAAGGCCGCACCACCATCGCCATCGCCCACCGCCTGTCCACGCTGCGCAAGGCGGACCGCCTGGTGGTAATGGATCGCGGACGGATCGTGGAGGTTGGCAACCACGATGAGTTGCTGGCGCGCGAAGGCGCCTACTACAAGCTCTACCAGGCGCAGGCCCGCAATGTCGATGCCGACGCGGATCTTACCTCCGCCGACGCGGTCAACGTGTAATAAGGATGGGAGCCCACATGCAGCAAGTCGATTTCAAGCTCTCCCGCAATGCCCTTGGCCGCCTGGTGATGACCACGGCGGATGGCGTCGTGCATGATGGTGTCGTTCCCGTGCGCGCCTTCCCCATCGCCGCGCCCGACGATGGTGTCGGCCTCGTCAGCGCCGATGGCCGCGAGCTGGCCTGGCTGCCCCGCCTGGATACCTTGCCCGCCCCGGTGCGCGAGATGATCGAGGCCGAACTGGCCAGCCGAGAATTCATGCCGGAGATCCGCCGCATCCGCTCGGTGTCGACCTACGCCACCCCCAGCACCTGGGAGGTGGAGACGGATCGTGGCCTCACGTCGCTGGTCCTGCGCGGCGAGGAAGACATTCGCCGCCTCGCCGGCTCCAAGCTGCTGATCTCCGACAGCCACGGCATCCATTACCTGGTGCGCAACCTGGTCAGCCTGGACAAGGGCAGCCGCAAGATCCTCGATCGCTTTCTCTAAGCTGCGCTTCAGAGCTTGCCAGTGAAGATCACCCCGACCTGGCGGTCGGGGCGCATCGCAAACAGGTAGATCTGGCCGGGCGTGGGCAAGCTATGGGTGGTGGTGGGGTCGTAGTAGGCGATGCCGGCCATGGGTGTGTTCGCGTAGTGGCAGTTCGGCCCAGTCAGCTGCAAGGTGACGTTGTAGACCTTGCCTTGGCGCCGCGGCGTGGCGGTCCCGGTAAAGCTGCAGCCCGCGCCGCCGCCGTCGAGCGTGAGGTTGCCGCTGGCGTCGATGGAAAGCCTTACAGCACCCGCCGTGATGCCGGTCGTGTCGACGACGTTCGACGTGCCGTAGTAAGTCCCCTTCAGGCCGTCGGTGGTCGCGATGAAGTTGTAGTCGGTGCTGTAGGTGCCATTGACGGCCGCGCTCTTGCCGTTGCGGTAGGTGACCTGCGCCTGGATCGACTTGCCCGGCACGTAGGCTGCCATCAGGTTCGCTGCGCTCAGGCTGTAGCCCGCCGCCTCCTGATTGAAGTCCAGGCCGTTGTTATTTGTGGTGAGTGCGCCGCTGCCCGAGCTATAGTTGCCGGTCAGGACTCCGGCTGATACGTCCGGTATGCCCGCCATCGCGTAGAAGGCGTAATAGATGTTCTCGTCCAGCACCAGGATGTTGAACCGCTCGCCTGCGGCAGAAGTGCCGATGTAGAAGCCGGAGCCGAGCGCGATGGTGTCGGGGGCTGCCGGGATCACCGGCGTCGTTGGGATCGTAGGTGTCGTGGGCGTCGTGGGTGTGGCGGCGGGAGGCGTGCGCACAATCGCCAGTCCGTCACTGTTGTCCCCCGATCCGCCACAGCCTGCGAGGGCCAGCGCAATGCTTGCAGCCCCAATGCGTTTCTTCATTTGTACTTTGCCTGTTCCGATGCGCATGGGCGCCTCTGGCGCCGCTTTTCGGTTGCCGAAAAAATCTCGACTGTAACAGATGATTACAAATTGCTGATGACCTCGCGTCTGTGGACGGGCGGTGCCTGTTCGAGCGCGCAAAAAAACGCCCGCACAGGACTGGGCGGGCGCTGGAGGGCAACTCCGGACGTGAAACTACGAAGGCTCGCGTCAGGAAGTCTGCCTCTGCAGAGGCAGTTTGTGTAGATGATGCAGGCTTGGGGGTGTTATGTGAATCGGACAAATCCTAAGCCGGCATAAATTGCCCACTTTTCCGGCAATTTCTTGGGGGTGGTGGAGGGACTTTGCGCCGCCCCCATTATCAAAGCCGGAAAAAAGAAAACCCCGGGGATGCTTATCCTCGGGGTTTCGGTAGTCCCGGAAATAACCGGGACTGAATATTGGTGGAGCCGGCGGGAATCGAACCCGCGTCCGCAAGCCCTCCACAGAGAGTTCTACATACTTAGTCCTGTCATTTGATTTAACCGGTGCATCGCGGACGGACACGCTCTACAACGGCGAGTCACTAAATTTTCGTCCCTAGGTCCGTGACAAACTCAGGGCTTATCTGGCGTTAATGACCTCGCGTAGTCTTGCGACTCTAGCCCGCCAGCGAGCCAGTGCGAGGACGGCCGCAATTAAGCGGCCAGTGCGTAACGTTCGTCGTTAGCAGTTATTGCATTCCCATTGATTAACGAGGTGACGGGTCCTCGGTATGCCCTCCACTGCTTTGTAACCCACGTCGAAACCAGGTCGGCCCCTGCGTGAACTGTGTGAACAGTGTCAAGAAGAGAGATTGTACTCCGTTGGCGGCTTCACGTGTAAATGCCTGTCGCGCCGCCTCCCGCGTCAGCGCTGTGTGCCAGGGGCCAGCAGCGCGATCAGCTCGCTGGGATGGCGCACCAGGTAGTCCGCGCCCCATGCCTCGGGCGGCTCTCCCTCGCCGCAGTAGCCGTAGGCAGCGGTGATGGTGATCATGCCGGCGGCCTTGCCGGCCTGGATGTCGCGCACGTCGTCGCCAACGTACACGCAGCGCCCGGGCGCCACGCCGCTGACTTCGGCGGCATGCAGCAGCGGTGCGGGGTGGGGCTTGGCATGCGCCGTGGTGTCGCCGCTGACCACGGCCGAGGCGCGCGGCGCCAGCCCGATGGCGGCGACCAGCGGCGCAGTGAAGCGCGTGATCTTGTTGGTGACGATACCCCAGCGGATGCCGGCGGTTTCCAGGGCGTCAAGCACTTCGGCCATGCCATCGAACAGGCGCGTATGCACCGCGATGTCGGCCTCGTAGTAATCGAGGAAGGTGTCGCGCAGGGCGGGGAACTCAGGGTCGGCCGGGCTCTTGCCGAAGGCGGCGCCAATCAGCCCGCGCGCGCCGTGCGAGGCTACCGGGCGGAGTTTTTCGTAGTCCACGGGCGGGCGGCCATGCTCGGTGACGAGCCGGTTCGCGGCCGCGGCCAAGTCGGGGGCGGTGTCGGCAAGCGTGCCGTCGAGATCGAAGAAGACTGCGTCGTAGGTGCGCATGTTCAGGCGGGCCGGCGAAATGCCATCATATAGTTCACATCGGTGTCCCGCCCCAGCGAGTAGACCTGGGTCAGCGGGTTGTACGTCATGCCGCGCATCTCGACCAGCTCGAGCCCGGTGTTGCGGGCGTAGCGGGCAAGCTCGGACGGCGTGATGAACTTGTCGTAGTCATGCGTGCCGCGCGGCAGCATCTTGAGCACGTATTCGGCGCCGACCACGGCCAGCAGATAGGCCTTGAGGTTGCGGTTGATCGTGGAGCAGAACACATAGCCACCTGGGCGTACCAGCGTGGCACAGGCGCGCAGGATCGATTGCGGGTCGGGCACGTGCTCCAGCATTTCCATGCAGGTCACCACGTCGACGCTGGCTGGCATGCGCGCTGCCAGCGCTTCGGCAGCGATTTCTTCGTAGGCCACTGTCACGCCGGACTCCAGGCTGTGCAGGTCGGCGACCTTCAGTGCCTTGGTGGACAGGTCGATGCCGCGCACCGTGGCGCCGGCGCGCGCCATGCTCTCCGCCAGGATGCCGCCACCGCAGCCGATGTCGACTACGTCCTTGCCCTTGAGGCTGGCGATACCGTCGATCCAGCCGAGCCGCAGGGGATTGAGCTCGTGCAGCGGCTTGAACTCGCTTTCCGGATCCCACCAGCGATGGGCCAGCTCGCTGAACTTGTCGATTTCGCGCGCGTCGGCGTTCTTGCCGATCAAGGTGGTTTCAACGGTCGGATGGAGCGGGGAGGATATCTGCGTCATGGAGTTTGGCGCGCCACCAGTGCGGCAGCGTGAAGGCGGAGGGTATGCCGCGACTGTATCAAAAAAAAAGCCCAGCTTGCGCTGGGCTTTCTTTCATCGGAAAGGTTCCGATTAACGTGCGCTGCGGGTGCCGACCACTTCGACTTCCACGCGGCGATTCGGCTGCTGGCAGGCGATTTGTGCCTTGCGATTGCCCTTGCACGACTTCGGGTCAACCTTCAGCTGGCGCTTGCCCTTGCCTTCCGTGTAGACACGGTTGGCTTCCACGCCCTTGCTGACCAGATACGCCTTGACGGCTTCAGCACGACGGATCGACAGGCGATCGTTGTACTTGTCCGAACCGAACGAGTCGGTGTGGCCAACTGCGATAATCACTTCCAGGGTGATGCCCGACAGCTTGGAGGACAGGTCGTCCAGCTTTGCCTTGCCTTCCGGCTTCAGCACAGCCTTGTCGAAATCGAACAGGGTGTCAGCAGCGAAAGTGACCTTTTCGCTGGAAACAACCGGGGGAACAGCTGCCGGGGGTTGCGTTGCCACCGGAGCGGCCGCCGGAGCCAGGGCGCCGTCGCACAGGGCGTTGGCGGTGGCCGGGGTCCACGAGCTGTCGCGCCAGCAGAGCTCGTTCGTGCCGTTCTTCCACACGTACTCGCTCGTACCGTTGCCCCAGTTATCGTTCACAGCCTTCTTTTCGTAGGGGACGGACTGGGCTTGAGCGGATGCAGCCATTACTGCGGTAGCTGCAACGAGCGCGAGCTTGGCAAATTTTTTCATATTTCTCCTCTCAGGATGAGATCACCGCAGGGTTACTGCGAGCAAATGGACGGAAACAAGTCATACATTCTTCGGAGTATAACATTCTCGATGCGGTGTATGCTCCACTTCGAACAATGTCTGGCTCTTCGCTGGGGAATTGTGCCACAAGGGTCGTTTCCTAAGAAGTAAATATATTCGATTCCATCAATGGGTTTTAGGCCTGTGGTGTTTGTGCAACATGGCCCTTGCGATGCCCGCAAACCCTTGTCAGGCCGTGCTTGCAGGATTTTCGCCTCGGCCTTGCACGTGCTTTCCGGGCGCTGCCGAAGCCCCTGCCAAGGGGGGCGCCGCGGCTGCGGGAGAGGGCAGCCGCGCATGTTAGAATGTCACGTTGCCCACCTGTCAGACGCCGCTTTGGCGAATGGCGATTCACCTGGGTGCCTTCTGTTTAAATTCGCCGGATAACCCACGCCGCAATGGATCAATTCGCCAAAGAAACCCTTCCGGTCTCCCTCGAAGAGGAAATGCGCCGTTCCTATCTCGATTACGCCATGAGCGTGATCGTCGGGCGCGCGCTTCCCGATGTGCGGGATGGCTTGAAGCCGGTACACCGGCGTGTGCTCTATGCGATGCATGAGCTTAACAACGACTGGAACCGGCCGTACAAGAAATCGGCCCGTATCGTAGGGGATGTGATTGGTAAGTATCACCCCCACGGCGACACTGCTGTATACGATACGATCGTGCGGATGGCGCAGAATTTCTCGCTGCGCTACATGCTGGTCGATGGCCAGGGTAACTTCGGTTCGGTGGACGGGGATAACGCGGCAGCCATGCGTTATACCGAAATCCGCCTGTCCAAGATTGCCCACGAGATGCTGCTCGATATCGATAAGGAAACTGTCGATTTCGGGCCGAATTATGACGGCTCCGAACATGAGCCGCTGATTCTGCCGGCACGTATCCCGAATCTGCTGATTAATGGTTCGTCGGGTATCGCGGTGGGTATGGCTACCAATATCCCGCCGCATAACCTTAACGAAGTGGTCGATGGCTGCCTGCATCTGCTGCGTAATCCGCAAGCTACGATTGACGAGCTGATCGAGCTGATTCCGGCGCCGGACTTCCCGACCGCCGGCATTATCTATGGCGTCCAGGGCGTGCGCGAAGGTTACCGCACCGGCCGCGGCCGCGTCGTCATGCGCGCCAAGACGCACTTCGAGGATATCGACCGTGGCCAGCGCCAGGCGATCATCGTCGACGAGCTGCCCTACCAGGTCAACAAGCGCACCCTGCTCGAGCGCATCGCCGAGCTGGTGACGGACAAGAAGGTCGAGGGCATCTCCGATATCCGCGACGAGTCCGACAAATCCGGCATGCGCGTGGTGATCGAGCTCAAGCGCAACGAAGTGCCGGAAGTGGTGCTTAACAACCTATATAAGCACACCCAGCTGCAGGACACCTTCGGCATGAACATGGTGGCGCTGGTCGATGGCCAGCCGCGCCTGCTGAACCTGCGCCAGATGCTGGATTGCTTCTTGTCGCATCGGCGCGAGGTCGTCACCCGCCGCACCGTGTTCGAGCTGCGCAAGGCGCGCGAGCGCGGCCACGTGCTGGAGGGCCTGGCGGTGGCTCTCGCCAATATCGATGAGTTCATCGCCATCATCAAGGCGGCGCCCACGCCCCCCATCGCCAAGCAAGGGCTGATGGCCAAGGCCTGGGATTCCAGCCTGGTGCGCGAAATGCTGGCACGCGCCGAGGGCGACACCGCCGGCGGCCGGGCATCCTACCGCCCGGACGGCCTGCCGGCCATCTTCGGCATGCAAGCCGACGGGCTGTACCGCCTGTCCGACTCGCAAGCCCAGGAAATCCTGCAGATGCGCCTGCAGCGCCTCACTGGCCTGGAGCAGGACAAGATCGTCCAGGAATACCGCGATGTCATGGCGGTCATCTCCGACCTGCTTGACATCCTGTCGCGCCCGGAGCGCATCAGCACCATCATCACCGACGAGCTGACCGCCATCCGCGCCGAGTTCGGCGACCTGCGCCGCTCGCATATCGAGCTCAACGCGACCGAGCTGGATACCGAGGACCTGATCACCCCGCAGGACATGGTGGTGACCCTGTCGCATAGTGGCTATATGAAGAGCCAGCCGATTTCCGAGTACCGCGCGCAAAAGCGCGGCGGCCGCGGCAAGCTGGCGACCACCACCAAGGAAGACGACTGGATCGACACGCTGTTCGTCGCCAACACGCACGACTACATCCTGTGCTTCTCGAACCGCGGCCGGCTGTACTGGCTGAAGGTGTACGAGGTGCCACAGGGGTCGCGCAACTCGCGCGGCAGGCCGATCGTCAATATGTTCCCGCTGTCCGATGGCGAGAAGATCAACGTCATCCTGCCGGTGCGCCAGTTCGACGCCGAACACTTCATCTTCATGAGCACCGCGCGCGGCACCGTCAAGAAGACGGCGCTGACCGAGTTCTCGAACCCGCGCAAGGCCGGCATCATCGCTGTCGACCTTGATGAGGGCGACTACCTGATCGGCGCTGCCGTCACCGATGGCCAGCACGACGTGATGCTGTTCTCGGATTCCGGCAAGGCCGTGCGCTTCGACGAAAACGACGTGCGTCCGATGGGCCGCCAGGCCCGCGGCGTACGCGGCATGAACCTGGAAGAAAGCCAGACGGTGATCGCCATGCTGGTGGCCCCGGCCGAGACCAGCGAGCAGGCCGTCGCAGTGGGCAGTGTGCTGACCGCCACCGAAAACGGTTACGGCAAGCGCACCCCGATCGCCGAGTACACTCGACACGGCCGTGGCACCAAGGGCATGATTGCGATCCAGACGAGCGAGCGCAACGGCCGGGTAGTGGCTGCCGCGCTGGTGTCGCCGGAGGACGAGATCATGCTGATCACGACCGGCGGCGTACTGATCCGCACACGTGTGTCTGAAATCCGCGAGATGGGGCGTGCCACGCAAGGCGTGACCCTGATCAATGTGGACGAGGGCACCAAGCTGTCCGGCCTGCAGCGAATCGTCGAAAGCGATGCCGACAACGGTGTGGCGGGCGACGAACTCGAAGAAGGGGCTGACGCGGTGGATGCGGCGGCTCCGGCTGCCGACGGTGAGCAGGCAGGTGCGCAGGACGGCACCGACGCCGGCACGCCTGACACAGGGTCAAATTCGTAAGTTGTTGCAACATTGACCCGTTAGCCGGAACTCGATTGCCGGCTGCGGGACTAAAACGGACATATTTACAAGGGAGTCACAATGCTCAAAACCTATCGACGTATCGCTGTTCTGGCTGCCTTCGTACCGGCCATGATGCTGGCCAACGCGGCGCATGCCCAGGACGCCGACAAGACCGCTGCCATCAAGGAACTCCTGACCGTGATGCAAGCCGACCAGGCCGTCAAGGGCCAGGCCGAGAACTGGCAGCAAGGCGCCAAGCAGGAAGCGCCCATGGTCCTGGAGCAGGTACTGGTCGAGAACAAGACGCTCAACGACAAGCAAAAGCAAGCTGCTGTCGAGAAGCTCAAGAAGAACGGCGCGGTGCAGCGCATGGTTGATGGCGCCGGCACGGCGTTCACCACCGATGGCTTCAAGACCGATGCCATGAAGGCCCACTACGACGCCTTCGGCAAGTACTACAGCGCCCAGGAAATCAAGGACCTGACCACGTTCCTGAAGTCGCCGACCGGCCAGAAGTTCATGGCTAACCAGGGCAAGGCGACCCAGGAAATCTGGGGCTCGATGATGCAAAAGTACGGCCCGCAAGTCGGCAAGTCGATGCGCGACGCCGCCGAGAAGGAAATCGCCGCCGCGGCGAAGTAATTCGCCGGCGGGCAGGCTGGGCGGGCGGGGCGCTGTCCTCGCCTCCCCAATCTGGCGCGGGTTTGATGGATAATGGCTGCTTGGGTAATACCGGCAGCCATTTTTCATTTCCATCTCGATCCATGAACGAACCCCAGAATCCAGCACTTGCCGCCATGATGCAGCGCGCCGTGGCCGAGCGTGTCTATAACTTCTCGCCGGGTCCGGCGGCCCTGCCGACCGAAGTGCTGCTGCAGGCAGCCGATGAGATGCTGTCGTGGCACGGATCCGGCGTGTCGGTGATGGAAATGAGCCACCGCAGCCGCGAGTTCGAGAGTATCCAGGCCGAGGCGCTGGCCAACCTGCGCGAGCTGCTGCAGGTGCCGAAGAACTTCCGCATCCTGTTCCTGCAGGGCGGTGCCATCGGCGAGAACGGCATCGTGCCGCTGAACCTGATGCGCCGCGTGAACGCGGATCGTCCCAAGGCGGATTTCGTCGTCACCGGCACCTGGTCGGTCAAGTCCGAGCAGGAAGCGCGCCGCTACGGCGAGGTGAATATCGCTGCCACCAGCACCGCGCAAAAGTTCGCCCGCATCCCGGATGTGGCTGACTGGAAGCTGTCGGACGATGCTGCCTACGTGCACCTGTGCACCAACGAAACCATCGTTGGCGTGGAGTTCCAGGACGTGCCCGACATTGGCCAGCACCGCGACGGCGGGCCGGTCGTGGTCGCCGACGTTTCCAGCCACATCCTGTCGCGCCCGGTCGACTGGTCGCGCGTGCAGGTAGCCTACGGCGGCGCGCAAAAGAACATCGGGCCGGCCGGCCTGACCATCGTGATCGTGCGCGAAGACCTGCTGGGCCATGCGCATCCCCTGTGCCCGTCCGCCTTCAACTGGCGCCTGGTGGCCGAGCATGACTCGATGTACAACACGCCGCCGACCTATGCCATCTATATTGCCGGGCTGGTCTTCAAGTGGCTCAAGGCGCAGGGCGGCGTAGGCGCCATCGAGCAACGCAATATCGCCAAGTCGCACGCGCTGTACGAGTTCCTCGACCAGAGCGCGTTTTACCGCAACGAGATCGATCCTGGCAGCCGCTCGCGCATGAACGTGCCGTTCTTCCTGGCCGACGAATCCCGCAACGACGCCTTCCTGGCGGGCGCGCGTGCCAATGGCCTGGTGCAGTTGAAGGGCCATAAGTCGGTCGGCGGCATGCGCGCCAGCCTCTACAACGCCATGCCGATCGAGGGTGTTGCCGCCCTGATCGAGTACATGCGCGAGTTCGAGCGGACCGCGGCCTGATCCTTTGTTCGCTGCGGCATCGCGTGGCGATGCCGCAGCGGTGCCGATTCGTTTTTTCCCAAGGCCATTTCACTGCCATTGGCACTGCGCAATGGCGTGGCGTAGCGGATTCATACAATGACAAATCAAGACAAGCAAGGCGCGCAGGGGGAGGCGCAGCAGGACAATGGCGCGGCCGAGAAAGCGCTGGGCGTCGAGCTGACGCCGCTGCGCGAGCAGATCGACACGCTCGACCGCGAGCTGCTGGCGATGCTGAACCGCCGCGCGCAACTTGCCCTCGATGTGGGCGAGGTCAAGAAAAAGTACGGCGCGCCGGTCTTCCGCCCCGAGCGCGAGCTGCAGGTGATTCGCAAGGTGCAGGGGGCCAACCCCGGCCCCCTGCTGGACGACAGCGTGGCGGCAATCTGGCGTGAAGTGATGTCGGCCTGCCGCGGGCTGGAAAAGCCGCTCGAGGTGGCATTCCTCGGCCCGGCGGGCACCTTCTCCGAGCAGGCGCTGTACGCGCACTTTGGTCACGAGGTCAGCGGCGTCGCCTGCCCCAGCATCGATGAGGTGTTCCGCGCGGTGGAAGCCGGCACCGTCGAGTACGGCGTGGTGCCAGTGGAGAATTCCACCGAGGGCGCGGTCTCGCGCACACTGGACCTGTTCCTGCAGACCTCGCTGAAGATCAGCGGCGAGATCGCGCTGAAGGTGCATCACAACCTGATGGCGTCGTCGCCCGATATGAAGGGCGTGACCGTGGTGCGCGCGCATGCGCAGGCGCTGGCGCAGTGCCAGCACTGGCTAACGGCCAACTACCCGCACCTGGAGCGCCAGGCGGTGTCGAGCAATGCGGAAGCGGCACGCATGGCCAGCGAGGATCCCACCGTGGCGGCCATCGCCGGCGAGTCGGCGGCCAATCGCTACCACCTGCATCTGGTGCGCACGCACATCCAGGATGATCCGCATAACCGCACGCGCTTCGCCGTGATCGGCCGCTACGAGACCGAGCCCTCCGGCAGCGACCAGACCTCGATGATCCTCTCGGTGCCCAACAAGGCCGGAGCGGTCTACCAGTTGCTTGCGCCGCTGGCCGACAACGGCGTGTCGATGTGCCGGTTCGAGTCGCGCCCCGCGCGCAGCGGCGCGTGGGAGTACTACTTCTACGTCGACGTCGAAGGCCACCAGCACGATGCTTCAGTGGCGCGCGCGCTGGAAGAGCTGCGCCGCAACGCGGCTTACTTCAAGGTGCTGGGTTCGTATCCGTCCAGCCGGTAACAGGATCGGCGATCCGCGAACAACGTCTCAGATAAGGAATGAACATGGCAGAGCAGGGCAAGCAGTTCGGTCCCGAGTATGTGCGGGCGATTTCCCCGTACGTGGCGGGCAAGCCGATTTCCGAAGTGGCGCGCGAATTTGGCCTGGACGAGTCCACCATCGTCAAGCTGGCCTCGAACGAGAATCCGCTCGGCATGCCCGAATCGGCCCGGACCGCCATCGCTGCCGCCGTGGCCGACCTGGGCCGATACCCGGACGCGAACGGCTTCGCATTGAAGGGCGCGCTGTCGGCCCGCTTCGACGTGCCGGCCGACTGGCTCACGCTGGGCAACGGCAGCAACGATATCCTGGAAATCGCGGCGCATGCGCTGGTCAAGCCGGGTGAGTCGATCGTCTATGCCGAGCATTCTTTCGCGGTGTACGCGCTGGCCACGCAGGAAGTCGGCGCGCGTGCCATCGAGGTCAAGGCGCGCGACTACGGCCACGATCTCGACGCCATGGCCGTGGCCATCGCCCCGGACACGCGCCTGGTCTTTGTCGCCAACCCCAACAACCCGACCGGCACCTTCCTGCCGGCCGCCGAGATCGAGGCCTTCCTGGCCAAGGTGCCGGCCGATGTGGTGGTGGTGCTGGACGAGGCCTACAACGAATACCTGGATGACGCGCAGCAGTACGATTCGATCGCTTGGGTCCGCAAGTATCCCAACCTGCTGGTATCGCGCACCTTCTCCAAGGCGTATGGCCTGGCCGGGCTGCGCATTGGCTACGCCGTGGCGCAGCCCGCGCTGACCGATCTGCTCAACCGCATTCGCCAACCCTTCAATGTCAACAGCCTGGCCCAGGCAGCGGCGGTGGCGGCGCTTGGCGATGCGGCCTTCCTGCAGCGCAGCGCCGAGCTCAATCGTGCCGGCAAGGCGCAACTGGTGGCGGCGTTCGACCGGCTTGGCCTGCAGTACGTGCCGTCCTCGGGCAATTTCGTGCTGGTGCGCGTGGGCCAGGACGATGGCGCCGGCGCGCGCGTCAACCTGGCGCTACTCAAGCAGGGCGTGATCGTACGGCCGGTGGGCAATTACAACCTGCCGCAATGGCTGCGCATCACTATCGGCCTGCCTGAGGAAAACGCGGCGTTTATCGTGGCGCTGGAAAAGGCCCTCAAGTAAGCGCTGTTGCAAGCAATGCCCCGGCCCTCAGCGGGCCGGGGCATTGCAAGCTCGTGCAACGGCGCAATGGCGGCGCCGCCTCGCGGCGGAGAAGTTACAATATCGGATTCCCGAACTTCCTTGCCTGGCAGCGTATCCCCGTGACCGTTCCTGCGTCCGCTCCATTTTTTTCCCGTGTCGTCATTGTCGGCGTTGGCCTGATCGGCGGCTCGCTGGCACTCGCGCTCAAGCGCGCGGGTGCGGTCGGCACGGTGGTCGGCATCGGCCGCTCGCAAGCTTCGCTCGAGCGTGCGCTCAAGCTGGGCGTGATCGACGAGGCGGCCACGCTGGAAGACGCCGCCAAGGGTGCCAGCATGATCGTGCTATGCGCGCCGGTGGCGCAGACCTTTGCGCTGCTCCATGCACTTGAGCCGCATCTTGAGCCAGCTACGATCATCACGGATGCCGGCAGCACCAAGTCCGACGTCATCATGGCGGCCAAGACCGCGCTGGGCGACAAGGCGGCCCAGTTCGTGCCGGCGCATCCGATTGCCGGGCGCGAGCTGCATGGCGTGGAAGCGGCGCTGGACGATCTCTATGTCGGCAAGAAAGTCGTGCTGTGCCCGCTGCAGGAGAATGCCCGCATTGATATAGCCGCCGTGCGCGCCATGTGGGAGACCGCGGGCGCCCAGTGCAGCGTGATGTCGGCCGTGCAGCACGATGCCGTGTTTGCCGCCGTCAGCCATTTGCCGCACCTGCTCTCCTATGCGCTGGTGGCCCAGGTGGCCAATGCTGAAGACGCGGCGCTCAAGCTCGATTTCGCGGGTGGCGGCTTCCGGGATTTCACCCGGATCGCGGCGTCGTCGCCGGAGATGTGGCGCGATATCTGCGTTGGCAACCGCGAGGCGATGTTGAGCGAGCTCAGCACCTACCAGGCCATGCTGGCGCATCTGAAGACCCTGATCGAAAACAGCAACGGCGATGGCCTGGAACGTATTTTCCAGCGCGCCAGCCAAGTGCGGCAGCAATGGGGCGCGCAGCGCGCGCCGGCTGTCAACGCCGAGCCCTGATCGCCACGCAATCCGGCGCTACACGAACGCCACGTCGCCAACGAAAGCGGCGCGCCTTTCATCGAAAGCCGCCCGCCAACTAACATGCAAACCATGGAACATCTCACGCTCGGTCCCTTCACTCGCGCTTCGGGCACGGTTCGCCTGCCGGGTTCCAAGAGCATCTCCAACCGGGTGCTGCTGCTGGCGGCGCTGGCCGAGGGCGAGACCCGCGTGTGCGACCTGCTCGACTCGGATGACACGCGCGTGATGCTGCAGGCGCTACGCACGCTGGGCGTGGAATGGCGTCAGGAGGATGGCGCTTGCGTGGTGCGCGGCGTGGGCGGCAAATTCCCCAACAAGGCGGCCGAGCTGTTCATGGGCAATGCGGGTACGGCCATTCGCCCGCTGACCGCGGCGCTGGCGCTGCAGGGCGGGAGCTACAAGCTGTCCGGCGTGCCGCGCATGCATGAGCGGCCGATCGGCGATCTGGTCGATGGTCTGCGCCAGATTGGCGCGAGCGTCGCCTACCTCGGCACCGAGGGCTACCCGCCCTTGCAGATTGCTCCCGCACGGATTCGCATCGATGCGCCGATCCGCGTGCGTGGCGACGTGTCCAGCCAGTTCCTGACGGCGTTGCTGATGGCCTTGCCGCTGGCCGATGCGCCTGGCGACACCATCGAGATCGAAGTGGTGGGCGAGCTGATTTCCAAGCCCTATGTGGAGATCACGCTCAACCTGCTGGCGCGTTTTGGCATCGAGATCCGGCGCGAGGGCTGGTCACGCTTCATCTTGCCGGCTCGCGCGGCATACCGCTCGCCGGGCGAGATTTTTGTCGAGGGCGACGCGTCCTCGGCCTCCTACTTCCTGGCTGCGGGCGCCATCGGCGGCGGCCCGCTGCGGGTCGAGGGCGTGGGCATGGCCAGTATCCAGGGCGACGTCAAGTTTGCCGAGGCGCTTAACCGCATGGGCGCCAACGTGATGGCCGGCGCCAACTGGATCGAGGTCCGCGGCACCGAGCGCGACGATGGCCGCTTGAACGGCATCGAGCTGGACTGCAACCATATTCCGGACGCTGCCATGACCCTGGCGGTGGCGGCGCTGTTCGCCGAGGGGCCTACCACGCTAACCAATATCGCCAGCTGGCGGGTCAAGGAAACCGACCGCATCAGCGCCATGGCCACCGAGTTGCGCAAGCTAGGCGTTGAAGTGGAGGAGGGTGCGGATTACCTGAAGGTGACGCCACCGGCCCAATCCGCCTGGCAGACCCCGGCCGCCGGCATCGATACTTACGATGACCACCGCATGGCGATGTGCTTTTCGTTGGCTGCGTTCGGTCCGCTGCCGGTGCGCATCAATGAGCCAGGCTGCGTTGCTAAGACGTTCCCGGATTACTTCGATGTGTTTGGCGCGGTGGCGCGCTGATCATGCGGCCAGTGGCAGGTCATCGCCGCCGCGCCCGGTTTGGGGCAAGGTCTTATGCTTCGCCCCGGGTTCGCGCCGTTCCCAGTAGCGGTCGAAGAAGTAATGCGCCACAGTGTTGACTGCCGGCTCGATGAACGTCACGGCGCCGCTGACCGCCAGATTGCCGGTCAGCGCATAAGTGACGCCAAAGGCAATCGCAGCGTGCATGATGCCGAACGACAGGGTCTTAGCCATGGTAGATTGCCTCGCGAAGATGTTCGTTGTTTGCTGCATAGGCCCGCGATTCTGTCCGGTGCCTGTCATGAACTACATGCTAATGATTCTCAATTGATTTAAGAAATCAAAATTTTGTTCTGTCTTAATAAACAATGACTATCGTCGACGTCATCACCATCGACGGGCCCACCGCATCGGGAAAGGGCACCGTAGCGCATAAGGTGGCCGACGCGCTCAGCTTCCATTTGCTGGACAGCGGTGCGTTGTACCGCCTGGTGGCGCTCGCCAGCGAGCGTGCGGGCATCGACATGCAGGATGTGGAGGGGCTGGCCAGCCTGGCTACCCGCCTCGATGTGAAGTTCGGGCCTGACCGTGTCTGGCTGCGCGGCGAGGAGGTCAGCCTGGCCATCCGCGCGGAAGCCACCGGCAACCGGGCCTCTGCGATCGCCGTCCACCAGCCGGTGCGCGACGCCCTGACGGCGTTGCAGCGCGGTTTTCGCAAGCTGCCCGGCCTGGTTGCCGACGGCCGCGACATGGGCACCGTGATTTTCCCCGATGCCCGGCTGAAGGTGTTCCTGACGGCAAGTGTCGAGGCGCGCGCTCGCAGGCGCTATAAACAATTGATTGATAAGGGAATTTCTGCTAATATCGAAGACCTTTTGCGAGACCTTGAGTCGCGCGACCAGCGGGATCGTTCCCGCGCGGCCGCGCCTCTGCGTCCCGCAGAGGATGCGCACTTGCTCGATACCTCCGACATGACGGTGGATCAGGCGGTGGCGCAGGTGCTGCAATGGTATGGCGCGCCGGGTTCCTGACCCGCGCCGGTCCGGCCGCTGCAACACCGAAGTGCCGGCAGAGCCTGCAAGCGCAGATTCCGCCGGTGTTGTTCAACCTGACCCCGCTGCCCGGTGCAGACTGAGCGCGATCCACGCGCCGGCCCGAGTACTGCGGATTGATACTCAAGTTTATGTCCGACCTGCAAACTAACGAATCCTTTGCCGCACTGTTCGAGGAATCCGTCGCCCGCTCCAATATGAAGGCTGGCGAAGTGATTTCCGCTGAAGTCGTGCGCATCGACCACAATTTCGTGGTCGTCAACGCCGGCCTCAAATCGGAAGCCTTTGTGCCGGTGGAGGAGTTCCTGAACGACCAGGGCGAACTCGAAGTGCAGGCCGGCGACTACGTCTCCGTGGCCATCGACGCGCTCGAGAACGGCTATGGCGACACGATTCTGTCCCGCGACAAGGCCAAGCGCCTGGCATCGTGGCTGAACCTCGAGAAGGCGCTGGAAGACGGCGAAATCATCTCGGGCACGGTCACGGGCAAGGTCAAGGGCGGCCTGACCGTCATGGTCAACGGCATCCGCGCGTTCCTGCCGGGCTCGCTGGTCGACGTGCGTCCGATCAAGGACACCACGCCGTACGAAGGCAAGACCCTGGAATTCAAGGTCATCAAGCTGGACCGCAAGCGCAACAACGTGGTGCTGTCGCGCCGCGCCGTTGTGGAAGCGACCCTGGGCGAAGAGCGCCAGAAGCTGATGGAAACCCTGAAGGAAGGCGCCATCGTCAACGGTATCGTCAAGAACATCACGGACTACGGCGCATTCGTGGACCTGGGTGGCATCGACGGCCTGCTGCACATCACCGACCTGGCATGGCGTCGTGTGCGTCACCCGAGCGAAGTGCTGTCGGTTGGCCAGGAAATCACCGCCAAGATCCTCAAGTTCGACCAAGAGAAGAACCGCGTCTCGCTGGGCGTGAAGCAACTGGGCGAAGATCCGTGGGTCGGCATCTCGCGTCGTTACCCGCAAAGCACCCGCCTGTTCGGCAAGGTGACCAACCTGACCGACTACGGCGCATTCGTTGAAATTGAAGCCGGCATCGAAGGCCTGGTCCACGTTTCCGAAATGGACTGGACCAACAAGAACGTCGCTCCGTCGAAGGTTGTCCAGCTGGGCGACGAAGTCGAAGTCATGGTTCTGGATATCGACGAAGACAAGCGTCGTATCAGCCTGGGCATGAAGCAATGCAAGGCTAATCCGTGGGACGATTTCAGCCGTAACCACAAGAAGGGCGACAAGCTGGGCGGCCAGATCAAGTCGATCACCGACTTCGGCGTGTTCATCGGCCTGCCCGGTGGCATCGACGGCCTGGTGCACCTGTCCGACCTGTCCTGGCAAGAAACCGGCGAAGAAGCCGTGCGCAAGTACAAGAAGGGCGACGAAGTGGAAGCCGTGGTTCTGGGCATCGACGTCGACAAGGAACGCATCTCGCTGGGTATCAAGCAGCTGTCGGGCGACCCGTTCAACAACTTCATCTCGGCTAACGACAAGGGTTCCCTGGTCAACGGCACGATCAAGACTGTTGATGCCAAGGGCGCTGTCGTGCAACTGGCTGATGACGTCGAAGGCTACCTGCGCGCATCCGAAATCTCGGCTGACCGCGTGGAAGATGCTCGCAACGTGCTGAAGGAAGGCGAACAAATCACCGCCCTGGTGGTGAACGTCGACCGCAAGTCGCGCAACATCAACCTGTCGATCAAGGCCAAGGACAACGTCGAGCAGCAAGAAGCCATGCAAAAGTTCGCTGCCGACACCGGCACGGCTGGCACGACCAACCTGGGCGCGCTGCTGAAGGCCAAGCTCGGCCAGGACAACCAGTAAGCATTGGTTCTTACGCCTGCTAGCGGATGCCCATGACCAAGTCCGAGCTTGTCGAAAAACTGGCTGCCCGGTTCCCGCAGCTGTTGCTGCGGGATGCGGACATCTCGGTGAAGACGATCCTCGATGCGATGTCCGAAGCGCTGGCTGATGGCCACCGCATCGAGATTCGCGGGTTCGGCAGTTTTGGACTGAACCGGCGTCCGCCGCGCGTGGGACGCAACCCCAAGTCTGGCGAACGTGTGCAGGTGCCCGAGAAACGGGTGCCGCACTTCAAGGCGGGCAAGGAGTTGCGTGAACGAGTCGATCGTAGCCCGGCGCTGCCGCAGGCAGGTAGCGGCGGCACCGGCGCCAATGCCAATGGAAGTCACGTTGGCAACGGCAATGCGAATGGCAGCACCCATGGCGCCGGTAATGGCCATGGCGCTACGGCTGGTGCGGGTCATGTGACCGCGCCTGGCCAGGCGAAGCCGGCGGCCGCTGCCGGCAGCGCCTTGCATGATGATGGCGGGCTGAAGCTGGCCCAGTCCTGAATCCGCTGCGTTTGGCTCGTGATATGCCTGGATAGTCAAAAAAGCGCCCCGATAAGGGGCGCTTTTTCATTTTGCGAGCATACAAGACGTTACCGTTGGCGCGAGGCGATTCCGCTACAATGCCGGGAATCCACTGAGGGGGGCGCCGCCCACCGACGTCCGCATCACCGGAGTCCGATTCATCCCATCTGCCGCATGAAGCCCGCATGAAACTTGTCGCCTGGATCATCCGCATCGTCCTGTTCGCGCTGCTGTTCGTGCTGGCGCTGCGCAATACCGCCGACGTCTCGCTGCAGCTCTTTTTTGATGCCGTCTGGCGCGCGCCGCTGATCCTGATCTTGCTGGCCGCGTTCGGGCTGGGCATCCTCGCCGCGCTCGCGGCGCTGGCGCCCGTGCTGATGCGCCAGCGCATGGAGGCGGGCCGGCTCCGGCGTGCACTGGGCGAGGCACGCAGCCAGTCGGCGGAAAGTGCGCGCGACCCACAGGCCGCGGCAGGTTCCGGCATTCCCTACAACGTAGTTGGCCCGAAAGTCTGACCCATGATTTTTGAAACCTGGTGGCTGCTGGCGCTGCCGCTCATTTTCGGCCTCGGCTGGATGGCTGCCCGCTTCGATGCGCGCCAGCTGATGAGCGAGCAGGGCGCGCTGCCGCGCTCCTATTTCAAGGGGCTGAATTTCCTGCTCAACGAGCAGCCCGACCAAGCCATCGACGCGTTCATCGAGGTGGTGCGCCTGGACCCCGAGACCACCGAGCTGCACTTTGCGCTCGGCGCTTTGTTCCGCCGGCGTGGTGAAACCGAACGCGCCATCCGCGTGCACCAGAACCTGGCTAGCCGCCAGGATCTTCCCGATGCCGAGCGAGAGCATGCGCTCTATGAGCTGGGCCAGGATTTCCTGCGCGCCGGCCTGCTTGACCGCGCGGAGGAATCGCTGCGCCGGCTGATGTCGGGGCCGTACGCGGCCCCGGCCAAGCATGTGCTTCTGGAACTCTACGAAGTCGAGAAAGAGTGGAAGAAAGCCATTGACGCGGCCCGCGAGCTGCAGCCGCTGGAGCAGAAGGACTACAGCGTGCAGATCGCGCAGTTCTGCTGCGAACTCGCGCAGGACGCGCTGCAGCGCAAGCAGCCCGATGACGCCATCGGCTGGCTGCAGCAGGCTGCCAAGGAAAACCCCGCCAATGTGCGTGCGCCGATGCTGCTGGGCGATGTGGCCATGGCCGCGGGCGACGCGCAAGGCGCGCTTGGCCACTGGCTGGGCATCGAGAAGCAGGACGCGTCTTACCTGCCGCTGGTGGCGGATCGCGTGGTCAAAGCGTACCGCCAGCTCGGCGACGATGGCCGGGCGCTGGAGTGGCTGCGCGGCCTGCTGAAGACGAACCTGGCTGCCGAGTTGCTCGATAGTGCCTATCGCGCCGAGCTGGAGCAGCACGGCGCGCATGCCGCGGCCGTGCTGATGCGCGAGCAATTGCGCCGGCAGCCGTCGTTGCAGGCCCTGACCAAGTATTTTGAGGCGCAGGCCGCCGAGGTCGCGCAAGCCAGCGTGGCTGTGACGGCCGATGCGACTGATGCGGCTGATGCGGCTGATGGCGAGCTGGCAGGCTCCGCCCACGATATCGAGCATGAGCAAGAGGTGTCGGCGATTCGCGACCTGCTGCAGCACCGCACGCGTAACCTGGCGCGCTATACCTGCCGCGAGTGCGGTTTCCGCGCCCGGTTGTTCTATTGGCAGTGCCCTGGCTGCAACCGCTGGGAAACCTACGCACCGCGCCGTTCCGAGGCGCTCGGCTGATGCTGGCGCCGATGCTGATGTTGTTGCTTTAGCATCGCACGCCAATCCCTATCTGGAGTACAAGTTATGAAAGTCACCATTATCGGCAGCGGCTACGTCGGTCTAGTGACCGGGGCCTGCCTGGCTGAACTGGGCAACGACGTGTTTTGCCTGGACGTCGACGAACGCAAGATCGCGATGCTCAATGCCGGCGGCGTGCCGATCTACGAACCGGGCTTGAAAGAGCTGATCCAGCGTAACCGCGAGGCTGGCCGGCTGACTTTTTCCACCGATGTGGCGGCCAGCGTGGAGCATGCCGACGTGCAGTTCATCGCCGTTGGCACGCCGCCCGATGAGGATGGCTCCGCCGACCTGCAATATGTGCTGGCGGCGGCCCGCAATATCGGCAAGTACATGACCGGCTTCAAGGTGGTGGTGGACAAGTCCACCGTGCCGGTCGGCACCGGCGATCGTGTCGCCGAAGCCATTCGTGAAGAGCTGGCCGCGCGTGGCCTCGAAGACCTGCAGTTCTCGGTGGTCTCGAATCCGGAATTCCTGAAGGAAGGCGCCGCGGTGGAGGACTTCATGCGTCCCGACCGTATCGTGCTGGGCTGCAATGCCGACGTGGCAGGCCGGCATGCCAAGGCGATCATGCGCCAGCTCTATGCGCCCTTCAACCGCAATCACGAGCGCACGTTCTATATGGACGTGCGCTCGGCCGAGTTCACCAAGTACGCCGCCAACTCGATGCTGGCCACGCGCATCTCGTTCATGAACGAGCTGGCGAACCTGGCCGATGAAGTCGGTGCCGATATCGAGCTGGTCCGCATGGGCATCGGGTCCGATCCGCGCATCGGCTATAGCTTCCTGTACGCCGGTGCCGGCTACGGCGGTTCGTGCTTCCCCAAGGATGTGCAGGCGCTGATGCGCACCGCCAGCGCGCATGGCAAGCCCATGCGCGTGCTGGAAGCGGTGGAAGCGGTCAACGACGCGCAAAAGCAGGTGCTGGCCGACAAGGTCGTGCGCCGCTTTGGCGAGGATCTCACCGGGCGCACCTTTGCGATCTGGGGCCTGGCCTTCAAGCCCAATACCGACGACATGCGCGAAGCGCCGTCGCGGGTGCTGGCGCAAGCGCTGGTGTCGCGCGGCGCCTCGCTGCGCGTGCATGATCCGATCTCGATGGCCGAGGCCAAGCACGCGCTGGCCCTCGATCTCGCACACATCGATGGTGGTTTTGCACGCGTGCATTTCAGCGACGCGCAGATGGACACGCTCGACGGTGCCGATGCCCTGGTCATCGTCACGGAATGGAAGGTGTTCCGCAGCCCGGATTTCAACCAGATCAAGCGCCGCCTGAAGGCACCCGTCATCTTCGACGGACGCAATCTGTACGAGCCCGAAGCCATGCAGGAAGCGGGCATCGAATATCATGCGATCGGGCGGCCGACCACGACGCGCTGAAACGCAACCCAACGGGAACGACAAGCCAACGCCCCGGCTGACGGACCGGGCTGTGTTGCCAAGGATGTCCATGAGCAAGAACCATATTCCGCAGCAACAGATCAATCAATCGCGCATCCTGGTGGCGGGTGACATGATGCTCGACCGCTATTGGTTCGGCGACGTCGAGCGCATCTCCCCGGAAGCCCCGGTGCCGGTGGTGCAGATCAAGCGCAGCGACGAACGCCTTGGCGGCGCTGCCAACGTGGCGCGCAATGCCGCCGCGCTCGGCGCCCAGGTGGGCATGCTGGGCGTGGTCGGCGATGACGAGCCCGGCCGCACGCTGGAGGCGCTGCTCAGCGCCAGCCACGTGCAGCCCTACCTGCATCGCGACCCCAGCGTCAACACCACCATCAAGCTGCGCGTGGTGGCGCACCAGCAGCAGTTGCTGCGCGTGGACTTCGAGAATGCACCGGGGCATGAAGTGCTGGCCGCGGTGCAGGATCGTTTCCTGGCCCTGGTCAAGGAGTACAAGGTCCTGGTGCTCTCCGACTACGGCAAGGGCGGCCTGGCCCACGTGGGCCGCATGGTCGAGGCGGGCCGCGCTGCGGGCTGCCTGGTGCTGGTCGACCCCAAGGGTGACGATTACTCACGCTATCGCGGCGCCACGCTGATCACCCCCAACCGTGCCGAAATGCGGCACGTGGTGGGCGCCTGGAAGACCGAGTCCGATCTCACCATCCGGGCCCAGAACCTGCGGCGCGAGCTGCATCTCGAAGCGCTGCTGCTGACGCGCTCGGAAGAGGGCATGACGCTCTACACCGAAGCCGAGGTGCTGCACGTGTCAGCGCAGGCGCGCGAAGTCTACGACGTGTCCGGTGCCGGCGACACCGTGATCGCCACGCTGGCGACCATGCTGGGCGCGGGCGTGCCGCTTAAGGAAGCCGTGCAACACGCCAATCGCGCTGGCAGCATCGTGGTGGGCAAGCTGGGCACCGCAGTCGTCACCTATCCTGAATTGTTCGGCACGCCGGCGTAATGGCCGCGCTGCCTCCTGGCTCTATTGAGCCCACACGACCATGACCATCATCGTAACCGGCGCTGCCGGCTTTATCGGCAGCAACCTCGTCAAGGGCCTGAACGAGCGCGGCGAAGACAACGTCGTCGCCGTCGACAACCTGACGCGCGCCGACAAGTTCCACAACCTCGTCGACTGCGAGATCCGCGACTACCTCGACAAGAGCGAGTTTCTCGAGCGCTTCAAGCGCGGTGAGTTCGGCAAGGTACGCGCGGTGTTCCATGAGGGAGCCTGCTCCGACACCATGGAGACCGACGGCCGCTACATGATGGAGAACAATTTCCGCTACACCCAGGCGTTGATGGATGCCTGCCTGGAGCAGGGCACGCAGTTCCTCTACGCCTCTTCGGCAGCCACCTATGGCGCCTCGCAGGTGTTCAAGGAAGAGCGCCAATACGAGAAGCCGCTGAACGTCTACGGCTACTCGAAGTTCCTGTTCGACCAAGTGGTGCGGCGCACGCTGCCGTCCGCGTTGTCGCAGATCGTGGGCTTTCGCTACTTCAACGTATATGGCCCGCGCGAAGCGCACAAGGGCCGCATGGCCTCGGTGGCCTTCCACAATTTCAACCAGTTCCGCGCCGATGGCACGGTGAAGCTGTTTGGCGAGTATGGCGGCTATGCGCCGGGTGGCCACACGCGCGACTTCATCTCGGTGGAGGACGTGGTGAAGGTCAACCTGTTCTTCCTGGAGCATCCGGACAAGTCGGGCATCTTCAACCTCGGCACCGGCCGCGCGCAACCGTTCAACGACATTGCCGCGACGGTGGTCAACACGCTGCGCGAGGCCGATGGCCGCCCCCAGCTGACGCTCGACGAGATGGTGCAGGAGGGACTGGTGGAATACATCAAGTTCCCCGACGCGCTGCGCGGCAAGTATCAGTGCTACACCCAGTCCGATGTCTCGCGCCTGCGTGGCGCTGGGTACAAGGATGCGTTCTACACCGTGGAAGAAGGCGTGTCGCGCTACTGCCGCTGGCTGCTGCAGAACAAGGGCTGAAGTCGCAAAGACACGCGCGCAAAGGCGCCTTTTGTGCGCCTTGCGCGCGCTGTGGAGACACCTCGGTAGCGTTGAGGTGAACTTTTGTTGCGAGGTGCGCCAAGCCGGTTGCGCGCTCCTATCCTGCGTGTTGCTTCGTCCAGCCAGGGCGAAGCGACCTTCATCAATGGATAGGAGAAACTCCCATGTTCAAGCCAACTTTGACGCGCGCGTCCAGGCAGGTCCTGCTGGCCGCCGCCATCTGGTTTTCGCTATCGGGTGCCGCGTTTGCGGCGGTCGATGTGAATACCGCCGACGAGGCCGCGCTGGTGTCGCTCAAGGGCATCGGGCCGGCCACGGCCAGCACCATTGTCAGCGAACGCAGCCGGGGTGGCCCCTTCAAGGATGCCGCGGATCTCGCCGATCGGGTCAAGGGCCTGGGGCAGAAATCTGTCGTGCGCCTGCAGGAGGCCGGCATGACCATCGGCGCAGGGGGCGCCGCGGCGCCGAAGACCACGGTGGCGGCGGCCCCGGCCCCGGCCCCGGCCAAGAAGGACGTCAAGACGGAGAAGCCGCCGGCCAAGGCCGTTCGCTAAGGTTGCCGCGGGCGTGCAGCGCGGCGCCCGCATCCTGGTTATCCGATCGTCGAAGCCCCGGCCGAGCCCGGGGCTTTTTGCTGCCCGTGCACCAGCACGAGGATCCGGCGCTGGTATGGCTCGTGCTAGTGCCGTGTGGCTTATCACGAATGCGGCCGCGCGGTATCATGCGGACGCTGTTGCGGCCCGAGCCGGCTGCGTGGCCAACAAAATCCAAGATCGCGCCAGACCTGCCCGCATACGGGGCGGCCAGGCCAATAAAAAGGGAGCTGGACAATGGGAAATAACGAGGACGCGGGGTTCCTGCCCAAGTGGCGGCTAAAGACGCATGGCGTGATTGCGCCTGATGAGCGCCTGCCCGCCGGCCAGACCCTGCTGGCAGGTATCCAGCACGTGGTAGCGATGTTCGGCTCGACCGCGATCGCGCCGATCCTGATGGGCTTCAACCCCAATATCGCCATCCTGTTTTCCGGCATCGGCACGCTGATTTTCTTCCTGTGCGTGCGCGGCAGGGTGCCGAGCTACCTGGGCTCCAGCTTTGCTTTCATTGCGGTGGTGATCGCGGCGACCGGCTACGCCGGCAGCGGCCCCAACCCGAATATCCCGGTGGCGCTTGGCGGCATCATCGCCGCGGGCGTGTTGTACCTGCTGATCGGGCTGGTGGTGCAGGCGGTGGGGTATCGCTGGGTGGAGCGGCTGATGCCGCCAGTGGTGACGGGTGCCATCGTCGCGGCCATCGGCCTGAACCTCGCGCCGGTGGCGGTCAAGGCCGTGAGCGGCGCGCCGTTGGATACCTGGGTGGGCCTGGCGACCGTGCTGGCCGTGGGTGTGGTGGCGGTGCACGCGCCGGGCATGCTGCGTCGGCTGCCGGTACTGGTGGGCGGGCTGTTCGGCTACGTGCTGTACTACGTTTGCACCAACGGGCTGGGCATGGGCAAAGGCATCGACTTCTCCGGCGTGGCCGCCGCGGCCTGGTTCGGGCTGCCGGTCTTCTCCACGCCAGTGTTCCAGGCCAGCGCCATGCTGCTGATCGCGCCGGTGGCCATCGTGCTGGTGGCGGAAAACCTCGGGCACATCAAGGCCATCAGCGTGATGACCGGCCGCAATCTCGATCCATATATCGGCCGCGCCTTCATCGGCGACGGCATTGCCACCATCATTTCCGCCGGCGGCGGCGGCACGGGCGTGACCACCTACGCCGAGAATATGGGCGTGATGGCGGTGACCAAGATCTACTCCACGCTGATCTTCGTGGTGGCGGCGGTGGTGGCGCTGGTGCTGGGCTTTTCGCCCAAGTTCGGTGCGCTGATCCTGACCATCCCGGGCCCGGTGATCGGTGGCCTGACCATTGTGGTGTTCGGCCTGATCGCCGCCACTGCCGGGCGTATCTGGGTGCAGAACAAGGTCGATTTCTCCAGTTCGCGCAACCTGATCACGGTCGGCGCCACGCTGACCGTGGCGGCTGGCGACCTGACGCTGAAGCTGGGCGGCATGACGCTGGGCGGTATCGGTACCGCCACTTTTGGCGCGATCTTGCTGTATCACCTGTTGGGCAGCCGCAAGGCTGACGCCGGAATCGAGGCCGAAGCCTGACACGCCACGCCGGCAACGCAGGCTTTGCGACTGGATTACAATGTCCGCCGACATTGGAATCCCGCTCACCATGGCCTACAAGACGATTGAAGACACCATCGGCAATACGCCGCTGGTGCAACTGCAGCGCATCCCCGGCGCCGCCGGCACTCCGCGCGGCAACGTAATCCTCGGCAAGCTCGAGGGCAATAACCCGGCGGGCTCGGTCAAGGACCGGCCGGCAGTCTCGATGATTGCCCGCGCCGAGTCGCGCGGGCGCATCAAGCCGGGCGATACGCTGATCGAGGCTACCTCGGGCAATACCGGCATCGCGCTGGCCATGGCAGCGGCCATCCGCGGCTACAAGATGGTGCTGATCATGCCGGAAGACCTGAGCATGGAGCGCCGCCAGAGCATGGCTGCCTACGGCGCGGAGATCATCCTGACACCGGTCAAGGGCGGCATGGAATACGCGCGTGACCTCGCGGACTCCATGGAGCGCGACGGCCGCGGCGTGATCCTGGACCAGTTCGCCAACCCGGACAATCCGCTGGCTCACTACGAGACCACCGGCCCGGAAATCTGGCGCGACACCGAAGGGCGCATTACTCACTTCGTCTCTGCCATGGGTACCACGGGCACCATTACCGGTGTCTCGCGCTACCTGAAGGAACAGAACGCAGGGATCCAGATCGTGGGTGCGCAGCCGGCCGAAGGCTCGCGTATCCCCGGCATCCGCAAGTGGCCCGAGGCGTACATGCCGAAGATCTACGATCCGAAATTCATTGACCGTACCGAGCCTGTCAGCCAGGGCGATGCCGAGCACATGGCACGTCGCATGGCGCGCGAGGAAGGGATCTTCTGCGGCATCTCGGCTGCCGGTGCGCTGTGCGTCGCGCTGCGTATCGCCGAGGAAGTGGAGAATGCCACCATCGTGTTCGTGGTGTGCGATCGCGGTGATCGCTACCTTTCGACGGGGGTGTTCCCGGCCTGATGCTGCCTTGCACCGCGCATTGAAAAAGCCCCCGCGAGTTCAGCCTTGCGGGGGCTTTTTGCTTATCGCGCAGCGGATACCCGCTCAGCCCATCGCCGCCTTGACCGCCTCGCCCAGCTGGTACACGGCCAGCGCGTAGAAGAAGCTGCGGTTGTAGCGCGTCAGCACATAGAAGTTGCGCAGGCCGAGCATGTAGTCGGTGGTTTCGCCGGGCGTGGGCAGGTCCACCACCAGCACGCCCGTTTCGCCTTCGCGTGTCGTGTCGATTGGCTCGTCCACGCGCAGGCCAGCCTTGAGCAACTGGTTGAGCGTGCGGGTGGGCCATGGCTCGCCATCCGCAGCCGCGGCGGCGATGCCGCGGCTGCCGTCGTCGGCGGCGATGCGCCAGACCACCGGGCGGCCCGGTTCCCAGCCGTGCAGCTGCAGGAAACGCGCCACGCTGCCGATCGCGTCGGTGGCGCTGCTGCGCAGGTCGATGCGGCCGTCGCCGTCGTAGTCGATGGCGTATTCGCGCAGGCTTGTGGGCATGAACTGCGGAATGCCCACGGCACCCGCGAAGGAGCCCAGCACCGAGAACACATCGGTGTTGGTGTCGCGGCACCACAGCAGGTAGTCGGTCAGCTGGTTGCGGAACAGCGTGGTGCGCGCTTCGCGGTTGGGCACGTCCGGATAATCGAAGGCCAGCGTGGAAAGCGAGTCGATCACGCGGAAGGTACCCATGTCGCGGCCATAGATGGTCTCGACACCGATGATGCCGACAATCACCGAGGCCGGCACGCCAAACTCGGCTTCCGCGCGGCGCAGTGTCTCGCGATTTTGCTGCCAGAAGCGCACGCCCGCGTTGATGCGGATCGGCTCGATAAAGCGCGAGCGGTAGGTGCGCCAGCTTTTGCGTCCCGGCGTGGCGGGCGGCATGATAAGGCGCACCACCGTGGATGAATACACGGCCTGGCCGAACCAGCCTTCCAGCGTCTGGCGGGCAAAGCCGTGGCGCGCCACCATCTCGTCGATGAAGGCGCGGCTCTTGGGATTGTCACGGTAGCGGCCCGGCTCGATTTCTTCTTCGCGCATGCTCACGCGGCGCTTGCCGGCTGCAAGCAGGGCGGGGGAGACGCCGCACAAGCTCAATGCGGCAGCGGAAAGTGCAGCGCCCAGAAGCGGGCGGCGCAGGGAGCGCTGGGAGTCGGTCATGGTGTCCTTTGCAAGTCGCTGCGAGTATAGCGGATGGTGCCCGCGCGGCAGCTCGCTGGGTGGCTGGCGCGGCATGTGCTAACGTAACGAATGGAGACCACGATTAAAGCAATAAGACATGCCCACAGGCTATTACACGCATCCCGAGTTCCTGCTGCATGAGATGGGGCCTTTCCATCCGGAGTGCCCTGAGCGCCTGCAGGCCATTGAGGATCACCTGATCTCGCACGGCATGGATGGCCTGCTTGACCGGCGCGAGGCGAGCGCCGCCACCGCCGAGCAGATCGGGCGCGTGCATCTTCCGCAGTACATCGCCTCGCTGGCCGCGGCCAGCCCGGCCAGCGGCTACCACCCGATCGATCCCGATACCCTGATGAACCCGCACACGCTCGCCGCCGCCACCCATGCGGCAGGCGCCGCCGTGGCCGCCACCGACGCGGTGATGGCGGGTGAGATCGAGAATGCGTTCTGCTGCGTGCGACCGCCGGGCCACCATGCCGAGCCGGACCGCGCCATGGGTTTCTGCTTCTACAACAATGTGGCGATCGCCGCGCGTCATGCGCTCGCCGCGCACGGGCTGGAGCGCGTGGCCATCGTCGATTTCGACGTGCATCACGGCAATGGCACTGAAGCCGCATTCCGTGGCGATGCCCAGGTGCTGATGTGCAGCTTCTTCCAGCATCCGTTTTATCCCTACAGTGGCACCGAGCACATTGCCACCAATATGTCGAACATCCCGCTGCCGGCCTATACCAACGGCCTGGCGGTGCGCGAAGTGGTGGAGACGATCTGGCTGCCGCGCCTGAATGAGTTCAAGCCGCAGATGTTGTTTATCTCGGCTGGCTTCGACGCGCATCGAGAGGATGACCTCGGGCAGATGGGGCTGGTCGAGCAGGACTATGCCTGGATCACCGCCCAACTGGTCGACGTCGCCCGCGCTCATGCGAAAGGGCGCATCGTCAGTTGCCTGGAAGGTGGCTATAACCTGAGCGCGCTGAGCCGTAGCGTGTATGCGCACCTCAAAGTGCTGCTCGAACGATAGGAGGCCTGGCATGGCTGAAACCGATAACCGCGCCGTGACCCCGCTGGTGAGCGAAAGCCTCGACGCCCCGGGCGTGCTGCGCCTGACGATGAACCGCCCGGAGGCGTTCAACGCGCTGTCGGAGGACCTGCTGGATGCGCTGTGCGCGGCGTTTGCCCGCGCCGGCGCCGATGCCTCGGTCCGCGTCGTGGTGCTGGCCGCCGCCGGCCGCGCGTTCTGCGCGGGACATGATCTGCGCGAGATGCGTGCCAGCCCGTCGCACGACTACTACCGCCGCCTGTTCGACCGCTGCACCCGCATGATGATGGCGATGCAGAGGATGCCGCAGCCGGTGATCGCGCGCGTGCAGGGCATTGCCACGGCGGCCGGCTGCCAACTGGTGGCGATGTGCGACCTGGCGGTGGCCGCCGATGTGGCTCGCTTTGCGGTATCGGGCGTCAACCTTGGCCTGTTCTGCGCCACGCCAGGCGTGGCGCTGTCGCGTAACCTGTCGCGCAAGCACGCCATGGAGATGCTGCTGACCGGCGACATGATTGACGCGCTGCAAGCCCGCGACCGCGGGCTGGTCAACCGCGTGGTGCCCGCCGATGCCCTCGATGCCGAGGTTGCACGCCTGGCGGCCAGCATCTGCGCCAAGCCGGCCGCTGCCGTGGCCGCCGGCAAGGGCCTGTTCTACCGCCAGCTGGAGATGGGCATCGAAGCGGCCTACCAGCTCGCCGGCCAGACCATGGCCTGCAACATGATGGATCCGACGGCGCTGGAAGGCGTGCAGGCCTTCCTCGACAAGCGCCCGCCTTCGTGGAGTGTCTTGTAAGTACTTTTTTTGTGATTTTTGTTGGGCTATATGCCCTCAATGCATAAAGACATCGGCAAAAAGTCGTTTCTGGTATGAAGCGGATCGCTTAAAATGCGCGCTTCGCCCAAAAAAATAAAATGCGGCAACAGTGCTAGAGACAAACTCGCCTGTTGCCGTTTTCTTTTCACATGATTGAACTGCAAGGTCTTTCGCAGCGCTTCCCCGGCGGGTCGGGTGAGGTGCATGCGCTGCGGGACGTCAACCTGTCGATTGCGGCAGGTGAGGTCTTCGGCATCATCGGCCGCAGCGGCGCTGGCAAGAGCACGCTGGTGCGCGCCATCAACCTGCTTAACCGCCCCAGCGCCGGCCGCGTCTTCGTTGCCGGCCAGGATCTGACCGCGCTCGACAGCGGCGCGTTGCGCCGGGCACGCCGCGACATCGGCATGATCTTCCAGCATTTCAACCTGCTGTCGTCGCGCACCGTTTATGACAATGTGGCGCTGCCGCTGGAGTTGGCTGGCAAATCCCGCAGCGAGATCTCCGATACGGTGCTGCCGCTGCTGGAGCTGGTTGGCCTGACGGCGCTCAAGGATCGCTATCCCGCCCAGATCAGCGGCGGGCAGAAGCAGCGCGTGGGGATTGCGCGGGCGCTGGCCAGCAAGCCCAAGGTACTGCTGTCGGACGAGGCCACTTCCGCCCTCGATCCGGAGACCACTCGCTCCATCCTGGAACTGCTCAAGCAGATCAATCGCGAGCTGGGCCTGACCATCGTCATGATCACGCACCAGATGGAAGTGATCAAGCAGGTCTGCGACCGCGTGGCCGTGCTTGAGGCTGGCCAGGTGGTGGAAACCGGCCGGGTGATCGATGTCTTCCTGCGTCCGCAGCATGCGGTCACGCGCGCCATGATCGGCGACGTGATCGCGCAGGAACTGCCGCAAAGCGTGCTCAAGCGCGTGGAGAGCCGCCTCGGCAACGGGCGCGACCACGTCTATCGCCTGGCCTTCACCGGCGCGGGCGTGGACCAGCCGGTGCTGGCCCAGGCGATTCGCCGCTACGGGCTGGACTTCAACATCCTGCACGGGCATATCGACGAAATCCAGGGCCAGGCCTTCGGCTCGCTGGCCATCATGGCCACCGGCGACCTGGCCGACGTGAAGGCGGCAATGGAGTATCTGCAACAAGAAGGCGTGGTGGTGGAGGAGATCGAGCATGTGGTCTGAAATGTTTGACCTGTTCCTGACCTCGTTCAACGAGACGCTGCTGATGGTGAGCATCTCGGGCGTGGTCGGCGCGCTTTTTGGCGTGCCGCTGGGCGTGCTGCTGCACCTGACCAACCGCGGTGGCGTGCTGTCGCATCCGCTGTTCAACCGCACGATTGGCGTGGTGGTCAACGCCGTGCGCTCGATCCCCTTCATCATCCTGCTGGTGGTGGTGATTCCGTTCACGCGCTTTATCGTGGGCTCGTCGATCGGCACGACCGCGGCCGTGGTGCCGCTGACCATCGCCGCGATTCCGTTTATCGCACGGCTGGTGGAAAGCGCGCTGCGCGAAGTCGACAAAGGCCTGGTAGAGGCCGCCCAGTCGATGGGCGCGAGCACCGGCCAGATCGTGATGAAGGTGCTGCTGCCCGAGGCCATGCCTGGCATCGTGGCCGGTCTGACCATCACCTTTGTGAGCCTGGTGGGCTACTCGGCCATGGCCGGCGCCATCGGCGGCGGCGGCCTGGGCGACCTCGGCATCCGCTACGGCTACCAGCGCTACATCACCGAGGTGATGGTGGCGGTGGTGCTGATCCTGATCGTCTTCGTGCAAGCGGTGCAAAGCTTCGGCGACTGGCTGGTGCGGCGCATCAGCCACAAGTAACAAGTCAGCCCGGCGATCCGCCCGGCTATCTGCAAAGACATAGAGCCATCGAGAAAAAGGAAGTCAACATGCAACGTCGTAACTTGCTGCAATGGATTGTCGGCGCCGCCCTGGGCGCCACCCTGGCCACTGGCGCCATGGCGCAGGAAAAGCCGATCAAGATCGGCGTCACCGGCGGCCCGCACGCCCAGATCATGGAGCAGGTGAAGAAGGTCGCGGCCAAGGACGGCCTGAATATCCAGCTGGTGGAGTTCAGTGACTACGTCCAGCCGAACGCCGCGCTGGCCGCTGGCGACCTGGACGCCAACAGCTACCAGCACCTGCCGTACCTGGAGGCGCAGATCAAGGACCGTGGCTACAAGTTCACCCACATCGCCTTCACCGTGACCTTCCCGATGGGCGTGTACTCCAAGAAGATCAAGTCGCTCGACCAGATCAAGGACGGCGCTCGCGTCGGCGTGCCGAACGATCCCACCAATGGCGGCCGTGGCCTGCTGTTGCTGCAAAGCAAGGGATTGATCAAGCTGCGCCCGGATGCCGGCCTGAAGGCCACGCCGCTGGACATCGTCTCCAACCCGAAGAGGATCCGAATCGTCGAACTGGACGCCGCGCAGCTGCCGCGTTCGCTGGATGACCTCGATGCCGCCGCCGTCAATGGTAACTACGCTGAATCGGCTGGCCTGTCGCCCACCAAGGACGCGATTGCCATGGAAGGTCCCAAGGGTCCCTATGCCAACCTGATCGCCATCCGCGAAGCCGACAAGAACAAGCCCTGGGTAGCCAAGCTGGTCAAGGCCTATCATTCGCCGGAGATCAAGCAGTACGTCCAGAGCACCTACAAGGATTCGGTGATTACCGCCTGGTAAGTTTGAAAAAACCCTCGAAAACCGTGTGCCGCAGGGCATCCTGCGGCACAATACGGCGAGGTTTTCACATTGCCGGGCTATGCCCGGCAATTCTTTACCGATAAAATAGTACGACCGTTCGAAAAATAAGAGTGCCACCCACCCGGTGGTTATAATGGCGGGCGAACCAAATTTCTGACTATCGACTATCAGTGGAGTGAGCGCATGAAAGTACTCGTCGCAGTCAAGCGCGTGGTGGATTACAACGTCAAGGTCCGGGTGAAGTCGGACGGCACGGGCGTGGATCTGGCTAACGTCAAGATGAGCATGAACCCGTTTGACGAAATCGCCGTGGAAGAAGCGGTGCGCCTGCGGGAAGCCGGGGTGGTCACCGAGGTGATCGCCGTGTCCTGCGGCGTGACCCAGTGCCAGGAAACCCTGCGTACGGCGATGGCCATCGGTGCCGACCGCGGCATCCTGGTGGAATCGAACGAAGACCTGCAGCCGCTGGCCGTGGCCAAGCTGCTCAAGGCCCTGGTCGACAAGGAACAGCCGCAACTGGTGATCCTGGGCAAGCAGGCCATCGACGACGATTCCAACCAGACCGGCCAGATGCTGGCTGCGCTGGCGGGCCTGCCGCAAGCTACCTTCGCCTCGAAGGTGGTGGTGGCCGATGGCCGCGCATCGGTGACGCGTGAAGTGGATGGTGGTCTGGAGACCCTGTCGCTCAAGCTGCCGGCGGTGGTGACCACTGACCTGCGCCTGAACGAGCCGCGTTATGTCACGCTGCCGAACATCATGAAGGCCAAGAAGAAGCCGCTCGACATCGTCAAGCCGGAAGATCTCGGCGTGGACGTGGCGCCGCGTCTGAAGACCGTCAAGGTCGTTGAGCCGCCCAAGCGTAGCGCGGGTGTGATGGTGCCGGACGTTGCGACGCTGGTGCAAAAGCTGAAGAACGAAGCCAAGGTCATCTGAGCGCGCCAGGAGATAAAACATGACTGCACTCGTTATTGCTGAACACGACAACCAATCCATCAAGGCCGCCACGCTGAATACCGTGACGGCAGCCGCCCAGTGCGGCGGCGATGTCCACGTGCTGGTGGCCGGCGCCAATGCCGCCGCCGCTGCTGCCGCCGCTGCGAAGATCGCCGGCGTGTCCAAGGTGCTGCTGGCCGACGCGCCGCAGTTCGCCGACGGCCTGGCCGAAAATGTGGCCGAGCAAGTGCTGGCCATCGCCAGCGACTACAGCCACATCCTGGCGCCCGCATCGGCCTACGGCAAGAACATCCTGCCGCGCGTCGCGGCCAAGCTGGACGTAGCCCAGCTGTCGGACATCACCAAGGTCGACAGCCCGGACACGTTCGAGCGCCCGATCTACGCCGGCAACGCGATCTCGATCGTGCAATCGTCGGACAAGGTCAAGATCATCACCGTGCGCGGTACTGGCTTTGACGCTGCCGCAGCCGAAGGTGGTTCGGCCGCCGTGGAAAACCTGCCCGCCGTGGCCGACGCTGGCATCTCGCAATTCGTTTCGCGCGAAGTCACCAAGAGCGACCGCCCTGAGCTGACCGCCGCCAAGATCATCGTGTCCGGTGGCCGTGGCGTGGGTTCCGGCGAGAACTACACCAAGGTGCTGACGCCGCTGGCCGACAAGCTGAACGCCGCGATGGGCGCGTCCCGCGCTGCTGTCGATGCCGGCTTCGTGCCCAACGATTACCAGGTCGGCCAGACCGGCAAGATCGTCGCGCCGCAGCTGTACATCGCCGTCGGCATCTCCGGCGCGATCCAGCATCTGGCGGGCATGAAGGACTCCAAGGTGATCGTCGCGATCAACAAGGATGCCGAAGCCCCGATCTTCTCGGTGGCCGACTACGGCCTGGTGGGCGATCTGAACACCGTCGTGCCCGAACTGGTGGCGGCGCTGGGCTGATCCCCACCGCCCGGCACGGCGTTTGAGGCGCCGGGCTCGATCAGTAAGTACTAGCCGTTCCGGGCCCGCCCGAGAACGGCTTTTTTATACCTACCGGAGACATCGATGACCTACCGTGCCCCGCTCAAGGACATGCTGTTCGTGATGAACGAACTGGCTGATCTTGACGCAGTCAGCAAGCTGCCCGGCTTCGAGGACGCCACGCCGGAGACGGCGCAGGCGGTGCTCGACGAGGCGGCCAAATTCAACGAACAAGTGGTGGCGCCGCTCAACCGCATTGGCGACACCGATCCCAGCAGCTGGAAGGACGGCGTGGTTACCACCACGCCCGGTTTCAAGGACGCGTTCCGCCAGTTTGGCGAAGGTGGCTGGCAGGGCGTGCTGCATCCGCAGGAATTTGGCGGCCAGGGCTTGCCCAAGTTGATCGCCACCGCCTGCAACGAGATGCTGAACACGGCGAACCTGTCGTTCGCGCTGTGCCCGCTGCTGACAGACGGCGCCATCGAAGCCCTGCTGACCGCAGGCAGCGACGCGCAGAAGGCCACCTTCCTGCCCAAGCTGATCTCCGGCGAGTGGACCGGCACCATGAACCTGACCGAGCCGCAGGCCGGCTCGGACCTGGCGGCCGTGCGCACGCGCGCCGAGCCGCAGGGTGACGGTACCTACAAGGTGTTCGGCACCAAGATCTTCATCACCTACGGTGAGCACGACATGGCGCAGAACATCGTCCATCTCGTTCTCGCGCGCACGCCCACGGCACCCGAGGGCGTCAAGGGCATCTCGCTGTTCATCGTGCCCAAGTTCCTGGTGAATGCGGACGGCTCGCTGGGCGCGCGCAATGATGCGCACTGCGTGTCGATCGAGCACAAGCTGGGCATCAAGGCCAGCCCCACGGCCGTGCTGCAGTTCGGCGATCACGGTGGCGCTATCGGCACGCTGGTCGGCGAGGAAAACCGCGGCCTGGAATACATGTTCATCATGATGAACTCGGCGCGCTTCTCGGTCGGCATGCAAGGCATCGCCGTGTCGGAGCGGGCTTACCAGCAGGCGGTGAATTTTGCCCGCGAGCGCGTGCAAAGCCGTCCGGTCGATGGCTCCGCACGCGAGGCTGTGACCATCATCCATCACCCGGACGTCAAGCGCATGCTGATGACCATGCGCTCGCTGATCGAAGGCGCACGCGCGGTAGCGTATGTGGCCGCGGCCGCGTGCGACACGGCGCACCAGCATGCCGACGACGCGGTGCGCAAGCAAAGCCAGGCGTTCTATGAGTTCATGGTGCCCATCGTCAAGGGCTGGAGCACCGAATTGTCGATCGATGTGACCAGCCTTGGCGTGCAGGTGCACGGCGGCATGGGCTTCATCGAGGAGACCGGCGCGGCCCAGCATTATCGCGATGCCCGCATCCTGCCGATCTACGAAGGCACGACCGCGATCCAGGCGAACGACCTCGTCGGCCGCAAGACGCTGCGCGACGGTGGCGCGGTGGCCCGTGCGATCTGCGCGCAGATCGCCGAGACCGAGGCGGCGCTGGGCAAGCATGGTGGTGCGGCCTTCACCGCGGTGCAGGCGCAACTGGCCAAGGGGCGCGCCGCGCTGGAGACCGTCGTGGCGTTCGTCGTGGCCAATGCCAAGTCGGACCCGAATGCCGTGTTTGCCGGCAGCGTGCCTTACCTGAAGCTCTGCGGCATCGTGTTTTCGGGCTGGCAGCTTGGCCGCGCGATGCTCGCGGCGGATGCGAAGCGTGGCGAGGATCCGTCCTTCCACGACGCCAAGATCTCGACGGCGCATTTCTTCGCGGAGCACATCCTGTCGCAGGCATCGGGTTTGCGCGATGCCATCGTGGCGGGCGCGGTGCCGGTCAACGCGTTGAGCGAAGCGCAGTTCTGAGGTCTTCCTGGTCCAGGCAAGAAAAAGGCGACCCGCGGGTCGCCTTTTTTACTTCCTCGAAACCGATGCGCGGATCAGGCCGCCGCGTGGCGCGGGGCGGCGTGCGTTCTCGCTGGCTTGAGATAGCGAGCCACCGAGAGGTCGTCCGCGCGGATCGCCGGCGAGGTGCCGGACACCAGGTCTGACAGCAGCTTGCCCGAGCCGCAGGCCATGGTCCAGCCCAGCGTGCCATGGCCGGTATTGAGCCACAGGCCCTTGACCTGCGTGGGGCCGACGATGGGAGTGCCATCCGGCGTCATTGGGCGCAGTCCGGTCCAGAAGCTGGCACGGCTGACATCGCCCGCGCCCGGGAACAGGTCCGTGACCACATGCTCCAGGGTCCGGCGCTTGGCCGGGTCGAGCGTGCGGTCATAACCCACGATCTGCGCCATGCCGCCCACGCGGATGCGATCGTCGAAGCGGGTGATTGCCACCTTGAAGGTTTCGTCGAGCACCGTGGAAACGGGGCTGCGATCGGCATTGGTCATCGGTACCGTGAGCGAAAATCCCTTGAGTGGGTACACCGGCAGGTTCGACAGGCCGGGCAGGAAATTTTTCACGAACGGTGTCGACCAGCTGCCCAACGCCACCACGACCAGGTCGGCCATGACCGGCTCGCCGCCCACCATGGCGCCGGTAACGGCATCGCCCTTGGTCAGCAGCCCGTCGATGGAGCGGTTGTATTGGAACTGCACGCCCAGGCCTTCGGCCATGGCGGCGAGTTGCCGGGTGAACAGCTGGCAGTCGCCGGTTTCATCGTTGGGTAGCCGCAGGCCGCCGGTCAGCTTGTGGCTGACGGCGGCCAGGGCCGGTTCGCTGGCGGCGAGTTCCTCGCGCGATAGCAACTGGTAGGGCACGCCGGCTTGCTCCAGCACGGCAATGTCCTTGGCGGCGCCGTCGAGCTGCTCGGCGGTGCGGAAGAGTTGCAGCGTGCCTTGCTGGCGGCCCTCGTAGGCGATGCCGGTATCGGCGCGCAGGGCGACGATGCAGTCGCGGCTGTACTCGGCCAGGCGCACCATGCGTTCCTTGTTGACGGCATAGCGCTCAGCGCTGCAGTTCATCAGCATCTGCCACATCCATTGCAGCTGGAACAGCGTGCCGTCCGGTTTGATGGACAGCGGTGCGTGCTCCTGGAACATCCACTTGATGGCTTTGAGCGGCACGCCGGGTGCGGCCCAGGGCGATGCATAGCCCGGGGAGATCTGGCCGGCGTTGGCGAAACTGGTCCCCAGCGCGGGTGCGGCCTCCCGGTCGATCACGGTGACCTCATGGCCGGCACGGGCCAGGTACCAGGCGCTGGTCACGCCAATTACGCCACTGCCAAGAACGAGAACGCGCATAGTCGGGGGCCCGCAACCAAGAAATAGAATGGATAAAGTATTTACATCTATACTATTTAAATATGAGCAGTCATAGTTGTTGTAATTTTCATGGAAACAGGAATAACTAATGAGAACGAGTCGTCAGCCCGTGCGCAGCCTGGATCGGCTGGATCGGAAGATCCTGGCCTTGCTCCAGGCTGACGGGCGTATGTCGATGAAGGAGCTGGCGGAAGCGGTCGGCCTGACCATCACGCCATGCATCGAGCGGGTCAAGCGCATGGAGCGTGACGGCGTCATCATGGGCTACTACGCGCGTCTGAATCCCGCGCTGCTCGGCAGCGGCTTGCTTGTGTTTGTCGAGATCTCGCTGGGCAACAAGTCCGGCAATATGTTCGAGCAGTTCCGCCGCGAGGTGTCGCGCATTCCGGAAGTACTGGAGTGCCATCTGGTCTCGGGCGATTTCGACTACCTGATCAAGGCGCGCATCCGCGAGATTGGCGAGTACCGCCGCCTGCTGGGCGACATCCTCTTGCAGTTGCCGGGCGCCGCTCAGTCCAAGAGCTACGTGGTGATGGAGGAGATCAAGGAAACGCTGGCGATCGCGGTCGACGAGAAGGCGCCGCACGCGTGAAGCCGCGCTGTCCTGCGCATCCGGCCTAGAACAGCGACATCTGCGGCGCGGCGCTCGCCCGGGAGAAATGTTCGGTGGTGAGCGGGTGGCGCTCGGCATTGAGCCCGAAGCGCTGGCAGGCCAGCTTGAAGCGCTTGCGCAGCAGTTCGGCAAAGATGCCGGTGCCGGTCATGCGCGTGCCGAACCGTGAGTCGTAGGCCTGGCCCCCGCGCATTTGCGCGACCAGGCTTTCGACGTGCCGGGCGCGCAGCGGATGGTAGGTGGCCAGCCACTCTGAGAACAGCTGCTCCACCTCGCGCGGCAGGCGCAGCAGGATATACGCCGCGGTTTTCGCGCCGGCCTTGGCGCCGGCCTCAAGGATGGACTCCATTTCCGGATCGGTCAGGCTCGGAATGACCGGCGCCACCATCACCCCCACCGGTATGCCGGCCTCGCTCAGGGAAGCGATGGCGGCCAGGCGGCGCGCCGGCGCGCTTGCGCGGGGCTCCAGCGTGCGGGCGATCTCGTTCTTGAGCGACGTGACCGACATATGGACCCGGACCAGGTTCTTGGCCGCCATGCGCTGCAGGATGTCGATGTCGCGCGTGACCACGCCCGACTTGGTCGTGATGGCCACCGGGTGGTTGAATCGCTCCAGCACTTCCAGGATGCCGCGCGTGATCTTGAGATCCCGCTCGATGGGCTGGTAAGGATCCGTATTGGCCCCCAGCGCGATCACCGTCGGTACGTAGTTGCGGTGAGCCAGTTCGGCCTCGAGCAAGGCGGCGGCATTGTCTTTTGCGTACAGACGGGTTTCGAAGTCGAGGCCTGGCGAAAGCCCCAGATAGGCGTGGCTGGGCCGGGCATAGCAATAGATACAGCCATGCTCGCACCCGCGGTACGGGTTGATGGACGCGTCGAACGGCAGGTCTGGCGACTGGTTGCGCGAGACGATGCGTTTGGCCTTCTCCGTGAAGACAATGGTCTGGATTTGGGGCGTCTCTGGCTCATCGAAGGCTTGGGACTCGTCGGCGACCCGTTCGCGGGTCCAGGCGTCGAACCGGCTGACGTCGTTCGAACGCGCCGCCCGGCCTTTCAGCGGGCTGGAGGAGGGTGGTCGGGTTGGCACGTTGGCGGTCCTGCGGCTACAGTTAGTACTGTATATTTATACAGTGTGCGCCGGCTAACCGGCAAGGAGTAAAGGGTGAAAGTCCCTGACAGCAGAAGATTTAGCGAATCACGCTGTCCCCGAGTCATGCGTTGTGCGCCGCGAGGCGCGCAGCGAAGCGTTGACAGGGGTGCGTATAGGCCAGCCATTGAGCCGCGAAAAATTTATCCAGTCCCGGGTGCCGACGCACTACTGTTTGCGGAAGGCAACACGGACGGGCGCGCTTGCGCGAGCGCCCGGACGACTCGGCGCGGTCTGAGACCCTGGCATGTACGTACGCTCCTTGTGCGGGAACCGGGAGATCTCTCGTCTGCCCAGCAGTGGCAGCGTTGCCGCCTGGTCCGCATCGGGAAGGCGAGGAGCCGAAGCCGATGATGTACGGACGAGAGAAGTCGGACTTCCCCATAGTAGCGACGAAGCTGGCGAACAAGTCCGGGCAACCGGAGGCGGAGTCGGTGGAGCCAAGGGGGAAGGCCAAGGGGAACACGGATTGGTTACACACGTCCCGGACGCTGAGCCGGATCAGCGTGTCCCAGAGATTAGTCCGTGTGCGGGAAGCCGCAAGGCAAAGGAAGAAGGAACGGTTCACAGCACTGTTCCACCTGATTGATCTTGAGTTGCTACAGACGTCGTTCTTCTGGCTTAAACGGAAGGCGGCGGCCGGGGTCGATGGGGTGACATGGAGCGACTACGAGCAGGATCTAGAGGAAAACCTGAGCGACCTGCACGGGCGCTTGCACCGCCAAGCCTATCGGGCACAGCCCAGCCGCCGGCAGTACATACCCAAGGCGGATGGAAAGCTGCGCCCTCTGGGCATTGCAGCGCTGGAAGACAAGATTGTCCAGCGTGCAGTGGTGGAAGTGCTCAACGCGGTCTATGAGACGGACTTCCTTGGGTTCTCGTATGGCTTCAGGCCACGGCGCAGTCAACACGATGCGCTGGATGCACTGGCCACCGGGATAGCGCGAACTTATGTGAACTGGATACTGGACGCCGACATCAGTCGATTCTTCGATACCGTCAGCCATGACTGGCTACTGCGGTTTCTGGAGCATCGCATCGGCGACCGGCGCGTGTTACGCCTGATCGGCAAATGGCTGAAAGCTGGCGCGATGGAAGATGGGGTGGTTACGGCCACCGAGGAAGGTACGCCGCAGGGTGCAGTCATCTCGCCCTTGCTGGCCAATATCTACCTGCACTACGTCTTCGACCTCTGGGCGAACCAATGGCGCAAGCGCCATGCGCAGGGGAACGTCGTGATCGTTCGATATGCCGACGACATCGTCGTCGGCTTCGACAAGGCCGATGATGCCAAACGCTTCAGGCGTGCCATGCAGCAACGGCTGGAGCAATTTGCGCTCAGGCTTCACCCGGAGAAAACCCGTTTGATCGAGTTCGGCCGCTTCGCAGCCGCAAATCGAGCCAAGCGGGGACTGGGCAAGCCCGAGACCTTCAACTTCCTCGGATTCACCCACATCAGTGGACGAGCCAAAGATGGCAAGTTCATGCTTAGGCGGCACACCCGGCGCGACCGGATGCAGGCCAAGCTACGGGAAATCAGGGAGGAGTTGAGACGCAGATGGCACCAGTCGATCTCGGAGCAGGGGAAATGGCTAAGGCGGGTGGTGCAAGGCTTCCTCAACTACCATGCTGTGCCGACCAACACGCACGCCATACGTGCATTCCGATTCCTAATTGCAAAGCTCTGGTGGCGCGCGCTGCGGCGCCGCAGCCAGAAGGACAGCACCACATGGAGTCGGATGGCGCGGTTGGTTCGCGATTGGTTACCCCCACCTCGGGTCCTTCATCCTTGGCCTGTCATACGGTTTACCGCCAAACACCTGAGGCAGGAGCCCGGTGCGTAAATTGCGCACGCCGGGATCTGTGCGGGGGGTGCCTAGTAATAGGCATTCCTACCGCGACATTCGGAAACTTCCTATCAGTCCCCCCGGGCTGAGCCGCACGCATCACATGACGGGTCCTTCATCCTTGGCCTGTCATACGGTTTACCGCCAAACACCTGAGGCAGGAGCCCGGTGCGTAAATTGCGCACGCCGGGATCTGTGCGGGGGGTGCCTAGTAATAGGCATTCCTACCGCGACATTCGGAAACTTCCTATCAGTCCCCCCGGGCTGAGCCGCACGCATCACATGACCGCCGAACTCTTTCCCCTATCGCCCGAAACATCGGGCGATTCGCCTTTGGCGCAGCCGCCCGTGGCCGACCGGCAGGGGGCGCTGGACGCACTGGAGCAACGCTATCCCGGCCTGTGGCGGGCGGGGCAGCTTGGCCATCTGGGCCGGGCGGGCAGCGTGCCGGCCTTGCCGACCGGCCATGACGCGCTCTCGGCCGAGTTGCCCGGCGGTGGCTGGCCGGTGGGCGCGCTCACGGAGCTGCTGCTGGCCGACCCCGGCGTGGGCGAGTTGCGGCTGCTGCGCCCGGCCTTGCTGGCGCTGGCCGCGGGGCAGCGCCGGGTGGCGCTGATCGGGCCGCCGTACCTGCCCAATGCCACGTGCCTGGCCGAATGGGGTTTGCCGGCGCGCCAGTTGTACTGGGTGCGCCCGCCCGCTGGCGCGAGCCGGGCCGCGGCGCAGGCGGATGTGCTGTGGGCGGCGGAGCAGGTGCTGCGCAGCCAGGCCTTTGGCGGGGTGATGGTGTGGCTGCCCACGGCGCGTCCCGAGGCGCTGCGGCGCTTGCAGGTGCTGGCGCAGGCAGGAGACGCCGTGGTGTGGGCGTGCCGGCCGGCCAGCGTGCTGCGCGAGTCGTCGCCGGCGGTGCTGCGGCTGCTGTTGTCGCCGGCGCCGGGCAATGCCGTGTCGGTCACGTTCCACAAGCGGCGCGGCCCGGTGCGCGATACGCCGCTGGTGCTGCCGCTGGGCGAGATGATGGCGGTGCCCGCCATGGCCACGCCGCCTGCGGCGCCGCAGGCCCCGTCGATGCCGGTCCCCCTGAATGCCCCGGTTTCCCAAGCCGTTGCGGGAGAGCAAGCCCATGTCGTACTGGATCGCGGTGCATCTGCCGCGCCTGTCGCTGGACGCGCTGCAGCCGAACTGGCCTGAGCCCGCCGCGCTGCGCGCGTGCGCCGGCCTGCTGCACCACAGCGTGCCGGTGGCGGTGATGGAGCGCGAGCGGGTGGTGCTGGCCAACGGCCCGGCGGTGGCGCTGGGGGTGCAGGCGGGGATGCGGCGGGGCGGCGTGCAGGCGTTGTCGGCGCAGGTGGTGCAACTGCAGCGCGAGCCGGCGGCCGAGGCGCAGGTGATGACGGCGCTGGCGCTGGCGTTGCTGCATTTCACGCCGCATGTCACGGTGCATCCCGATGCCGGGGTGGCTACCGTGATGATCGATGCCGGGGCCAGCCTGCGGTTGTTTGGCGGCCATCTTGCGTTGTGCCGGGCGGTGTATGCGCGGGTGCGGCGGCTGGGGGTGTTCCTGCAGCTGGGCTGCGGGCCGACGGCCTTCGGGGCGGCGTGGCTGGCGGCGCAGCCGCTGCGGCGGGATCGCCGGGGCGGGCTGGTGCGTCCGGCGCGGCGCGCGGTGGGGCCGCGGCGCATGGCGCGGCTGCTGGACCGGCTGCCGGTGGGCATGTTGCAAGGGCTGGCGGACGATGGCTGGCTCGATGGCATCGGCTGCCGGACCGTGGGCGAGGTGCGGGGCCTGCCGCGTGCCGGCCTGCGGCGCCGGCTGGGGCCGGACCTGCTGGCGCGGCTGGACCAGGCCTATGGCGAGGTGCCGGTGCGCTTTACGTGGTTCAGCGCGCCCGCCACCTTCTCGCAGCGCATGGAGCTGCCAGGCCGGACCGAATCCGTGCAGGGCGTGATGGCGGGCGCGCAGCGTTTGCTGCTGGCGCTGGCCGGCTGGCTGGCCGTGCAGCAGGCGGGCGTGACGCATCTTGTGCTGCGGCTGGAGCATGAGCGCTACCGGCTGGGTGCCCAGACGCAGGCAACGCCGGTGACGATCAGCCTGGCGCAGCCCAGCCGCGATCCGGCGCATTTGTCCAAGCTGTTGCAGGAGCGGCTGGACAAGGTGCAGTTCCGCGTGCCGGCGGTGAGCCTGCTGCTGGTGGTGGAGTCGGTCCAGGCCTGCGTGCCGCAGAGCGATGCGCTGTTTCCCGAGCCGGGCGGCACGCCGGCGGAACTGGGCCGCGTGCTCGATACGCTGATGGCGCGCCTGGGCCGGGAGAACGTGCTGCAACCGCAGCCGCTGGCCGACCACCGGCCCGAGCGCGCCAACCGCTGGTGCCCGGTGGATGAGATGCCTGCGCGCGCGCCGCGCGAGCCGCAGCGTGCCCCGGCGGGCATGCCGGAGCGTCCGCTGTGGCTGATGGCGCAACCCGTGGCGCTGACTGTGCAGCGCCATCGGCCTTGTCACGGCGGGCCATTGACGTTGCTCTCGCGGCCGGAGCGCATCGAATCCGGCTGGTGGGACGGCGCGCTGGCCACGCGCGATTACTTCGTTGCGCAACGGGCGGACGGGCTGCGCTGCTGGGTCTATCGCCAGCGCCCCGGGCGTGAGGAAAGCGGCGAGTACCGCTGGTTCCTGCACGGCTTGTTTGCCTGAGTCTTTGCCCGAGTGTTTGCCCGAGCGTTTGCCTGAATCCTTGCCATGTCGAGCCAGCCAGCCAGCCCTTCATTCTCCGCTTTGCCGCCGGCGCTTTCCGCGCTGCTGCCGGCGTTGCCCGACTATGTGGAGCTGCATTGCATCTCCAATTTCACCTTCCTGGACGGGGCGTCGCATCCGGCCGAGCTGATCGAGCGCGCGTTTGCGCTCGGCTACCGTGGCCTGGCGCTGACCGACGAATGCTCGGTGGCGGGCACGGCCCGCGCGCACCATGCGCTGAAGGACCTGCGCGAACGCACCCGCGATGCGGCCGAGCGCAGCGCGGCGCGGTTGGCCGCCGGGCTGCGGGAGGATGAGGACGAGGCGGCGGAGGCGCCGGAGGAGGGCGACGACGAAGACGGCGAGCATCAAGGGGATGGCGAATTCCCCGCCGCGCCGGACGCCACTGCCACCGGGAGCGCCGATGACGCCTTGCAGGCCCGCCTGCGCCGGCATGATCGCCTGCTTGCCCTGGCCCGTGCCGCGCAGGATTTCCGCCTGCTGATCGGCAGCCGCTTTACGCTCACCGACCACACGGGCCGGCCCGTGCTGCGGCTGGTGCTGCTGGCGCAAAACCGCGAAGGCTTCGGCAACCTGAGCGAGTTGATCACGCTGGGCCGCACGCGCGTGCAAAAGGGCGCCTACGCGCTGCATCCCGACGACATCGCCGCGCCGCAGCCGGACCAGGCCCACCTGCGCGGCATGCCCGATTGCCTGGCGCTGCTGCTGCCTTCGTATTGCCCGGACCCCGCCGAGCTGCTGCGGCAAGCCCAATGGATGCGGCAGGCGTTTGGCGAGCGCGGCTGGATCGCGCTCGAGCAATTGCAGGGCCATGCCGATGCCACGCACCGGCTGCGGCTGGAGCAAGCCGCGGCGCTGAGCGGCGTGCCCCTGGTGGCATCCGGCGCGGTGACCATGCATGTGCGCTCGCGCAAGCCGCTGTCGGACGTGCTGAGCGCGATCCGCGTGGGCCAGCCGCTGGCTGAATGCGGCATGGCGCTGGCGCCCAATGCCGAGCAGCACCTGCGCATGCGCCAACGCTTGTCGCGCTTGTACCCGCGCGAGGCGCTGGCGCAGACGTTGCGGGTTGCCGCCATGTGCGACTTCTCGCTGGCGTCGCTGCGCTACGAGTACCCGGAGGAACTGGTGCCCCCGGGCGAGACGCCATTCAGCTACCTGCGCCGCGAGACCATGAAAGGCGTGCTGCGGCGCTTCCCCAAAGGGCTCGAGCCCGAATGGCGCAGGCAACTGGCGGAGGAGCTCGCGCTGATCCGCGAGAAGCAGTACGAGCCGTTCTTCCTCACCGTGCACGACATCGTGCGCTTTGCCCGCAGCCGCGGCATCCTGTGCCAGGGCCGCGGCTCGGCAGCCAATTCGCTGGTCTGCTATTGCCTGTTCATCACCGAGGTCGATCCCGCCGATGCCAACCTGCTGTTCGGCCGTTTTCTCTCGCGCGAGCGCGACGAGCCGCCGGACATCGATGTGGACTTCGAGCACCAGCGGCGCGAAGAAGTCATCCAGTACATCTACGAGAAATACGGCCGCAACCGCGCCGCGCTGGCGGCGTCGCTGATCACCTATCGCTCGCGCAGCGCGCTGCGCGACGTGGGCCGGGCGCTGGGCATCGATGCCAGCGTGATCGAGCAGGTGGTCAAGGGGCAGGCATGGTGGGATGGCGGCAAGACCTTCCTGGAGCGCATTTCGCAGTACGGGCTGGACCCGGACGCGCCGGCGGTGCGGCAGTGGGCCAGCCTGACCACGCAACTGCGCGGCTTTCCGCGCCATTTGTCGCAGCACGTGGGCGGCTTTGTGATTGCGCGGCACAAGCTGTCGCGGCTGGTGCCGATAGAGAACGCGGCCATGGAAAACCGCAGCGTGATCCAGTGGGACAAGGACGACCTTGAATCGCTGGGCTTGCTGAAGGTGGACGTGCTGGCGCTCGGCATGCTCTCGGCCATCCGCCGCGCGCTGGCGATGATCCCCACGCGCTCGGGCGCGCCGTACCGGATGGAAGACGTGCCCAAGGACGATCCGCAAACCTACGACATGATCTGCGCCGCCGACACCATCGGCGTATTCCAGGTGGAGTCGCGCGCGCAGCAGTCGATGCTGCCGCGCCTCTTGCCACGCAAGTATTACGACCTGGTGGTGGAAGTGGCCATCGTGCGGCCCGGCCCGATCCAGGGCGGCATGGTGCATCCCTACCTGAAGCGGCGCGAGCAGGTGCGGCGCACCGGCAAGCCGCCGGCGTACCACAACGACGTCATCGAGAAGGTGCTGGGCCGCACGCTGGGCGTGCCGATCTTCCAGGAGCAGGTGATGCAACTGGCCATCGACGCCGCCGGTTTTACGCCGGGGCAGGCCGACCAGCTGCGCCGCTCCATGGCGGCGTGGCGGCGCAAGGGCGACCTGAAGCAGCACCAGGATGCGCTGGTCAAGGCGCTCACCCGCAACAAGTACCCGGAGGCATTTGCGCTAGCCATCTGCAAGCAGATCGAAGGGTTTGGCGAATACGGCTTCCCGGAAAGCCATGCGGCCAGCTTCGCCAAGCTGGTCTATATCAGCGCGTGGATCAAGTGCCACCATCCGGCGGTCTTCCTGTGCGCGCTGCTCAACAGCCAGCCGATGGGGTTCTACTCGGCGTCGCAACTCGTGCAGGATGCGCGCCGGCACCACGTGGTCACGTATCCGGTGGATGTGACGGTGAGCGGCTGGGAAAGCACGCTGGAGCATGCGGCCAGCGGTGCGCCAGCACGCGCCCGCGAGCGCGCCCGGCCGGCGGTGCGGCTTGGCCTGAACCGCGTGAACGGCATGCGCGAGGCGGCGGCCGGGCGGATCGCGCTGGCCCGCGCCGAGGCGCCGTTCGCCAGCGTGGAAGACCTGGTGCTGCGCGCGGGGCTGGACCGGCACGACATCGATGCGCTGGCCGCGGCCGATGCGCTGGCCGGCCTCGCCGGGCATCGCCGCCAGGCGCGCTGGCAGGCCCGCGCCGCCGCGCTGCAGGCCGCGCATCACGACCTGCTCGCCCAGGCGCCGCCGCCAGAGGGCGAGCTATCGCTGCCCGCGCCGCGCCTGGGCGAGGATGTGGCGGCCGATTACGCCAGCACGGGCCTGTCGCTCAAGTCGCATCCGCTGGCGCTGCTGCGGCCGCGGCTGGCCGCGCTGCATTACGCCACGGCGCAGGATTTATCCCACTGCGGCAACAACCGGCAGGTGCGTGCCTGCGGCATCGTCACGGTGCGGCAACGGCCGTCCACGGCCGGCGGCACCATCTTTACCTCGATCGAGGACGAGACCGGCGCCATCAACGTGATCCTGTGGCCGGACCTGATCGAGCGCCAGCGCAAGGAAGTCCTGGGCGCGAAGCTGCTGGGGGTGATCGGCACGTGGCAGCGCCAGGGAGAGGTCAGGCACCTCGTGGCGCAGGAACTGGTGGACCTGAGCCCGCTGCTGGGCCGCCTGATGGTGTCCAGCCGCGATTTTCATTAGGGCGTGATTGGCGCGTGATTGGGGCGTGAGTGAGGCGTGATCGGGGCGTAACCGCATAACCCCATAACCGCGTCACCAAGTTACTGCGCGGGCGCCTCGTGCCCGCGCGCTTCGCAACGCCGTGCGCGGCTCATCTCGCCCTGCCAGCCAACCGCGCGCAGCAGCGCGTAGCCGTGCTCGGTAATGCGCGGGCACCAGCGGTCGGTCGCGCATTCTTCCAGCGACACGAGGCCGCGTTCGAGCAGCGCCTCCAGGTCCACGGGATCGAGTTCCAGTTGATCCTGCACATCGTGGACCAGCAGCAAGGTGGCAAATTCGTGGGGGCTTAACATCGCCATCTCCTGGGGTTGAACATCCTGATTGCTCGGCCTGCCACGGGCAGAACCGCCTACGGAAAGACAGCGCCAGGCGGCATTGGTTCAGGTGTTTCCTCTGATCTTTGCCCGCCCGCCACGCTGCGTTCGCGATCCCTTCGTTGTACGTCGGTTTTGCGTCTGTTTTGTGTCAACCTGGTCTCCGTTCCTTGCATGCGCGTGCTGGTTTTCCGCCCGTTTAGCGTGCATCCTGCACCCGCTTTGTGCCTTTTCGGCCCCGCCTTTGTGCATGTGAAAAAAGCCGGGAAAGCGCGCTTCAGTCAGCGTTCAGCCAGCCGATACAAGACGTATCCAAGCGTTTTTTTGGGGTCTTCGTGGCTACTTTTCTCTCCCCCGCCGTGCGCCTGATGGCGCGCCTCACCATCACCCGCAAGCTGCTGTTGCTGGCCATCCTGTTCCTGATCCCGCTTGGCGGTGCGCTCTATGCGGTGCTGAGCCTGTCGGTGCAGACGATCCGCGCCTCGCAGGACGAACTGAGCGGCCTTGCCATCGTCGACCGCGCGCTCGATTTCATGCGCGAGACGCAGGTCCGTCGCGGCGCGGCCAATGCCGTGCTCGCTGGCAACGCTGCGTTTCGCGCAACGTTTGACGGTGCCGATGCGAAGGCCGCCGCACACCTTGGCGAGCTGGTGAAGCAAGCCGGCGAGGCCGCGCGCTTCGATGTCATGCCTGACGCACGCAAGCTGGAGCAGTCGTGGCAACGCATGCATGAAACGGGCCTGAGCGTCACAGCCGGCGCGCTGTTCGACATGCACAGCGCGCTGGTCAAGCAGACGCGGCTGTTTATCGGCGATGTGGCGGACCGCTCTTCGCTCGCGCTCGATCCCGACAGCGGCTCGTACTACCTGGTGACGCTGATGGTGGGGCAGATGCCCAAGCTGGCCGAGCTGAGCGCGCTGGCGCGCGGCAGGGGCGCGGCCATCATCAGCCAGGGCGGATACTCTGACGCGGCGCAGCAAGCCGAGCTGGCCGCGCTGGGCGAGCAGATCCAGGACGGGCTGGAGTCCGTACGGCGTGACATCGACCGCGTGATGCGCGATGCCCCGGTGTATCGCCCGCGGGTGCAAGGCGCGCTCGCGCAGCTGGCCGCGATGGATACCTTCCACCGCACGCTGAAGGAAAAGATGCTCGGCAGCGGCGGCATCGCCATCGAGGCCAAGCCCTATTTCGACGAGGCGACGGCGGCCATCAACGCGGTCTCCTCGGTCAACAAGGCGTTTTCCGGGATTGCCCGCGACATGCTGGAGCAGCGCATCGCTGCCGAGCTGCTGGAGCTCGAGGTGCTGGCCGGGGTCGCCCTGCTGGCCGTGGGCACGGCGTTCTACCTGTTCGCCGGCTTTAGCCACGGCATGCGCGCCGACGTGCAGCAAGTGGCCAGCATGGTGGGCCGGATCAACGACGGCGACCTGGCCATCACGCTGGAGGTGCGCGGCAGCGACGAACTGAGCCACGTCAAGCGGCACCTGCTGTCGCTGGTGGACACCTGGCGCGCGCTGATCGGCGATACCAAGGTCGGCGCGCAGAACGTGCTGGTGGCCGCAGGCGAGATCGCGCAAGGCAACCTGGACCTGTCGCAGCGCACGGAGGAGCAAGCCTCGTCGCTGCAGCAGACGGCCGCCAGCATGGAGCAGCTCACCGCGATCGTGCGGCAGAACGCCGGCAGCGCGGACCAGGCCAGCGCGCTGGCGGGCGAGGCCTGCGACATCGCCGTGGCCGGCGGGACCTCGGTGGGCCGCGTGCTGCGGACCATGGGCGAGATCGAGGTCGATTCCAAACGCATCGTCGACATCATCGCGGTGATCGACGGCATCGCGTTCCAGACCAACATCCTGGCGCTCAATGCCGCGGTGGAAGCGGCGCGCGCCGGCGAGTACGGGCGCGGCTTCGCCGTGGTGGCCACCGAGGTGCGCAGCCTGGCGCAGCGCGCCGGCAGCTCCGCCAAGGAGATCCGCACGCTGATCTCGCAGTCGGTGCAGCGGGTCGAGGCCGGCTCGGCACTGGCGGGGGATGCCACCGCCACCATGGACAGCATCGTTGCCGCGGTCAAGCGCGTGACCGTGATGATGGACGAGATCAGCCGCGCGTCGCAGGAGCAGAGCAGCGGCATTGCCCAGGTCAACCAGGCCGTGACGCAGATGGATCAGGTCACGCAGCAGAACGCGGCGCTGGTCGAGCAGGCCGCGGCAGCGGCCGATGCGCTCAAGGAGCAAGCGCAGCGCATGGAGCGTTCGGTGGCGGTCTTTCGGCTGGATCCGGCGGTTGCCGCTTAGGAGGCGTACGGCGGCGCGTTCAGCGCCGGTTGGCGATCCAGATGCCGGCCACGATGGCGCCCAGCCCGGCCGCGTGATACCAGCGCGGCCAGTCGCCCAGCAGCGCGGAAGACATCAGCGCGGCAAAGACGGGCGTGAGCGTGAAGAAGAACACCGGCAGCTGCGCCCCGGCGCGGGCAATCGCACGGTCCCAGGCAAAGTAGGCCAGCAGCGAAGGGATCGTTGCCACATACACCAGGATGCCGAGCGCCTTGCCGTTCCAGTGAATCGGCGCGCTTCCCGACAGCAGCTCCCACGCGACGAACGGCACGCAGGCCGCCACGCCCGTCACGATCTGCGCAAACAGCAGCACGGCCAGCGGCAAGTCCGGGCGCTTCTTGCGCAGCAGCCAGGTGTAAGCGCTCCAGGTGATGGTGCCCGCCAGCATGAACAGATCGCCGGCCACGAAATCCAGCTGGGCCAGCCGCCCGGGATCCCCGCGCAGCATCACCACGCCCACGCCGGCCAGGCATAGCAGGGCGCCCACCACATGCCAGCCGCGCACCCGCTCGCGGAAGAACAGCGCGCCGATGATCAGCAGGAAGATCGGGGCGGAAGCGCCGATCAGCGTCACGTTGATCGGCGACGACGTGGTCAGCGCCAGGTACTGCATGGCGTTGTAGACCGAGACGGAGAGCATGCCCATGGCGGTGATCACCGCGGCATGCTGGCGCAGCGTGGCGGCATGCTCGCGCACGCCCCGCCAGACATAGGGCGCGAGCAGCAGCCCGGCCAGCGCCCACCGGGCAAAGTTCAGCGTGATCGGCGGGATGGCGCCAGCGGCGTAGTGGCCGACGATGGCGTTGCCGGCCCAGCTCAGCGGCGGGAATGTCAGCAGGCCAAGGGTGCCCCAGTCAAGCCGGGCGCGGCCGGCGGCGGAAGTGGTCATCGGAGGGTTGTCGTCCTGTTCGTATTCTTGTTGTTCTGTTTATTCTGTTTGTTTTTTCTCTGTCGGCATTATGCCGCAGGCGTGAATTGCAAACGATTGTGACCAGCGTGCTGTTGGCGGATGCGTTGCGCTAGTCTTCCCACCATCCGCACCATCCGCACCACCCGGATACGAACTGTTACATAGCGCTGTGTTTTCGCTGTCAACACGCGCTGCCACCGGGCCGTTTTTACAGGCAACGCGCAAGTTGCGCGCCTCACCTGGAGATAGACATGAAGAAGGTACTCGCCATCCTGACCCTCGGACTCTTCGCTGCTGGTGCTTTCGCCCAGGCACCGGCCGCCGACGCCCCCAAGGCGCCTGCCAAGGTCGAAAAGAGCGCGCACAAGAGCAAGACACACAGCAGCACCAAGCATACCAAGGCGGCAACGCCGGCCAAGTCCGCCGCGCAGTAATGCGCGGGTTCAGGGTGCGCTCCGCTGGGGGCGCACCCCTTTTTCTTTTCTCCTGACACCATGCACCTGATCTGGACCATTGTTATCGGCTTCGTCGCCGGGCTCGTAGCGCGCGCCATTACCCCGGGCAACGGCCCTAGCGGGTTCTTCCTCACGGCCGCGCTCGGCATTGGCGGCGCGTTGGCGGCCACCTTTCTCGGGCAAGCCCTGCACTGGTATCGCCCGGGGCAGTCGGCAGGCTTTATCGGCGCCGTGGTGGGCGCGGTGATCCTGCTGCTGGCCTATCACCTGATCAGCAAGAAGAGCTAGGCCCCGAGCCGCTGATGGCTATACGCCAACAGCAAGAGCCGAGAGCCAAGCACGCAGCACCAAGCACCAAGCACCAAGCAGCAGCACCCGCAACGCAGATCACGGAACCCGATCATGAGCCTGATGGACTTTTTGCAGAACGCAGCCTCCGCCCTGGGCGGCAATCCCGAGCAGCAGGTGGACCACATCGCGCAGAACGCCCCGGAGGGCGCGCTTGGCCAGTTGCTGGCCAGCGCTTTCCATTCGGATCAGACGCCGGCCTTCGGCAATATGGTGGGGGAGTTGTTCGGCCAGTCCAACGGTGCGCAGCAGGCTGGCATGCTTAACCAGCTGCTGGCAACGCTCGGGCCGGCGGTGTTGTCCGGGGCGGCAGGCGGCGCACTGGGCAATCTGCTGCAGCCCGGCGCGACCCAGGTCACGCCCGAGCAGGCCAGCCAGCTGAGCCCGGCGCAGGTGCAGGAGATCGCCACCCACGCCGAACAGGTCCATCCGGGCATCGTCGACCAGATTGCCGGCTTCTACGCGCAGCACCCCACGCTGGTCAAGACCATCGGGAGCGCCGCGCTGGCCATTGCGCTGGCCAAGTTCAAGGAACACCAGCAGGGCTGAGTGCCCGGCGGGCTGGCATGGGCTCGAAGGCCTTGCCGTGGCGCCCCGCGACCTTAGCGCGGGGCGGTGTGCCTACGGCAGCTCCACCTGCAGGCGCGCCAGCGTGCGCAGCAGCGTTTCGTCATCGGGCGACAGGTGAGTCGCCATCGCAAACGCGGCGCGTGCCTCGTCCTTGCGATTCAGTTGCCACAACGTTTCGCCCTTGTGCACCAGGCCTTCCACGCGTGCGCCCAGGTTGCCTTCGGTGCCCTCGCCAAAAGCGGCCAGCGATTGCTCCATGTAGCCGAGCGCCTGCTCCGGCTGGCCCAGGCGGAATAGTGCCCAGCCTTTGCTGTCGAGGATAAATGGGTCGTCCGGCGAGTGAGCCAGCGCCTCGTCGATCATCGCCATGCCGCGCCCCACCATCCAGTTCGCATCGACCAGCGCATAGCCAACCTCGTTCAGGTTCTCCTTGGCGAGCGGCGCCAGGCCAAGCGCGATATCCAGCTGCCTGTCGTCCCGGCCGGCAATCGCCAGGTCGATCAGCTTGCGCCGCACGCGTGCCTGGAAACTCACACTGATTTCGTCCTTGCCGGCCTCGTAGCTGGCCAGCATCTGCCGGAACACGGCCGCCGGCCCGGCGCTGGCGGGCAGGGCGGCGATGGTCTCGGACTGGCGCTTGCACCAGGCATATTGGGTCGCATCCATGCTGCCAAACTCATAGTCCAGGCTGATCGTCTGGGCCTTGTGGCTTTGCGCATAGTAGGTATAGCCGCGGCTATCCGTCCTGTTGCAGAACAGGAAACCGTCCTTGAGGTCGAGCACATAGGGCAGGCCGCCCATGGGATGGTTGCTGGTCTCGCCGCGCAGCAAAAACGACTCCCCGAAATCCCCATCGCCGATGATCGGGTTGAGGATCCACTTGCCCTTGGGATAGCGCTTAGGCAGCCGCACCGACACGGTATTGCCCTGCTTGTCGGTGATGCCGAAGATCACACTGTCCTGCTCGTTCGGCTTTGGCATGACGCCTACGATCCGCTGGCCCGGCAGGAACAGGCGGTAGCGGGCCTCGGGCAGGGGCCGGTCGGTAGCCGGATCGCGCAGCACGAACCGGTGCACCTGCGCGCCTTCGCCGAGCGTGCCCGGCTGGCGGTAGTCACGCGCCAGGGTCACGGCGGGAATGGTTGCCACAGCCAACAGGACTGCGCCCTTCAGGTAAAGCGTTTTGCTTCTCATCGTCTTGGTATCAAGTTGAATTGGATTCGGGCGCTCAGGCGCCCATGCCGCTGGCGCGCAGGCTGCCCAGCATGCCGTGCAGGTCATGGCTCATGACTGCCAGGAACGCCACCAGCCCGAGGTAGTACAGCGTATAGGTCAGGCGCATTTCCGCGCTGATGGTGTAGTAGGCGCGGTTCTCCGGGGCCTTCGGATCGTAGCGCCAGGCCTTGAGCAGCTGCGGGGCCGCCAGCAGCGCCACCAGGATCAGGATCGGGCTGGGGCGCCACAGGAACATCGCCACCAGCACCGGCACGCCAAGGAACCAGATGCGCGGCGACAGCACCGCGGTGACGCGCCCGCCATCGAACGGCGAGAGCGGGATCAGGTTGAACAGGTTGATAAAGAAGCCTGCATAGGCCAGCGCCAGCATCAGGCCGCTGCCGGTGCCGCGGCCGATGTAATAGCAGGCCAGCGCGCCCAGGGTGCCAACCACCGGCCCCGCCAGCCCGATATAGGCCTCGGTCTCGACGTCGACCGGCTGGTCCTTGAGTTCGACCCAGGCCCCGACGAACGGAATGAAGGTGGGTGCGCCCACGGCCAGCCCGCGGCGGCGCGCGGCCAGGAAATGCCCCATTTCGTGGACAAAGATCAGCAGCACGAAGCCGACGGCATAGCGCCAGCCGAAGATCAGCGCATAAGCGCCGATCGACAGCAGCATGGTGCCGCCCGTGGTCAGCAGCTTGCCCATCTTCAGGCCGCCCATGAGCAGGAGCAGCAGTTTGGTCATGGGTACAACTCCGTCGCCGAAGGGCGGGAATGCGGCTTCACTTCGGCTCTGCGGGACCGGACGGCTTGCGCTTGAACCACTTGGTGGCGGAATAGCCGATGCCCGCCACTGCCAGCATGATCACCTTGGCGAACTTGGCGAAGAACGCCGCCAGGATGGCCAGCAGTCCCAGCTTCTTCGCCGCTACCCCGCCGATCAGCGCGGCCAGCCCGTATTCCGCCACCTTGTCGGTGCTGGAATTGAAATCCGCATAGGCCTTGCCCTCGGAGAAGTCGAGGTTGGACAGCAACGTGCGCACCACGGGCTTGTTGGCGTCGACCTGGTCGCGCGCGGTGATCAGGTTCAGGCTGACGTAGCCTTCCCGCCCGAGCGCATAGGTGTTGTAGTTGACGGATTGCGGGGCATCTGCCGGCTGGCCCTTCTCGCGAGCCGACATCGACCAGATCAGCCGATGGGTGGCCGCCTCATAGTGAGGCCGCTCCACCCAGCCGACGATCTCAAGCCCGCTGATGCCGCGCTTCTCCCGCTCCTCGTTGGCGGCTTCCGTGCCTTCCTTGAGCGATTTGAAGAGATCGTCGACATTCCAGTCCTTGGCGTCGTCGTCGCGGATGTAGCCCGAGGGCTCGTACTTGGCCACCACCATCCAGTCGTCGTCGCCAGTGGGCAGCACCAGGCCGAGCAGCCGCTCGTCGGTGAGGTTGCCCATGGCGTGCATGAGCTTGCCGGCGGCCGGCTGGGGAATGAAGACTTCCTTGGCCGGCAGCTTCAGTGTGGCCTGTTCGCCCAGTTTTACCGTGGCCGGACCCGCCTGGGCGCTGGACTGCGCTGCCTGCCAGGCTGCCTCCATCTCCTTTTCCTTGCTCTCGCTGCCTTGCGCGAGCAGGCTGCCGGAAGCAAGGAGGCTCATCCCGCATGCCAGGCGGGCCAGCATGCCACGCAACTCATGACCCATCATTCCCACAATGACTTCTCCCTTCGCTTGATTATTTGTTTGTTTTTTTGTGGCACTGCCTGGGATGGCTGGGGGAAGGGGGGCTTCCAGTTGCCTCGCATGCAGTGTAATTGCCTGATATTCCGGTGGGTGGTGATTTTAGCGTTTTTTTTATTTGCGGTAGGGAAAGGGGATATTGCTCTGCTGGGTTGGTTGTTCTTTCTTTGTACGGCGATGGTTTTTGCACCCAAGAGCCAGACGACATCGCTCTGCTGGGTTGGTCGCTCTTTCTTTGAACGGCGATGGTTTTTGCATCCAAGGGCCATACGACATCCCCCTGCGGGGGCTGCCGGTCACTCTTCTTTGCGTCGGCAAAGAAGACTAACGAGAAGAAAGCCGACCCTGCCGGGCGCAGAGCAATAAGGCTGGCCGGCCTCCGTGGTTGCGTCGTACGGCCCGGAGTGCTGGCTGGCAGATCCTACCGGCTCAAGGGTCATCGTTTATGCATGACCCAATGGTCACGTGGTGGTGCCCCTGATCGCTTTGCGCGGTGGGCGTTCGACCATCTGCCGTTACCGGTGCGGACCACCACGACACATCGCCCGTCAATGGTTTCGTGGTGGGGCGGGCGCGGTGGTGAAGGTCTCGGGCTAGTCAACCCGGTGCCACCGCGCCCACGACGGGACCGGTGCGCTTGCAACTTCGTGGCCGGCCGCGCCGCGAGCGACAGACGGCGTGAAGCAAGTGGTGTCTACTACCGGGGGCCTCACCACGAATCCCGGAGGCTGGCAGGTTCGTGGCCGGTCAAACCGGTACCGGCAGAAGCCCGCCGACACCCCGGGCCGTACGACGAAATCATCGACACTCGAAAGCCTTATTGCTCTGCGCCCGGCAGGGTCGGCTTTCTTCTCGTTAGTCTTCTTTGCCGACGCAAAGAAGAGTGACCGGCAGCCCCCGCAGGGGGATGTCGTATGGCCCTTGGGTGCAAAAACCATCGCCGACGAAATAAACAGCAACACCCCCCGCAAAACGGCAAAACCCCTAAAATCCCACCAACTCCCGATGCAAAGCCAAATACTCCAACGCCAACTTATGCCTCGGATCCAGGTGAATCATCGGCATCGCATGCTGATGCGACTCCCGGATCTTCACCGACGACGACAACCGTGAATTCAACACCGGCAGCCCTTCGCCGACCAGTTCCTCCACCAGTTGCAACGGCAGGGTGGCGCGCGGCTGGAACTGGTTGATCACGATCCCTTCGACTTCCAGGTCCGCGTTGTGGTCGTGCTGGATCTCTTTCACGTTGTCGAGCAGCGTGTAGAGCGCGCGGCGGGAGAAGTCGTCGCAGTCGAAGGGAATCAGGCAGCGCTGGACCGCAATCAGCGCGGAGCGGGTGTAGAAGTTCAGCGCGGGCGGGGTATCGATGTAGATGGCGTCGTACGTTTCTTCCAGCTCGATCAGCGCGTCGCGCAGCTTGTAGATCTTGTAGCGGGATTCGAGCTTGCCGTGCAGCGTATCGAGCTCGGGATGGGCGGGCATCACATCGAGGTTTTCGAACGGCGTGGCGTGGATGAACGCGGTGACATCCAGCGGCTTGAAGCTGTATGTGAGCGCGGTCTCGAAGAAGTCGGCCACCGTCGGGGTGGCCTCGGCGGCGTGCGCGCCGAGCAGGTACTGGCTGGAGTTGCCTTGCGCATCGAGGTCGATGACCAGGGTGCGCAGGCCTTCGCTGGCACTGATGGCCGCCAGGTTGCAGACGATGGTCGACTTGCCGACTCCGCCCTTCTGATTGAATACGACGCGCCGCATTTGAGCCCTTGGAGGTGAACGTTCCAAAGGACAGAGGATACCTTAGCCAGGTGTCATTTCAGCGGCCAAATCGCATGCCAGGCTATGTTTGTATCAGCCGCTTTTGCCGCGAGATGCTCATCAGGATCCCGATGCCCATGCCCAGCGTCACCAGCGCCGTTCCCCCATAGCTCAACAGCGGCAACGGCACGCCCACCACGGGCAGGATGCCGCTCACCATGCCCATGTTCACGAAGGCATAGGTGAAGAAGATCAGCGTGATCGACCCCGCCAGCAGCCGCGAGAACAGCGTCGGCGCGTTGGCCGCGATGTACAGCCCGCGGAAGATCAGCAGCAGGTAGAGCACCAGCAGCACGGCGTTGCCGATCAGTCCGAACTCTTCGGAGAACACGGCGAAGATGAAGTCGGTGTGCTTCTCGGGGATGAACTCGAGGTGCGTCTGCGTGCCCTTGAGCCAGCCTTTGCCGAACACGCCGCCGGAGCCGATGGCGATGATGGACTGGATGGTGTGAAAGCCCTTGCCGAGCGGGTCGGTGGTGGGGTCCAGCAGCGTGCAGATGCGGTGTTGCTGGTAGTCATGCAGGATCGGCCAGTTCACGCCGGGGGCGCAGATATCGTGCTCGAAGCTGACCAGTGCGGTGATGGCGACCACCGCGATGGCAAGCAGCGGCAGGATGATCTTCCACGACAGGCCGGCGAAATAGATCACATAGAGGCCGGCGGCCATCACCAGCAGGCCGGTGCCGAGGTCGGGCTGCTTGGCGATCAGGCCCACGGGAACGCCGAGCAGCACCAGCGCCAGCACAAAGTCGAACCACCTGACCGAGCCCTCCCGCTTCTGGAAGTACCACGCCAGCATCAGCGGCATGGCGATCTTCATGATCTCGGAGGGCTGGATCACCATGCCGACGTAGAGCCAGCGCCGCGCGCCCTTGCGGATCAAGCCGAACATGGCCACCGCCACCAGCAGAGCCACGCCGACCGTATAGAGCGGCACCGCCACCCGCATCAGCGTCTGGGTTGGCAGGTAAGCGATGACCCACATCACGAGGTAGGACAGCAGGATGTTGCGCAACTGGTCCTCGACCCGGCCGGGCATGTCGATGGCGGCGGAGTAGAGCGCCACGATGCCGGTGGCGAACAGCAGGAAGACGATGAGCGCGAGCGGCTTGTCAAAGCCGGTCAGGGCCGTCTTGATGAACGATAGGACGCGGCGGCGATCCATGGCGCGTCTCCTTCAGCGTGAAGCGTTGCCGCCGGCCGCGGTGGGCGCGGTTGCCGGTTTGGCGCGGGGTTTCGAACTGGCGGGCGCCATGACGGGCGACGTGGCCGGAGCGGGGGGCGGCGCAGGGCGGCTGTGGCCGAGGGCCTGCGCCATGCGCTGGTCCAGCGTCTGCACCGCCGAGGCGGGTGGGATGGCGGCGGGGTCGATCACCGGCGCCATCACGGCAGAGGCGGCCGTGGCGGAGGCGCCGGCACGGGCTGCCACCCGCGCCGCCGGCACGCTGGCGCCTTCGCTGGTGGCGGCGGCTTCGCTTGCGCCCATGACGGTGGCGCTGGCGATGCTGGCGGTGTGGCCGGTGGTAAACACGCTGGGCGTATCCACGGGCGGCTTGCCGCCGGCGCGTTCGGACGCGGGCGGGGCGATGTTCGCCAGTTCTTCCGGCCACTTGCCCGTCAAATAGTAATCCATCACCTTGCGCGCGATCGGCGCGGCCACGGCACCGCCGAAGCCGGCGTTCTCCACGATCATCGCCAGCGCGATCTTCGGGTTGTCGGCGGGAGCGAATGCGGTATAGAGCGCGTGGTCGCGCTTGCGCTCGTCCAGCGCGTGGTGGTTGTACTTCTCGTTCTTGCCCATGGTGAAGGTCTGCGCCGTCCCGGTCTTGCCGGCGGACTCATAGGCGGCGCCGGCGAATGCGCGGGCGGCGGTGCCCGAGTGCGTCACGCCGACCATGGCGCGCTTGATCACGTCGATATCCGACTGCTTGAGCGGCAGGCGGTAGCTTTCCTTGGGCACGGTGAGCTCGCGCTCGCGGCTGACCGAATCTTCCACCGCCTTGACCAGGTGGGGCTTCATCGCGATGCCGTTGTTGACCAGGATGGAGGTGGCGTTGGCCAGCTGCAGGATGGTGAAGCTGTTGTAGCCCTGGCCGATCCCCAGCGAGATGGTTTCGCCGTCATACCATTTCTGCTGCTCGGGCTTGCGGTAGGCGCGGCGCTTCCAGTCGGTGGAGGGCAGGATGCCGCGGCTCTCGCCTTCGATGTCGATGCCGGTGATCTGGCCGAAGCCCAGCGGCTTCATGAAGTCGTGGATGCCGTTGACGCCCATGTCGCGCGCCAGCATGTAGTAATAGGTGTCGCACGACTGCACGATGGAGGCGTTCATGTCCACCCAGCCGTGGCCGCCTGGCTTGTCGTCGCGGAAGGTGTGGTTGCCCAGCGTGAACGAGCCCGGATCGTGGAAGCCCCAGGCCGCGGTGCGCTTGCCGGTGGTGAGTGCCGCCAGCGCCATGAACGGCTTGTAGGTGGAGCCGGGCGGGTAGGTGCCGCGCAGCGGGCGGTTCAAGAGCGGCTTGTCGGGCGAGCCGTTGAGCTCGTTCCAGGTATTGGTGTCGATGCCTTCGACGAACAGGTTGGGGTCGTAGGTCGGCTTGGAGACAAAGGCCAGGATGTCGCCCGTGGCCGGCTCGATCGCCACCAGCGCGCCGCGCTTGTCGCCAAACAGCGCTTCGGCCAGTTGCTGCAGGCGGATGTCGAGCGACAGGATCAGGTTGTTGCCGGGCGTGGCGGGGGAGGTGGATAGCGTGCGGATGGGGCGCCCGCCCGCGCTCACTTCCACTTCCTCGAACCCGGTCAGGCCGTGCAGCTCGGTCTCGTAGCTTTGCTCGATGCCGATCTTGCCGATGTAGTTGGAGCCTTTGTAGTTGTCGGCGTCCTTGCGCGGATCGTATTTGGCGCCTTCGGCGCTGTTGGCCTCGTCCATGGCCTCGATGCGTTCCTGGTCGCGTTGCGAGATGCGGCCCAGGTAGCCGATCACGTGCGAGGCGGACTCGCCCAGCGGGTACTGGCGGAACAGCCGGGCACGCACGTCCACGCCCGGAAAGCGGAAGCGCTGGGCGGAGAAGCGCGCCACTTCCTCGTCGGTGAGCTGGCTGCGGATCGGCAGGCTTTCGAAGCTGCGCGACTCCTCCATCAGGCGCTTGAAGCGGCGGCGGTCGCGCGGCTGGATGTCGATCAGCTGGGCCAGTTCCTCGATGGTGTTGTCGAGCGTGTCGGACAGCTTGGACGGGGTGATTTCCAGCGTGTAGGCGGAATAGTTGCGCGCCAGCACCACGCCGTTGCGGTCCATGATGATGCCGCGGTTGGGCTCGATCGGCGCCACCGAGATGCGGTTGTCCTCGGCCTTGGCCGAGTACTGGTCATGCTTGTACCACTGCAGCCACAGGAAACGGCTGAACAGCAGGCCGAAGCAGATCACGGCAAACAGGCCCGCCGCCGCTACGCGGATGCGGAAGCGGCCGAGCTCCTGTTCGACATTGCGTATTTCGGTCATGGTACTGCGTCAGCCTTGCGGTTTGCCGCGCCCCCCAGGGGGGGGGCGCGGCGGGACTTCGGTTGGGGTAAAGCGTCAGATCGGCCGGGTTTCGTCCACGTCGGCGCTGCGGCGCTGCGGCGCCAGCAGCATGCCGGTGGCCAGCGGCCACAGCAGCGCTTCGATGCCCGGCGCCAGCAGCAATTGCCAGCCGGGCAGCGGCGCGCCCATGGCCAGGCGGATCAGCACCGGCACGGCGTGGGCGATAAACAGCAGCGGCAGCACGTGCAGGGCCTGGGTATAGACCGTGAACCACAGCACGCGGCGATGGATGGTGATGGCGAAGTACGCCAGCAGCGAGTAGGCCATGGCGTGCTCGCCCAGCAGGCGCGCGTCATGCACGTCCATCAGCAGGCCGAGCGCGAAGGCCACACCCATGCCGACCTTGCGCGGCTGGTGGATGTTCCAGAACACCAGCACCAGCGCCACCATGTCGGGCACCCACAGCGTGGTGCCCCAGGGCATCAGGTTGAACAGGAAGGCCAGCACGAAACTCAGCGCGATAAACGCGGGGTTGACCGGGCGCAGCAGGTATTGGGGATTGGTCAACGCTTGGGCTCCTTGGCCGGGGCGGGCTTGTCGGCGGGCTTTTCCGACGGCTTGTCAGCAGGCTTGTCGGCGGGCTTCTCGGCCGGCCGCTCTCCTGAGCGTTCGGCATCCCGCACGCCCGGGCGGTTCGCCCTGACGCTTCGTGCTTCCTTGGCGTCGCGTGGGCCGTCGATGGACTCGCGCGGCGGCAACTGCGCTTCGTAGCGGATCACCAGCAACTGGCGGTGCGAACGCACGCCGGCCACCGGTTCGCAGTACACGCGCGAGAAGGCAGTATCGGCCTTGCGCTCGATCTGGACGATCTTGGCCACCGGCAGGCCTGGCGGGTAGGTGCCGTCCAGGCCGGAGGTCACCAGCAGGTCGCCCTGCTGTAGGTCGGCCGAGGCGGCCATGAAGCGCAGGTCGAGCAGGCCGGCGCGGGCGCCGCCAAAGGCCACGCTGCGCAAGCCGTTGCGCACTACCTGCACGGGAATGGCCTGCTCCTTGTCGGTCAGCAGCGTGACTTCCGACTGGAACGGCGAAACCCGCGTGATCTGGCCGATCACGCCGCGTTCGTCGATCACGGGGTAGCCCGCGCGCAGGCCATGCTGGCTGCCGCGGTCGATCACGATGCGCTGGCTATAGGGGTCGCGGGCGTCGTACAGGATCTCGGCCGCCGTCACCGGCGTGGCCGACTGCTGCACCAGGCCAAGCAGCTTGCGCAGCTGGTTGTTCTCGGCCTCGAGCTGGGACTGGCGCACCGCACCCTCGGCCTCGGTCACCATGCGGCGCTTGAGGTCGCGGTTCTCGCTGGCGAGGGTGGCGGAAGACTGGGCGTAGTCGAACGTGGCGCGCAGCGCGTCGCGCGGCACCAGCACCGTGCGCTCCACCGGCATCAGCACGGTGGCGGCAACCTGGCGCACCACGCGCAGGGCGTCAAAGCGCGCGTCAACGATGAGCAGCGCCAGCGCGATCGTCACATAGAAGACGAGGCGCGCAACGGCGGAAGTGCCCTGCTTGAAGAGCGGCGGCGGAGTGTAATCCATTTACCCGTGCGCTGGCAGAAAGGTCCCCCGGTGCCGCAGGCACGACTGCGCCGCGGCACGCCAGCCGGAGTGGCTGGGGCGTCGCGGCACGGTGTGGTGCACGGGGGCTGGCCGGGTCGTCGGGAGGGTAGCGCGGCAAGGCGCTGCCCCGACCAGGTAGTCCGGCAGGCCGCGTCGCGCCACGTGCGAATCCTCTGCTTACGCTTTATTCGTAAGAGAAGATGCTGCCGAGCTTGTCCATGCGCTCGAGCGCCATGCCGGAGCCGCGCACCACGCAGGTCAGCGGGTCTTCGGCGACCAGCACCGGCAGGCCGGTTTCCTCGGCCAGCAGGCGATCCAGGTCGCGCAGCAGCGCGCCGCCGCCGGTCAGCATCATGCCGCGCTCGGCGATGTCGGCGCCGAGTTCCGGCGGGGTTTGTTCCAGCGCGATCTTGACGGCCGACACGATCTGGTTGAGCGGATCGGTCAGGGCTTCCAGGATTTCGTTGGACGACACCGTGAAGGCGCGCGGGATGCCTTCGGACAGGTTGCGGCCCTTGACTTCCATTTCGCGGACTTCGGAGCCGGGGAACGCCGAACCGATGGCCTTCTTGATGGCTTCGGCGGTCTGCTCGCCGATCAGCATGCCGTAGTTGCGGCGGATGTAGTTGACGATGGCTTCGTCGAACTTGTCGCCGCCCACGCGCACCGAGCCCTTGTAGACCATGCCGCCCAGCGAGATGATGCCCACCTCGGTGGTGCCGCCGCCGATATCCACCACCATCGAGCCCGACGGCTCCGACACGGGCAGGCCGGCGCCGATCGCGGCCGACATCGGCTCCTCGATCAGGTACACCTGGCTGGCGCCGGCGCCCAGCGCCGATTCGCGGATGGCGCGGCGCTCGACCTGGGTCGAGCCGCAGGGCACGCAGATGATGATGCGCGGCGAGGGGCGCAGCAGCTTGGTGTCGTGCACCATCTTGATGAACTGCTTGAGCATCTGCTCGGTGACCGTGAAGTCGGCGATCACGCCGTCTTTCATCGGGCGGATCGCTTCGATGTTGCCCGGTACCTTGCCCAGCATCTGCTTGGCTTCCTTGCCCACCGCCTGGATCGTCTTCTTGGCGTTGGGTCCGCCTTCCTGGCGGATGGCGACCACGGACGGCTCGTCAAGGACGATGCCCTTGTCACGCATATAGATCAGGGTGTTGGCGGTGCCGAGGTCGATCGCGAGATCGTTGGAGAAGTAGCTGCGGAGAAATCCGAACATCAGGAATCCTGTTTTCTGGTGGTTCGCGAGTATGCGAAGTGGCCGGCGCCGCTGCGGGGCCAGCCACGATATTCATAGCGACGGGTAGTATTAAGGCCCCCGATCGTCCGGTGGGGCCGGCGCCGTTGCCAGTCCGCGTTGTCATACGCTGCGAACTGCCAGGGCCAGGGCCGCCAACCAAGGCCGCTTTGCCGGGTGGCGAAAGCAGCCTCTACGGGAACCTTTGATTAGACCACGCGCGAAAGTTCGGTGGAACGGCGCTGCAATTACAAATTAATTGCTGGCGGGGGCGGCCTAATCGGAGGAACCTGTCTGTCATCCCTTGGGTGCCTTCAACCCCGCACCGGCGGGGGCGGTCGGGCCACATGGCCAGTGCTGGCCGGCCCGGGTGCCGGAGTACGCCGCCGGGGTGTCCCGCCGGAGTGTCGGGAAAAGCTCCGGAGGAGGCGGTTTTGCACCAATGTGACGAAGGCGCGGCCAAAGGATGGCAACGCGCAATGATACCTTATAATTCCCCCTGTTTCGGGGGCTTCTTCCTCGAAAAAACCTGTAACTTTGACGATTCCCGGGCGCTCCCGGCAGCACTTGCCCGGCCCGCCCCGGCCGCGCCCGCATCGCCTTTCGCACCGACCCCAAGCCATGGCTCTCGACCTATCCGACGTCAAGCGCATCGCCCACCTTGCCCGCATCGAAATCAACGATGACGAGGCTGGGCAGACGCTTGTGCAGCTCAATCAATTCTTCTCCCTGGTCGAACAGATGCAGGCGGTCGACACCACCGGCATCGTGCCGCTGGCCCACCCGCTGTCCGCGGTGCGCGAGATGTCGCAGCGGCTGCGCGACGACGTGGTCACCGAGCCCAGCCGCCGCGAGGACTACCAGCGTCCCGCCCCGGCCACCGAAGGCGGCCTCTACCTGGTGCCCAAGGTCATCGAATAAAGGTCGGACGCACCCCGGCCCTCGACCCAGCGGCTGCGCCGCGCCGCCTCCAGGCTGCGCCGGCAGCCATCACCTGCCAAGCCAAACCGACCGACATGCCCTTTTCCGCAACTTCCGTGACCTCCCTGCGCGAGCTTTCCGACGCGCTGGCGGCCCGCTCCGTTTCCGCCGAAGAACTGGCGCGTGATTACCTGGCCCGTATCGAGCAGGCCGGCGCGCTCAACGCCTTTGTCGACGTCAACCCCGAACTCACCCTGGCGCAGGCCCGCGCCGCCGACGCGCGCCGCGCGCGCGGCGAAGCCGGCCCGCTGACCGGCGTGCCGATCGCCCACAAGGATGTGTTCGTCACCCGTGGCTGGCGCGCCACGGCGGGCTCGCGCATGCTGGCCAACTACGAAAGCCCGTTCGACGCGGCCGTGGTCGAGCGCCTCGCCGCCGCCGGCATGGTCACCCTGGGCAAGACCAATATGGACGAGTTCGCGATGGGCTCGTCCAACGAGAATTCGCACTTCGGCCCGGTCAGGAACCCCTGGGACGCCAGCCGCGTGCCGGGTGGCTCCTCGGGCGGCTCGGCCGCCGCCGTGGCCGCCGGCCTGGCGCCTGCCGCCACCGGCACCGACACCGGCGGCTCGATCCGCCAGCCGGCCTCGTTCTCCGGCATCACCGGCATCAAGCCTACCTATGGCCGCGTGTCTCGCTACGGCATGATCGCCTTCGCCTCCTCGCTCGACCAGGGCGGCCCGATGGCGCATACCGCCGAGGATTGCGCCATGCTGCTGGGCGGCATGGCCGGCTTCGACGAGCGCGACTCCACCAGCGTTGCGCCCGCCCTGGGCGGCGTCGACGAGGACTACACCCGCCTGCTGGGCCAGGCGCGGGCGGGCGCCAGCGCCGGCAAGCCGCTGTCAGGGCTGCGCATCGGCCTGCCCAAGGAGTATTTCGGCAAGGGCCTGGCCGCGGACGTGGAGCAAGCCGTGCGCGCGGCGCTTGCCGAGTACGAAAAGCTGGGCGCCACGCTGGTCGAGGTGTCGCTGCCCAAGACCGAGCTGTCGATCCCCGTGTACTACGTGATCGCGCCGGCCGAGGCATCGTCCAACCTGTCGCGCTTTGACGGCGTGCGCTTTGGCCATCGCGCCGCCGAGTACCGCGACCTGATGGACATGTACAAGAAGACCCGCGCCGAAGGCTTCGGCCCCGAGGTCAAGCGCCGCATCATGGTGGGCGCCTATGTGCTGTCGCACGGCTACTACGACGCCTATTACCTGCAGGCACAAAAGATCCGCCGCATCATCGCTGACGATTTCCAGCGCGCCTTCACCCAGTGCGACGTGATCATGGGCCCGGTGGCGCCTACGGTGGCGTGGAAGCTCGGCGAGAAGAGCGCGGACCCGGTGCAGATGTACCTGGCCGACATCTTCACCCTGTCGACCAGCCTGGCCGGCCTGCCCGGCATGAGCGTGCCCTGCGGGCTGGGCGAGGGTGGCATGCCGGTTGGCCTGCAGCTGATCGGCAACTACTTTGGCGAGGCCGAGCTGCTGCAAACGGCGCACGCCTTCCAGCAGGCAACGGACTGGCACCTGCGCCGGCCCGCGCAGGCATGAGCGCAGCGCGCTGGCTGTCGCGCATCGTGCTCGGCATCGGGCTGGCCGCCGCATTGGCGGCCTGCATCCCGCTGCCGCGCTTTGGCGGCAAGCCCCCGCCCATTGCCAGCCGCGACATCGACCTCGCCGGCGATTGCCGCCGCACCGAGGAAGACGGCTTTCGCGAGGATGCGCAGGTGCGCGTGGCGGACAACACCGTGCAGCAGTTGTCATGGAAGCTGTGGGTGGGCAAGCGCGGCTCGTGCAGTTTCAACCTGGCCGAATTCCGCCAGACCCAGAAGAAGCCGCATATCGAGCTGCGCGCCAATGACGGCAGCGCCTGCAAGCTGATGATCTGGCAGGATCCGCGCCGGGTCACGCTCGCGCACGCCAATTGCGAGGCACGTTGCTCGCCGGGCATCTACGAAGAAGCCTGGCCGGTGATGTTCGAGCCTAGCGGTGGCGGCTGCGCGCAGGCCCGGTGAACCCGCTCAACGCCATGTCACGAACCGCCCACGGTTGCATCGCCGCTCGCCTGAAGGCCTTCAGCCTGGGCGCGTGCGCCTTGCTGCTGGCAAGCCATGCCGTGCTGGCGCGGGCCGTGGTTGCCGCGGCCGGCGAGCGCGCCATGCCGGCGGCGCAGGCGGTGCGTTTCCCGGGCGCCGACGGCGGCCAGCCGCTCAGCGGCTACTGGTTCGTGCCGCAGCACGGCGCCGCGGCCCCGGTGCCGGCAGTACGTGTGGTGATTGCGCTGCACGGCTGCGGCGGCCTGCACCGCAGTGGCGGCGCGGATGCGGCGGCGCTCCAGAGCCGTTACCGCGAGTACGTGCAGTGGCTGACCGCGCGCGGCTACGCGGTGCTGCTGCCCGACAGTTTTGGCCCGCGCGGCAAGCCGGACGGCATCTGCACCGAACGCCTGGACAGCCGCGTCATCGACGACGCCACCCGGCGCGGCGATGTGCTGGCCGCATTGCAGTGGCTCGCGCGACAGCCCGGCGTGGACACTGCGCATATCGTGCTGCTGGGCTGGTCCAACGGTGCGCAGGCGGTGCTTAGTACCATCGACGCCAGCCGCGACTGGCCGGCGGGCGCACCGGCGATCGAGCGCGCCGTGGCTTTTTACCCGGGCTGCAAGAGCGCAGTGCAGCGGCATGAGTACCGTCTGCGCACGCCCCTGCTGCTGCTGACCGGCGGCGCCGACGACTGGACCCCCGCCACCCGCTGCGCCATGCTGCGCGAGGCGGTCGCGGCGCGCCAGCCGGATGCGCGTTTTCGCCTGGAGATCTACCCCGGCGCGTATCACGGCTTTGACGGCACCGAGCCGCTGCGGGTGCGGCGCGATGTGCCCAACGGTTCGCGTCAAGGCCAGGGCGTGACCGTGGGCGGCGACCCGATCTCGCGCGATGCGGCGCTGGCGCAACTGGATTCATGGCTGGCCAGCCCGAATCCGTGACAGAACACGTAGCAGTACATAGTGACACGTAGGCACACGTAGCAAACAAGTAGCAACACATACAGCACACGAACAGGAATACCGCCATGCAATGGGAAGTGGTGATCGGCCTCGAGACGCACACGCAGTTGTCGACGGCCTCCAAGATTTTTTCCGGTGCCTCCACCGCCTTCGGCGCGGCGCCTAACACGCAAGCCTCGCCGGTTGACCTGGCGCTGCCCGGCGTGTTGCCGGTGCTTAACCGCGGCGCGGTCGAGCGCGCCATCCAGTTCGGCCTGGCGATCGGCGCCACCATCGCGCCGCGCAGCATCTTCGCGCGCAAGAATTACTTCTACCCCGACCTGCCCAAGGGCTACCAGATCAGCCAGTACGAGCTGCCGGTGGTGCAGGGCGGCAGCATCAGCATCCAGGTCGAAGGCAAGAAGGGCGAAACCTACGAAAAGACCGTGCAGCTCACGCGCGCCCACCTCGAGGAAGACGCCGGCAAGTCGCTGCATGAAGATTTCGCCGGCATGACCGGCATCGACCTGAACCGCGCCGGCACGCCGCTGCTGGAGATCGTCACCGAGCCCGACATGCGCAGCTCGGCCGAGGCCGTGGCCTACGCCAAAGCCCTGCACGCGCTGGTGATGTGGCTGGGCATCTGCGACGGCAACATGCAGGAAGGCAGCTTCCGCTGCGACGCCAACGTGTCGGTGCGCCCCTACGGCAGCCCCAAGCTGGGCACGCGCCGCGAGATCAAGAACCTGAACTCGTTCCGCTTCCTGCAGCAGGCCATCGACTACGAAGTCCAGTGGCAGATCGCCGAGATCGAGGACGGCCGCGAAATCCAGCAGGCCACCGTGCTGTTCGACCCGGACACCGGCGAGACGCGCGCCATGCGCACCAAGGAAGACGCGCACGATTACCGCTACTTCCCCGACCCCGACCTGCTGCCGCTGGAGATCGACGCCGCCTGGATCGAGCGCGTGAAGTCCGAGCTGCCGGAGCTGCCGGTGGCCATGCAAGCGCGCCTGGTGTCGCAATACGGCTTGTCCGCCTATGACGCCAGCGTGCTGACCGCCTCCAAGTCGCTCGCGAACTATTTCGAAGCGGTGGTCGCCGAAGCCGGCGCGGCCAATGCCAAGCCAGCTGCCAACTGGCTGATGGGCGACGTGTCGTCGCTGCTCAACCGCGAAGGCATCGCGCTGGAAGCCGCCCCGGTCAAGCCGGCACAGCTGGCCAAGCTGCTGGTGCGCATTGCCGACGGCACGGTGTCCAACAACACGGCCAAGAAGGATGTCTTCCCGGCCATGTGGGCGGGCGAGGAAGGTGCCGACGCCGACGCCATCATCGCGGCCAAGGGCCTCAAGCAGATGTCCGACTCGGGCGAGCTGGAGAAGATCATCGACGACGTGCTGGCTGCCAATGCGAAGTCGGTGGAAGAGTTCCGTGCTGGCAAGGAGAAGGCGTTCAATGCGCTGGTGGGGCAGGCGATGAAGGCCACCAAGGGTAAGGGGAATCCTGCTCAGGTGAATGAGTTGTTGAAGAGGAAGTTGGGGGCGTAGCGTGTAGGGGGTGTAGGGGCTTTTGGGGGGCTTTCGCTGTTTATTTCGTCGGCGTTGGTTTTTGGACCCAAGAGCCATACGACATCCCCCTGCGGGGGCTGCCGGTCACTCTTCTTTGCGTCGGCAAAGAAGACTAACGAGAAGAAAGCCGACCCTGCCGGGGGCAGAGCAATCGCGGGTGCGAGGGACGCTGGTTTCGTCGTATGGCCTCAGTTCTGCTGGCATCTGCCGGTACCGGTTTGAAGGGCCACGATGCCGCCGATTTCCGGGATGCGTGGTACGGCCCCCGGTAGCAGAATCCTTGCCCATTCGGCCATCTGCCGTTACCGGCGCGATGCACCACGACACATCGCCCGCCAACGGTTTCGTGGTGGGGCGGGCGCGGTGGTGAAGGTCTCGGGCCAATCAAGGCGGTGCCACCGCGCCCACGACGGGACCGGTGCGCTTGCAACTTCGTGGCCGGCCGCGCCGCGAGCGACAGACGGCGTGAAGCAAGTGGTGTCTACTACCGGGGGCCTCACCACGAATCCCGGAGGCTGGCAGGTTCGTGGCTAGTCAAGCCGGTACCGGCAGATGCCCGCCAACACTCCGGGCCGTACGACGCAACCACTGAGGCCGGACAGCCTTATTGCTCTGCTCCCGGCAGGGTCGGCTTTCTTCTCGTTAGTCTTCTTTGCCGACGCAAAGAAGAGTGACCGGCAGCCCCCGCAGGGGGATGTCGTATGGCTGTTGGGTCCAAAAACCATCGCCGATGAAATAAACAGCGACCAACGCCGCAAGGCAACCCCTATCCCACCAACTCCCGATGCAAAGCCAAATACTCCAACGCCAACTTATGCCTCGGATCCAGGTGAATCATCGGCATCGCATGCTGATGCGACTCCCGGATCTTCACCGACGACGACAACCGTGAATTCAACACCGGCAGCCCTTCGCCGACCAGTTCCTCCACCAGTTGCAACGGCAGGGTGGCGCGCGGCTGGAACTGGTTGATCACGATCCCTTCGACTTCCAGGTCCGCGTTGTGGTCGTGCTGGATCTCTTTCACGTTGTCGAGCAGCGTGTAGAGCGCGCGGCGGGAGAAGTCGTCGCAGTCGAAGGGAATCAGGCAGCGCTGGACCGCAATCAGCGCGGAGCGGGTGTAGAAGTTCAGCGCGGGCGGGGTATCGATGTAGATGGCGTCGTACGTTTCTTCCAGCTCGATCAGCGCGTCGCGCAGCTTGTAGATCTTGTAGCGGGATTCGAGCTTGCCGTGCAGCGTATCGAGCTCGGGATGGGCGGGCATCACATCGAGGTTTTCGAACGGCGTGGCGTGGATGAACGCGGTGACATCCAGCGGCTTGAAGCTGTATGTGAGCGCGGTCTCGAAGAAGTCGGCCACCGTCGGGGTGGCCTCGGCGGCGTGCGCGCCGAGCAGGTACTGGCTGGAGTTGCCTTGCGCATCGAGGTCGATGACCAGGGTGCGCAGGCCTTCGCTGGCACTGATGGCCGCCAGGTTGCAGACGATGGTCGACTTGCCGACTCCGCCCTTCTGATTGAATACGACGCGCCGCATTTGAGCCCTTGGAGGTGAACGTTCCAAAGGACAGAGGATACCTTAGCCAGGTGTCATTTCAGCGGCCAAATCGCATGCCAGGCTATGTTTGTATCAGCCGCTTTTGCCGCGAGATGCTCATCAGGATCCCGATGCCCATGCCCAGCGTCACCAGCGCCGTTCCCCCATAGCTCAACAGCGGCAACGGCACGCCCACCACGGGCAGGATGCCGCTCACCATGCCCATGTTCACGAAGGCATAGGTGAAGAAGATCAGCGTGATCGACCCCGCCAGCAGCCGCGAGAACAGCGTCGGCGCGTTGGCCGCGATGTACAGCCCGCGGAAGATCAGCAGCAGGTAGAGCACCAGCAGCACGGCGTTGCCGATCAGTCCGAACTCTTCGGAGAACACGGCGAAGATGAAGTCGGTGTGCTTCTCGGGGATGAACTCGAGGTGCGTCTGCGTGCCCTTGAGCCAGCCTTTGCCGAACACGCCGCCGGAGCCGATGGCGATGATGGACTGGATGGTGTGAAAGCCCTTGCCGAGCGGGTCGGTGGTGGGGTCCAGCAGCGTGCAGATGCGGTGTTGCTGGTAGTCATGCAGGATCGGCCAGTTCACGCCGGGGGCGCAGATATCGTGCTCGAAGCTGACCAGTGCGGTGATGGCGACCACCGCGATGGCAAGCAGCGGCAGGATGATCTTCCACGACAGGCCGGCGAAATAGATCACATAGAGGCCGGCGGCCATCACCAGCAGGCCGGTGCCGAGGTCGGGCTGCTTGGCGATCAGGCCCACGGGAACGCCGAGCAGCACCAGCGCCAGCACAAAGTCGAACCACCTGACCGAGCCCTCCCGCTTCTGGAAGTACCACGCCAGCATCAGCGGCATGGCGATCTTCATGATCTCGGAGGGCTGGATCACCATGCCGACGTAGAGCCAGCGCCGCGCGCCCTTGCGGATCAAGCCGAACATGGCCACCGCCACCAGCAGAGCCACGCCGACCGTATAGAGCGGCACCGCCACCCGCATCAGCGTCTGGGTTGGCAGGTAAGCGATGACCCACATCACGAGGTAGGACAGCAGGATGTTGCGCAACTGGTCCTCGACCCGGCCGGGCATGTCGATGGCGGCGGAGTAGAGCGCCACGATGCCGGTGGCGAACAGCAGGAAGACGATGAGCGCGAGCGGCTTGTCAAAGCCGGTCAGGGCCGTCTTGATGAACGATAGGACGCGGCGGCGATCCATGGCGCGTCTCCTTCAGCGTGAAGCGTTGCCGCCGGCCGCGGTGGGCGCGGTTGCCGGTTTGGCGCGGGGTTTCGAACTGGCGGGCGCCATGACGGGCGACGTGGCCGGAGCGGGGGGCGGCGCAGGGCGGCTGTGGCCGAGGGCCTGCGCCATGCGCTGGTCCAGCGTCTGCACCGCCGAGGCGGGTGGGATGGCGGCGGGGTCGATCACCGGCGCCATCACGGCAGAGGCGGCCGTGGCGGAGGCGCCGGCACGGGCTGCCACCCGCGCCGCCGGCACGCTGGCGCCTTCGCTGGTGGCGGCGGCTTCGCTTGCGCCCATGACGGTGGCGCTGGCGATGCTGGCGGTGTGGCCGGTGGTAAACACGCTGGGCGTATCCACGGGCGGCTTGCCGCCGGCGCGTTCGGACGCGGGCGGGGCGATGTTCGCCAGTTCTTCCGGCCACTTGCCCGTCAAATAGTAATCCATCACCTTGCGCGCGATCGGCGCGGCCACGGCACCGCCGAAGCCGGCGTTCTCCACGATCATCGCCAGCGCGATCTTCGGGTTGTCGGCGGGAGCGAATGCGGTATAGAGCGCGTGGTCGCGCTTGCGCTCGTCCAGCGCGTGGTGGTTGTACTTCTCGTTCTTGCCCATGGTGAAGGTCTGCGCCGTCCCGGTCTTGCCGGCGGACTCATAGGCGGCGCCGGCGAATGCGCGGGCGGCGGTGCCCGAGTGCGTCACGCCGACCATGGCGCGCTTGATCACGTCGATATCCGACTGCTTGAGCGGCAGGCGGTAGCTTTCCTTGGGCACGGTGAGCTCGCGCTCGCGGCTGACCGAATCTTCCACCGCCTTGACCAGGTGGGGCTTCATCGCGATGCCGTTGTTGACCAGGATGGAGGTGGCGTTGGCCAGCTGCAGGATGGTGAAGCTGTTGTAGCCCTGGCCGATCCCCAGCGAGATGGTTTCGCCGTCATACCATTTCTGCTGCTCGGGCTTGCGGTAGGCGCGGCGCTTCCAGTCGGTGGAGGGCAGGATGCCGCGGCTCTCGCCTTCGATGTCGATGCCGGTGATCTGGCCGAAGCCCAGCGGCTTCATGAAGTCGTGGATGCCGTTGACGCCCATGTCGCGCGCCAGCATGTAGTAATAGGTGTCGCACGACTGCACGATGGAGGCGTTCATGTCCACCCAGCCGTGGCCGCCTGGCTTGTCGTCGCGGAAGGTGTGGTTGCCCAGCGTGAACGAGCCCGGATCGTGGAAGCCCCAGGCCGCGGTGCGCTTGCCGGTGGTGAGTGCCGCCAGCGCCATGAACGGCTTGTAGGTGGAGCCGGGCGGGTAGGTGCCGCGCAGCGGGCGGTTCAAGAGCGGCTTGTCGGGCGAGCCGTTGAGCTCGTTCCAGGTATTGGTGTCGATGCCTTCGACGAACAGGTTGGGGTCGTAGGTCGGCTTGGAGACAAAGGCCAGGATGTCGCCCGTGGCCGGCTCGATCGCCACCAGCGCGCCGCGCTTGTCGCCAAACAGCGCTTCGGCCAGTTGCTGCAGGCGGATGTCGAGCGACAGGATCAGGTTGTTGCCGGGCGTGGCGGGGGAGGTGGATAGCGTGCGGATGGGGCGCCCGCCCGCGCTCACTTCCACTTCCTCGAACCCGGTCAGGCCGTGCAGCTCGGTCTCGTAGCTTTGCTCGATGCCGATCTTGCCGATGTAGTTGGAGCCTTTGTAGTTGTCGGCGTCCTTGCGCGGATCGTATTTGGCGCCTTCGGCGCTGTTGGCCTCGTCCATGGCCTCGATGCGTTCCTGGTCGCGTTGCGAGATGCGGCCCAGGTAGCCGATCACGTGCGAGGCGGACTCGCCCAGCGGGTACTGGCGGAACAGCCGGGCACGCACGTCCACGCCCGGAAAGCGGAAGCGCTGGGCGGAGAAGCGCGCCACTTCCTCGTCGGTGAGCTGGCTGCGGATCGGCAGGCTTTCGAAGCTGCGCGACTCCTCCATCAGGCGCTTGAAGCGGCGGCGGTCGCGCGGCTGGATGTCGATCAGCTGGGCCAGTTCCTCGATGGTGTTGTCGAGCGTGTCGGACAGCTTGGACGGGGTGATTTCCAGCGTGTAGGCGGAATAGTTGCGCGCCAGCACCACGCCGTTGCGGTCCATGATGATGCCGCGGTTGGGCTCGATCGGCGCCACCGAGATGCGGTTGTCCTCGGCCTTGGCCGAGTACTGGTCATGCTTGTACCACTGCAGCCACAGGAAACGGCTGAACAGCAGGCCGAAGCAGATCACGGCAAACAGGCCCGCCGCCGCTACGCGGATGCGGAAGCGGCCGAGCTCCTGTTCGACATTGCGTATTTCGGTCATGGTACTGCGTCAGCCTTGCGGTTTGCCGCGCCCCCCAGGGGGGGGGCGCGGCGGGACTTCGGTTGGGGTAAAGCGTCAGATCGGCCGGGTTTCGTCCACGTCGGCGCTGCGGCGCTGCGGCGCCAGCAGCATGCCGGTGGCCAGCGGCCACAGCAGCGCTTCGATGCCCGGCGCCAGCAGCAATTGCCAGCCGGGCAGCGGCGCGCCCATGGCCAGGCGGATCAGCACCGGCACGGCGTGGGCGATAAACAGCAGCGGCAGCACGTGCAGGGCCTGGGTATAGACCGTGAACCACAGCACGCGGCGATGGATGGTGATGGCGAAGTACGCCAGCAGCGAGTAGGCCATGGCGTGCTCGCCCAGCAGGCGCGCGTCATGCACGTCCATCAGCAGGCCGAGCGCGAAGGCCACACCCATGCCGACCTTGCGCGGCTGGTGGATGTTCCAGAACACCAGCACCAGCGCCACCATGTCGGGCACCCACAGCGTGGTGCCCCAGGGCATCAGGTTGAACAGGAAGGCCAGCACGAAACTCAGCGCGATAAACGCGGGGTTGACCGGGCGCAGCAGGTATTGGGGATTGGTCAACGCTTGGGCTCCTTGGCCGGGGCGGGCTTGTCGGCGGGCTTTTCCGACGGCTTGTCAGCAGGCTTGTCGGCGGGCTTCTCGGCCGGCCGCTCTCCTGAGCGTTCGGCATCCCGCACGCCCGGGCGGTTCGCCCTGACGCTTCGTGCTTCCTTGGCGTCGCGTGGGCCGTCGATGGACTCGCGCGGCGGCAACTGCGCTTCGTAGCGGATCACCAGCAACTGGCGGTGCGAACGCACGCCGGCCACCGGTTCGCAGTACACGCGCGAGAAGGCAGTATCGGCCTTGCGCTCGATCTGGACGATCTTGGCCACCGGCAGGCCTGGCGGGTAGGTGCCGTCCAGGCCGGAGGTCACCAGCAGGTCGCCCTGCTGTAGGTCGGCCGAGGCGGCCATGAAGCGCAGGTCGAGCAGGCCGGCGCGGGCGCCGCCAAAGGCCACGCTGCGCAAGCCGTTGCGCACTACCTGCACGGGAATGGCCTGCTCCTTGTCGGTCAGCAGCGTGACTTCCGACTGGAACGGCGAAACCCGCGTGATCTGGCCGATCACGCCGCGTTCGTCGATCACGGGGTAGCCCGCGCGCAGGCCATGCTGGCTGCCGCGGTCGATCACGATGCGCTGGCTATAGGGGTCGCGGGCGTCGTACAGGATCTCGGCCGCCGTCACCGGCGTGGCCGACTGCTGCACCAGGCCAAGCAGCTTGCGCAGCTGGTTGTTCTCGGCCTCGAGCTGGGACTGGCGCACCGCACCCTCGGCCTCGGTCACCATGCGGCGCTTGAGGTCGCGGTTCTCGCTGGCGAGGGTGGCGGAAGACTGGGCGTAGTCGAACGTGGCGCGCAGCGCGTCGCGCGGCACCAGCACCGTGCGCTCCACCGGCATCAGCACGGTGGCGGCAACCTGGCGCACCACGCGCAGGGCGTCAAAGCGCGCGTCAACGATGAGCAGCGCCAGCGCGATCGTCACATAGAAGACGAGGCGCGCAACGGCGGAAGTGCCCTGCTTGAAGAGCGGCGGCGGAGTGTAATCCATTTACCCGTGCGCTGGCAGAAAGGTCCCCCGGTGCCGCAGGCACGACTGCGCCGCGGCACGCCAGCCGGAGTGGCTGGGGCGTCGCGGCACGGTGTGGTGCACGGGGGCTGGCCGGGTCGTCGGGAGGGTAGCGCGGCAAGGCGCTGCCCCGACCAGGTAGTCCGGCAGGCCGCGTCGCGCCACGTGCGAATCCTCTGCTTACGCTTTATTCGTAAGAGAAGATGCTGCCGAGCTTGTCCATGCGCTCGAGCGCCATGCCGGAGCCGCGCACCACGCAGGTCAGCGGGTCTTCGGCGACCAGCACCGGCAGGCCGGTTTCCTCGGCCAGCAGGCGATCCAGGTCGCGCAGCAGCGCGCCGCCGCCGGTCAGCATCATGCCGCGCTCGGCGATGTCGGCGCCGAGTTCCGGCGGGGTTTGTTCCAGCGCGATCTTGACGGCCGACACGATCTGGTTGAGCGGATCGGTCAGGGCTTCCAGGATTTCGTTGGACGACACCGTGAAGGCGCGCGGGATGCCTTCGGACAGGTTGCGGCCCTTGACTTCCATTTCGCGGACTTCGGAGCCGGGGAACGCCGAACCGATGGCCTTCTTGATGGCTTCGGCGGTCTGCTCGCCGATCAGCATGCCGTAGTTGCGGCGGATGTAGTTGACGATGGCTTCGTCGAACTTGTCGCCGCCCACGCGCACCGAGCCCTTGTAGACCATGCCGCCCAGCGAGATGATGCCCACCTCGGTGGTGCCGCCGCCGATATCCACCACCATCGAGCCCGACGGCTCCGACACGGGCAGGCCGGCGCCGATCGCGGCCGACATCGGCTCCTCGATCAGGTACACCTGGCTGGCGCCGGCGCCCAGCGCCGATTCGCGGATGGCGCGGCGCTCGACCTGGGTCGAGCCGCAGGGCACGCAGATGATGATGCGCGGCGAGGGGCGCAGCAGCTTGGTGTCGTGCACCATCTTGATGAACTGCTTGAGCATCTGCTCGGTGACCGTGAAGTCGGCGATCACGCCGTCTTTCATCGGGCGGATCGCTTCGATGTTGCCCGGTACCTTGCCCAGCATCTGCTTGGCTTCCTTGCCCACCGCCTGGATCGTCTTCTTGGCGTTGGGTCCGCCTTCCTGGCGGATGGCGACCACGGACGGCTCGTCAAGGACGATGCCCTTGTCACGCATATAGATCAGGGTGTTGGCGGTGCCGAGGTCGATCGCGAGATCGTTGGAGAAGTAGCTGCGGAGAAATCCGAACATCAGGAATCCTGTTTTCTGGTGGTTCGCGAGTATGCGAAGTGGCCGGCGCCGCTGCGGGGCCAGCCACGATATTCATAGCGACGGGTAGTATTAAGGCCCCCGATCGTCCGGTGGGGCCGGCGCCGTTGCCAGTCCGCGTTGTCATACGCTGCGAACTGCCAGGGCCAGGGCCGCCAACCAAGGCCGCTTTGCCGGGTGGCGAAAGCAGCCTCTACGGGAACCTTTGATTAGACCACGCGCGAAAGTTCGGTGGAACGGCGCTGCAATTACAAATTAATTGCTGGCGGGGGCGGCCTAATCGGAGGAACCTGTCTGTCATCCCTTGGGTGCCTTCAACCCCGCACCGGCGGGGGCGGTCGGGCCACATGGCCAGTGCTGGCCGGCCCGGGTGCCGGAGTACGCCGCCGGGGTGTCCCGCCGGAGTGTCGGGAAAAGCTCCGGAGGAGGCGGTTTTGCACCAATGTGACGAAGGCGCGGCCAAAGGATGGCAACGCGCAATGATACCTTATAATTCCCCCTGTTTCGGGGGCTTCTTCCTCGAAAAAACCTGTAACTTTGACGATTCCCGGGCGCTCCCGGCAGCACTTGCCCGGCCCGCCCCGGCCGCGCCCGCATCGCCTTTCGCACCGACCCCAAGCCATGGCTCTCGACCTATCCGACGTCAAGCGCATCGCCCACCTTGCCCGCATCGAAATCAACGATGACGAGGCTGGGCAGACGCTTGTGCAGCTCAATCAATTCTTCTCCCTGGTCGAACAGATGCAGGCGGTCGACACCACCGGCATCGTGCCGCTGGCCCACCCGCTGTCCGCGGTGCGCGAGATGTCGCAGCGGCTGCGCGACGACGTGGTCACCGAGCCCAGCCGCCGCGAGGACTACCAGCGTCCCGCCCCGGCCACCGAAGGCGGCCTCTACCTGGTGCCCAAGGTCATCGAATAAAGGTCGGACGCACCCCGGCCCTCGACCCAGCGGCTGCGCCGCGCCGCCTCCAGGCTGCGCCGGCAGCCATCACCTGCCAAGCCAAACCGACCGACATGCCCTTTTCCGCAACTTCCGTGACCTCCCTGCGCGAGCTTTCCGACGCGCTGGCGGCCCGCTCCGTTTCCGCCGAAGAACTGGCGCGTGATTACCTGGCCCGTATCGAGCAGGCCGGCGCGCTCAACGCCTTTGTCGACGTCAACCCCGAACTCACCCTGGCGCAGGCCCGCGCCGCCGACGCGCGCCGCGCGCGCGGCGAAGCCGGCCCGCTGACCGGCGTGCCGATCGCCCACAAGGATGTGTTCGTCACCCGTGGCTGGCGCGCCACGGCGGGCTCGCGCATGCTGGCCAACTACGAAAGCCCGTTCGACGCGGCCGTGGTCGAGCGCCTCGCCGCCGCCGGCATGGTCACCCTGGGCAAGACCAATATGGACGAGTTCGCGATGGGCTCGTCCAACGAGAATTCGCACTTCGGCCCGGTCAGGAACCCCTGGGACGCCAGCCGCGTGCCGGGTGGCTCCTCGGGCGGCTCGGCCGCCGCCGTGGCCGCCGGCCTGGCGCCTGCCGCCACCGGCACCGACACCGGCGGCTCGATCCGCCAGCCGGCCTCGTTCTCCGGCATCACCGGCATCAAGCCTACCTATGGCCGCGTGTCTCGCTACGGCATGATCGCCTTCGCCTCCTCGCTCGACCAGGGCGGCCCGATGGCGCATACCGCCGAGGATTGCGCCATGCTGCTGGGCGGCATGGCCGGCTTCGACGAGCGCGACTCCACCAGCGTTGCGCCCGCCCTGGGCGGCGTCGACGAGGACTACACCCGCCTGCTGGGCCAGGCGCGGGCGGGCGCCAGCGCCGGCAAGCCGCTGTCAGGGCTGCGCATCGGCCTGCCCAAGGAGTATTTCGGCAAGGGCCTGGCCGCGGACGTGGAGCAAGCCGTGCGCGCGGCGCTTGCCGAGTACGAAAAGCTGGGCGCCACGCTGGTCGAGGTGTCGCTGCCCAAGACCGAGCTGTCGATCCCCGTGTACTACGTGATCGCGCCGGCCGAGGCATCGTCCAACCTGTCGCGCTTTGACGGCGTGCGCTTTGGCCATCGCGCCGCCGAGTACCGCGACCTGATGGACATGTACAAGAAGACCCGCGCCGAAGGCTTCGGCCCCGAGGTCAAGCGCCGCATCATGGTGGGCGCCTATGTGCTGTCGCACGGCTACTACGACGCCTATTACCTGCAGGCACAAAAGATCCGCCGCATCATCGCTGACGATTTCCAGCGCGCCTTCACCCAGTGCGACGTGATCATGGGCCCGGTGGCGCCTACGGTGGCGTGGAAGCTCGGCGAGAAGAGCGCGGACCCGGTGCAGATGTACCTGGCCGACATCTTCACCCTGTCGACCAGCCTGGCCGGCCTGCCCGGCATGAGCGTGCCCTGCGGGCTGGGCGAGGGTGGCATGCCGGTTGGCCTGCAGCTGATCGGCAACTACTTTGGCGAGGCCGAGCTGCTGCAAACGGCGCACGCCTTCCAGCAGGCAACGGACTGGCACCTGCGCCGGCCCGCGCAGGCATGAGCGCAGCGCGCTGGCTGTCGCGCATCGTGCTCGGCATCGGGCTGGCCGCCGCATTGGCGGCCTGCATCCCGCTGCCGCGCTTTGGCGGCAAGCCCCCGCCCATTGCCAGCCGCGACATCGACCTCGCCGGCGATTGCCGCCGCACCGAGGAAGACGGCTTTCGCGAGGATGCGCAGGTGCGCGTGGCGGACAACACCGTGCAGCAGTTGTCATGGAAGCTGTGGGTGGGCAAGCGCGGCTCGTGCAGTTTCAACCTGGCCGAATTCCGCCAGACCCAGAAGAAGCCGCATATCGAGCTGCGCGCCAATGACGGCAGCGCCTGCAAGCTGATGATCTGGCAGGATCCGCGCCGGGTCACGCTCGCGCACGCCAATTGCGAGGCACGTTGCTCGCCGGGCATCTACGAAGAAGCCTGGCCGGTGATGTTCGAGCCTAGCGGTGGCGGCTGCGCGCAGGCCCGGTGAACCCGCTCAACGCCATGTCACGAACCGCCCACGGTTGCATCGCCGCTCGCCTGAAGGCCTTCAGCCTGGGCGCGTGCGCCTTGCTGCTGGCAAGCCATGCCGTGCTGGCGCGGGCCGTGGTTGCCGCGGCCGGCGAGCGCGCCATGCCGGCGGCGCAGGCGGTGCGTTTCCCGGGCGCCGACGGCGGCCAGCCGCTCAGCGGCTACTGGTTCGTGCCGCAGCACGGCGCCGCGGCCCCGGTGCCGGCAGTACGTGTGGTGATTGCGCTGCACGGCTGCGGCGGCCTGCACCGCAGTGGCGGCGCGGATGCGGCGGCGCTCCAGAGCCGTTACCGCGAGTACGTGCAGTGGCTGACCGCGCGCGGCTACGCGGTGCTGCTGCCCGACAGTTTTGGCCCGCGCGGCAAGCCGGACGGCATCTGCACCGAACGCCTGGACAGCCGCGTCATCGACGACGCCACCCGGCGCGGCGATGTGCTGGCCGCATTGCAGTGGCTCGCGCGACAGCCCGGCGTGGACACTGCGCATATCGTGCTGCTGGGCTGGTCCAACGGTGCGCAGGCGGTGCTTAGTACCATCGACGCCAGCCGCGACTGGCCGGCGGGCGCACCGGCGATCGAGCGCGCCGTGGCTTTTTACCCGGGCTGCAAGAGCGCAGTGCAGCGGCATGAGTACCGTCTGCGCACGCCCCTGCTGCTGCTGACCGGCGGCGCCGACGACTGGACCCCCGCCACCCGCTGCGCCATGCTGCGCGAGGCGGTCGCGGCGCGCCAGCCGGATGCGCGTTTTCGCCTGGAGATCTACCCCGGCGCGTATCACGGCTTTGACGGCACCGAGCCGCTGCGGGTGCGGCGCGATGTGCCCAACGGTTCGCGTCAAGGCCAGGGCGTGACCGTGGGCGGCGACCCGATCTCGCGCGATGCGGCGCTGGCGCAACTGGATTCATGGCTGGCCAGCCCGAATCCGTGACAGAACACGTAGCAGTACATAGTGACACGTAGGCACACGTAGCAAACAAGTAGCAACACATACAGCACACGAACAGGAATACCGCCATGCAATGGGAAGTGGTGATCGGCCTCGAGACGCACACGCAGTTGTCGACGGCCTCCAAGATTTTTTCCGGTGCCTCCACCGCCTTCGGCGCGGCGCCTAACACGCAAGCCTCGCCGGTTGACCTGGCGCTGCCCGGCGTGTTGCCGGTGCTTAACCGCGGCGCGGTCGAGCGCGCCATCCAGTTCGGCCTGGCGATCGGCGCCACCATCGCGCCGCGCAGCATCTTCGCGCGCAAGAATTACTTCTACCCCGACCTGCCCAAGGGCTACCAGATCAGCCAGTACGAGCTGCCGGTGGTGCAGGGCGGCAGCATCAGCATCCAGGTCGAAGGCAAGAAGGGCGAAACCTACGAAAAGACCGTGCAGCTCACGCGCGCCCACCTCGAGGAAGACGCCGGCAAGTCGCTGCATGAAGATTTCGCCGGCATGACCGGCATCGACCTGAACCGCGCCGGCACGCCGCTGCTGGAGATCGTCACCGAGCCCGACATGCGCAGCTCGGCCGAGGCCGTGGCCTACGCCAAAGCCCTGCACGCGCTGGTGATGTGGCTGGGCATCTGCGACGGCAACATGCAGGAAGGCAGCTTCCGCTGCGACGCCAACGTGTCGGTGCGCCCCTACGGCAGCCCCAAGCTGGGCACGCGCCGCGAGATCAAGAACCTGAACTCGTTCCGCTTCCTGCAGCAGGCCATCGACTACGAAGTCCAGTGGCAGATCGCCGAGATCGAGGACGGCCGCGAAATCCAGCAGGCCACCGTGCTGTTCGACCCGGACACCGGCGAGACGCGCGCCATGCGCACCAAGGAAGACGCGCACGATTACCGCTACTTCCCCGACCCCGACCTGCTGCCGCTGGAGATCGACGCCGCCTGGATCGAGCGCGTGAAGTCCGAGCTGCCGGAGCTGCCGGTGGCCATGCAAGCGCGCCTGGTGTCGCAATACGGCTTGTCCGCCTATGACGCCAGCGTGCTGACCGCCTCCAAGTCGCTCGCGAACTATTTCGAAGCGGTGGTCGCCGAAGCCGGCGCGGCCAATGCCAAGCCAGCTGCCAACTGGCTGATGGGCGACGTGTCGTCGCTGCTCAACCGCGAAGGCATCGCGCTGGAAGCCGCCCCGGTCAAGCCGGCACAGCTGGCCAAGCTGCTGGTGCGCATTGCCGACGGCACGGTGTCCAACAACACGGCCAAGAAGGATGTCTTCCCGGCCATGTGGGCGGGCGAGGAAGGTGCCGACGCCGACGCCATCATCGCGGCCAAGGGCCTCAAGCAGATGTCCGACTCGGGCGAGCTGGAGAAGATCATCGACGACGTGCTGGCTGCCAATGCGAAGTCGGTGGAAGAGTTCCGTGCTGGCAAGGAGAAGGCGTTCAATGCGCTGGTGGGGCAGGCGATGAAGGCCACCAAGGGTAAGGGGAATCCTGCTCAGGTGAATGAGTTGTTGAAGAGGAAGTTGGGGGCGTAGCGTGTAGGGGGTGTAGGGGCTTTTGGGGGGCTTTCGCTGTTTATTTCGTCGGCGTTGGTTTTTGTACCCAAAAGCCGTACGACATCCCCCTGCGGGGGCTGCCGGTCACTCTTCTTTGCGTCGGCAAAGAAGACTAACGAGAAGAAAGCCGACCCTGCCGGGAGCCGAACAATCGCGGGTGCTAAGGGTGCTGGTTTCGTCGTAGGGCCAGCGGTTCTGCTCGCTTCTGCCGGTACCGGTTTGACCGGCCACGAATCTGCCAGCCTCCGGGATACGTGGTGAGGCCCCCGGTAGTAGACACCACTTGCTTCAAGCCGTCTGTCGCTCGCGGCGTGGCCGGCCACGAAGTTGCAGGCGCACCGGTTCCGTCGTGGGCGCGGTGGCACCGGGTTGATATGCCCAAGGCCTTGACCACCGCGCCCGCCCCACCACGAAACCATTGACGGGTGATGTGTCGTGATGGCGCGCGCCGGTAACGGCAGATGGTCGAATGCTCACCGCGCAAAGCGATCAGGGGTACCACCACGTGACCATCGGATCATGCATTTACGATGCCCTCCAAGCCGGTATGGCAAAGGCCAGCCAACACTCCGGGCCGTACGACGCTACCACCGCCCCACATAAGCCTGATTGCTCGGCCCCCGGCAGGGTCGGCTTTCTTCTCGTTAGTCTTCTTTGCCGACGCAAAGAAGAGTGACCGGCAGCCCCCGCAGGGGGATGTCGTATGGCTGTTGGGTGCAAGAGCCAACACCGCTCAAAGAAACAGCGACCAACCCAGCAGGGCAATGTCGTATGGCCCTTGCGCCCAAAAACCAACGCCGACCACTCCCCCAGAATTTCCCCCTAACCATTTGCTACACTGCCCCCCAAACAATCCGGTTGAAGCCAATGAACGCCCAAGAAGTTGCCTCCTACCTGCAGACCAATCCCCAGTTCTTCGAAGACAACGCCGAGCTGCTGGCCGCGGTGCAACTCACCAGCCCGCACAGCCACCGCGCGGTGTCGCTGCAGGAGCGCCAGATGGAAATCCTGCGCGAGAAAAACAAAGGCCTGGAGCTGAAGCTGGCGGACCTGGTTCGCCACGGCCATGACAACGACCGCACCCAGCAGCGCATGCACGCCTGGCAGTTGCGCTTGCTGGCCGAGGTGGACTCGCACGCGCTGCCGTATGCGGTGCAGGACGGCTTGCAGCAAGTGTTCGACGTGCCTGGCGTGGCCCTCAAGCTGTGGAACGTGGCGCAGAGCTACGCGCACATGGAAGTGGCGCAGGGCGCGAGCGAAGATGTCCGTCTGTTTGCCGAGGGCCTGCGCGCGCCGTATTGCGGCGCCAACAGTGGCTTCGAGGCCGCGGCCTGGCTGGAGCGCGACGACATCGCCTCGCTGGCCATGGTGACGCTGCGCGTGCCCACGCGCGACGCCGGCACGCTCGGTGCGGCCTTTGGCCTGCTGGTGCTGGGCTCGCCCGAGCCGCGGCGCTTCCACGAGGGCATGGGCACGGCCTACCTGGCGCAGATCGGTGAAGTGGCCGGTGCCGCGCTGAATCGCCTGCGCGACTGATGGCGCCGAGCCGCGCGCGCAAGGCCGCTTCGCCTTCGGCGAAGAAGCCGGCCGCGCGCAAGCAAGCCGCCGAGGCGCCGCTCGACAAGCCGCCGCCCGACCCGGTCGTTGTGCGCTATCTGGAGTGGCTCGCCAGCAGCCGCAAGCTGGCTGTCCACACGCTGACCAACTACGCCCGCGACCTGTCTGTGCTGCAAGCGCACGCCGCGCGCCATGCGCCGGGCGTTGCGCTGTTGTCGCTGCAGACCCACCATATCCGCGCCTTTGCCGCGCGCATGCACGGCGGCGGCCTGGCCGGCACCAGCATTGCCCGCACGCTGTCGGCGTGGCGCGGCTTCTTCCTGTGGGCCGCGCGCCATGGCCTGGGCGTCGAGGCCAACCCGGTGGACGGCGTGCGCGCGCCAAAATCCGGGCACCGGCTGCCCAAGGCCTTGTCGGTGGAGCACGCGGTGGCGCTGGTCTCGCACAACGCGGGCGACGGCGCCGAGGGCCGGCGCGACCAGGCTGTCTACGAGTTGTTCTATTCCAGCGGGCTGCGCGTGTCGGAGCTGGTGCAGCTGGACGCGCGCTATGCCGAGGACGGGGAATACCGCTCCGCTGGCTGGATCGACATGGACGGCGCCGAGGTCACGGTGATCGGCAAGGGCTCGCGACGGCGTACCGTGCCTGTCGGCAGCAAGGCCATGGAAGCGCTGCGCGCGTGGCTGGCGGTGCGTCCGGAGCTGCTGCGCCCCGGCGCGCTGCCGGATGACGCGCATGCGCTGTTCCTGAGCGTGCGCGGGCGGCGCTTGCCGGCGCGCACCGTGCAGTTGCGCATCAAGCAGCAGGCGATCCGGGCCGGCGTGCCGACCGACGTGCATCCGCACATGCTGCGGCACTCCTTTGCCACCCACGTATTGCAATCCTCGGGCGACCTGCGCGCGGTGCAGGAGATGCTCGGGCACGCCAGCGTGGCCACCACCCAGATCTATACCGCGCTGGATTTCCAGCACCTGGCCAAGGTCTACGACAAGGCGCACCCGCGCGCGGGCAGGGCGCACTCAGGGCCGGCGCCGGCGGTTGCCCCGGTAGCCGCGCCGAAGGCCGTAGATGGGGGCAAGGATGCCGAAGATGCCGAATCCGGGAAGGACGGCTAGCCCTCCCACTGCGCCAGGATGCCCCGGAAGGCTTCCATCTCCGGCAGCAGCCAGGCGCGGAAGGCCTTTACCTTGGGTGCTTCCAGCATGCCTGCCGAGCAGACGAAGTAGAGCAGCCACGGGCAGGTAATGCTCACATCGAAGAGCCGCACCACGCGCCCCGACAGCAGGTCGTTATAGGCCAGCGACGAGCGGATCAGCGCAATGCCCTGGCCTGCGGCGGCTGCCTGCAGCAGCAGCGAGGAGTCCTCCAGCAGCAGGCCCTTGCGCGGCTCCGGCCAGTCCAGGCCGGCGGCTTCGAACCACGGCTTCCATGGATCGCCCTCGCCGCGCAGCAGCGACATGCCCTTCATGTCCTGCGGCCGCGCCGGCAGCTTGCCGCCGTTGAAGGCCGGGCTGCAGACCGGGAAGAACACGTCGTCCAGCAGCTTTTCCACATACAGGCCGGGATAGTCGCCGCTGCCCATGCGCAACGCGATGTCGACTTCCTCGCGCCCGAAATCCACCAGCGTGTTGGACGACAGCAGCTCCACGTCAAGCTCGGGGTGCTGCTCGATAAAGCTGCCGATGCGCGGCGTGAGCCAGCGCGCGGCGAACGACGGCATGGTGCTGATGGTGAGGCGCTTGTCGCGGTTGCCGGCCTGCAGCGCCCGGGTGGCATCGGCGATCTCCAGCAGGGCTTCGCGCACGCGCCCGGCGTAGGCCCGGCCACCGGGGGTCAGGGTCACACGCTTGCCGTTGCGCTCGAACAGGGCCTGGCCCAGCTCCTCCTCCAGCGCGCGGATCTGGTGGCTGACCGCGCCATGGGTGACGAACAGCTCGGTGGCCGCGCGCGAAAAGCTCTCGTGGCGGGCAGCGGCCTCGAACGCGCGCAGCGCGGTCAGCCCCGGCAGGCGCGGCAGCTCGCGGTGCCAGCCACGTGGCAAATCTCTCTCCCATGCTCCCTTCAGCGCCATCATCTACCTCGTCTTATGTGAGCTTACCTAACAAGAACAAGGAAAATATATCGTTTTGGAAGAGGACCGGCAATCACTAGAATGCAATGCATCGGGGCGCTACCCGCACCGGTGCCGATCCAGTACCAGGCAAGACCAAGCATATGCCCGTCAGGGCTGAGCTGATCGGCGGCCGCCCATTCCGGGCAAGCGGGCGAGGCAGCCGACGATGTCAGCGAAGGATGCCCAACATGAAAACATTGCTCACAACGACCCTGTTCACCCTGAGCCCGGGCGAAGTTACCTCCCTCTCCATCCACGCCGCCCAGCGCCTGCGCGTGGAAGAGGCCACGGGGACCGACGTCTGGGTCACCCGCGAAGGCGATTCGGAAGATTACTGGCTGCGTTGCGGCGGCAGCCTGCTGCTCAACAGCGGCGACGAAATCACGCTGAGCGTGGACCCGCGCGCGGCAGAGCCGGTACGCCTGGCCCTGATCGCCGAAGCGCGCCGGCCGGCAACCAACGTGTCGCACCTGGTGGCGCGCATGGCGCGGCGTTTGGTTCGAGGCACCGAGTGGACGCCTAACCAGGACCAGGTCACGGCCTCCTGAGCCAGCGGATACCGATGCGGCTGGCCGCGCGCGCGGCCATCTGCGGCTGGTCCATTCCAGGCCGGCAAGCGGGGATGCAGCGCCAACGTCATAAAGACACACCGAAAGACACGCGAGAAAAGGGGCGGCCTCCTGTGAGATCCGCCCCTTTTCGCTAAACTGCCGGGATGCAATCGATACAAGTCATCGAGCAGGGCCGGCAAGAGTACGAACCCTGTTTCGACGCGATGCGCGCCTTTACCGCCGCACGCACCCCCGACACCCCCGACCAGATCTGGCTGGTCGAGCATCCCCCGGTCTATACCCTCGGCCAGGCGGGAGATCCCGCGCATGTGCTGGCCCCTGACGATGCGATCCCCGTTGTGCGGATCGATCGTGGCGGTCAGGTCACTTATCACGGTCCCGGCCAGGTCGTGGCCTATCTGTTGCTCGACCTGCGCCGCCGCCACCTGATGGTGCGCGAGCTCGTCCATGCGATCGAGCAGGCCGTGCTGGATACGCTCGCGGCGTATAATCTCGCAGCCGAACGCAAGCCCGGCGCGCCTGGTATCTACCTTTCCGAAGGCCAGCACCAGGGCGCCAAGATCGCCGCGCTCGGACTCAAGATCCGCAATGGCTGCAGCTATCACGGCGTCAGCCTCAACGTGCAGATGGACCTCGCGCCCTTCCTGCGCATCAACCCCTGCGGCTATGCCGGCCTGGAAACGGTCGACATGGCAACGGCGGGGGCCACCTTCGCGGTGGCCGATGCGGCGGGTGCGTCCCGCTTGCCCGTGACCGCGGCACAACAAGCCGATATCGCGCGGCGCCTTGCGGCGGCGCTGTGTGAAGTGCTGGCAGAGGCGCAAGAGCGCGCCCTGGCGGCCCAACGGAATACCGCCGCGGCCCTGGCCACTTAGTCATCCAGCCGAATATGCACGCACCGCGCGTGCGGAGAACACTATGAGCGACGCCCTGATCGCCACTTCCAGCGAAGCCCCGCAACCCCAGGCGGAGCAGTACGACCCGACCCGCAAGCAGAAGTCGGCGGACAAGACCGCGCGCATCCCCATCAAGATCGTGCCGGCCGAGAAGCTCAAGAAGCCCGAGTGGATCCGCGTCAAGGCGGCCACCGGCAGCTCGCGCTTCTATGAGATCAAGGACATCCTGCGCGCCAACAACCTGGTGACGGTATGTGAGGAAGCCAGCTGCCCGAACATCGGCGAGTGCTTCGGCAAGGGCACCGCCACGTTCATGATCATGGGCGACAAGTGCACCCGCCGCTGCCCGTTCTGCGACGTGGGCCACGGCCGTCCCGATCCGCTGGATGTCAACGAGCCGGGCAACCTGGCCCGCACCATCGCCCAGCTCAAGCTGAACTACGTGGTGATCACCAGCGTCGACCGCGACGACCTGCGCGACGGCGGCGCCCAGCACTTTGTCGATTGCATCACGCTGACCCGCGAGCTGTCGCCGGCCACCCGCATCGAAGTGCTGGTGCCGGACTTCCGCGGCCGCCTGGACAAGGCGCTGGACATCCTGCAGGCCGGCCCGCCTGACGTGATGAACCACAACATGGAAACCGTGCCCCGCCTGTACAAGCAGGCTCGCCCGGGCGCCGACTACGCGCACTCGCTCAAGCTGCTGCAAGAGTTCAAGCGCCGCAACCCGGCCGTGGCCACCAAGTCCGGCCTGATGGTGGGCCTGGGCGAGACCGACGAGGAAATCCTCGAAGTCATGCGCGACATGCGCGCCCACGACATCGACATGCTGACCATTGGCCAGTACCTGGCGCCGTCGGGCCACCACCTGCCGGTGATGCGCTACGTGCATCCGGACACCTTCAAGATGTTCGAGGCCGAGGCCTACAAGATGGGCTTCACCCATGCCGCCGTGGGCGCCATGGTGCGCAGCTCCTACCACGCGGACGAGCAGGCGCATAAGGCCGGGTTCGCCTGAGGCCCAGCCTTGCGCGCTGCGGCGCGCATCAGTCCGTCGAAAAGACCGGCCGGTATTCCCGGCCGGTCTTTTTTTGTCCTGCCGTTGCATGCACGCCACGGATGAGCGCATTTCCCGAAGATTTTTTCGCCCTTGCCATGCCCAACCCGGCAGGGGCGCGCGCACCCATATCGAGCAGAGCCGATGCGGCGCAAGCGCCGCCCCGAGCGCTCCTGCACTGGATGCAATCGCCGCGTCCGGTACCCGCACCGAGGCGGTGCGCCGGCGCTATCCCGCATGAAGACGTAGCACCGCGTGCCTAGGGTCAACACCTAGCCACAGCATCTTCTTGTTTGGTTATTATGAATTTATCGATAAATCGTCGATGAAATAGCGATCTCACTTCCGGACCCGTCGCAGCCGGCACCGCGCCTGACTAGTACAGCGCGCCCGCCTACACTGCAAGACAGGTCCCCCCGCTGGTGCCGCCCATGACCCGATGTTCCGTTCACCGCCTGGCCGAGCAAGCACTGCTGTGCAGCGTGCCCCCGCCGGCCTCGCTAGATGTACAGCGACGTATCTGGGCCATGGCCCAGCGCGCGGCCGAGTGGCGCGGCGTGGTCGATGCGGTGCCGGGCATGAACAATCTCACCGTGGTGTTCGACCGCGAAGCCGATCCCGAAGCGCTGGAACGCAACCTGAAGCTCGCCTGGGCTTCGGGCGAAGCGCGTGCCGCCACCGGCAAGCTGGTCGAGATCCCGGTGTGCTACGGCGGCGAGCATGGCCCCGACCTGGCCGAAGTCGCGGCGCATACGGGCCTCACGGCGCAGGAAGTGGTCCGCCGCCACAGCGCGGGCGAGTACGTCGTCTACTTCCTCGGCTTCCAGCCCGGCTTTGCCTATATGGGCGGCCTGGACCCGGCGCTGGCCACGCCGCGCCGGCGCGAGCCGCGCCTGTCCGTGCCCGCGGGCGCGGTCGGCATCGGCGGCGAGCAGACCGGCATCTACCCGGCAGCCGCCCCCGGCGGCTGGCAATTGATCGGGCACACCACCAGCCAACTCTTCCTGGCAGACCGCGATCCGCCATCCCTGTTTGCGCCCGGGGATACCGTGCGCTTTGTCGTCGAGGCGCTGCTGCCATGATCGAAATCACCCGACCCGGCGCGCTGGCCTCGGTCCAGGACCTTGGCCGTCCCGGCTTTCGCCGCTTTGGCGTGGGCACCGCGGGCGCGCTCGATACCGTCGCGCTCACCATCGGCAACCGCCTGTTGGGCAATCCGGCGGGCGACGCCGCCATCGAATTCACGCTGGGCCGCGCCGCCGTGCGCTTCCATGCCGACATGCGCGTGGCGCTGACCGGCGCCGAATGCCGGGCCAACCTGGACGGCGTGCCGGTCTGGTCGTGGCATGCCTTCGACGTGCGCCGTGGCGAAACGCTGACGCTGTCGGCGGCGCAGGGCGGCACCCGTACCTATCTGTGCGTGGCGGGCGGCATCGCCGTGGCGCCGGTGATGGGCTCGCGCAGCACCGACCTCAAGGCAGGCTTTGGCGGCCTGGGTGGCCGCGCGCTGCATGAAGGCGACCGCCTCGACGCGGGCCGGCCCGGCGTGGCCGAGGACAGCGACTGGCTGGGCGTGCAGGCGCCATCCTGGGCGCTGCCGGTGAAAAAGCTCGGCGACGCGATGCCGATCCGCATGCTGCCCGGCATCGAGTACGAGGATTTCGACGCCGCCGCGCGCGAAGCGCTGTGGCAGTCCGACTGGATCGTCACCCCCAACAGCAACCGCATGGGCTTGCGCCTGCAAGGCCCGGCCCTGGCGCGCCAGCCCGAGCGCGCGGCCGACCTGCTCTCGCATGGCGTGCTGCCGGGCGTGGTCCAGGTGCCGCCGGCCGGCCAGCCCATCGTGCTGATGGCCGACGCGCAGACCACCGGCGGCTATCCGAAGATCGGCGTGGTGATCGGCGCCGACCTGTGGCGGCTGGCGCAGGTGCCGCTTGGTGCGCCGGTGCGCTTCGTGCGCGTCACGCTGGATGAGGCCGCCGCCGCGCAAGCCGAGCTGGACCGGTACCTGCAGCAACTGGACCAGGCGCTGCAGTGGCAGGGCGACGGCATGGCGATCGCCTCGCGGCGGCGCACGCGTACCCGCGCTGCCGTGGCCTGAGCCGCCAAGCGCGCAACGACAGAACCACAGAACGCCAGAACGACAGAACGACAGCAACCCCAAAACCTCAACACAAGCCGCAAGACCGGTGAGGAGCAACGCAATGCATATCGACCTGAACGCCGACCTCGGCGAAGGCTGCGGCAACGACCGCGAATTGCTGGGGCTGATCAGCTCGGCCAACGTGGCCTGCGGCTGGCATGCCGGCGACGCCGCCACCATGCTGCAGACCGTGAAGTGGGCCCTGGAGCAGGGCGTCGCCATCGGCGCGCATCCGAGCTATCCCGACCGCGAGAACTTTGGCCGCACCGAGATGCAGCTCGATCCCGAGGTGGTGTACGCGAACACGCTCTACCAGATCGGCGCCCTGGCCGCGCTGGTGCGCGCCCAAGGCGGCCAGCTGGCCCACGTGAAGGCGCACGGCGCGCTCTACAACCAGGCTGCCAAGGATCCCAAGCTGGCCGACGCCATCGTGCGCGCGGTGCGCGACTTCGACTCCGACCTGGTCTTCTTCGGCCTGGCCGGCAGCGTCATGGTGAAGGTGGCGCGCGAAGCCGGCCTGAAGGTGAAGGAAGAAGTCTTCGCCGACCGCGGCTACAACCCCGACGGCTCGCTGGTCAAGCGCGGCACGCCCGGCGCGCTGCACGAAGACGAGAACGTGGCACTGGGCCAGACGCTGGACATGGTGCGCGAGCAGCGCGTGCGCGCCATCGACGGCACCTATGTACCGATCCGCGCCGAAACCGTGTGTCTGCACGGCGACGGCGCACACGCGCTTGCCTTTGCGCGCCGCATCCGCGAGCGGCTCGGCGCCGAAGGCATCGCAATCCGCGCCGGAGTCTGAGGGGCACGCCACACCTAACGGACGCGCCCCCAGGCTTCCGGCTTTCACTGTGCCCCGCGGGTGTCGAGCAGCATGACGCGACGCGAAGGCACTCGCCTCCATCACACTCTATTGGTGTCTCTCATGGAACAGGCAGTCAACCTCTGGCCCCTAGTTGGGGTCGGCATCATCATCCTTGGCTTCGTGCTGCGCTTCAATCCCATGATGGTGGTGGCGCTTGCCGCCATCGCCACCGGGCTGGCGGCAACCATGCCGGTCATGCAGATCTTCACGGCGATCGGCACCGCCTTCGTCAAGACGCGCAACCTGCCACTCATCATCCTGCTGCCGCTGGCGGTGATCGGCCTGCTCGAGCGCCACGGGCTGCGCGAGCACGCGCAGGCGTGGATCTCGCGCATCGCGTCGGCCACCGTGGGACGCCTGCTGATCGTCTACCTCGGCGTGCGCGAGCTTACCGCCGCGGTGGGCCTGACCAGCCTCGGCGGCCATCCGCAGATGGTGCGCCCGCTGCTGGCCCCGATGGCCGAAGGCGCGGCCGAGACCCGCTTCGGCAAGCTGCCCGAGCCGATCCGCCAGCGCGTGCTGGCCTTCTGCGCGGCCACCGATAACGTCGGCCTGTTCTTCGGCGAAGACATCTTCGTGGCCTTCGGCGCCATCGCGCTGATGCACACCTTCCTGCTGTCGTCCAACATCGACGTGGAGCCGCTGCATATCGCCGTGTGGGGCATCCCCACCGCGATTTGCGCCTTCCTGATCCACGCCGTGCGCCTCAAGCGCCTGGACATGTGGCTGGAGCGCGAAGTGGGCGGCAAGTCCGCTGCAACGGCCGGTGCTGCCTCGGCAGCCAAGAGCGGGGAGTAAGCCATGATCATTTCCATCGACTATCTCTACTGGCTCGCCGGACTGGTGCTGGCCATCACGGCGTTGATGACCTTCGCCGACCGTGACCATCCGCGCCGGCTCAGCACGGGTTTGTTCTGGGCGCTGTATGCGCTGGTCTTCCTGATCGGCGACAAGCTGCCGCCGGCCATCGTCGGCATCGGCGCCGTGGTGATGGCGCTGATCGCGGGATTTGGCGGCGTGGGCCACGGCAAGCACGGCACGCTGCCGGAGGCCGAGCGCCGCGCCTCGGCCAAGCGCCTGGGCAACAAGCTGTTCATCCCGGCGCTGCTGATTCCCGTGGTGACCGTGATCGGCACGCTGCTGTTCAAGGACGTAAAGGTCGCCGGCCTGGCGCTGCTCGATCCCAAGAACGTCACCTTCGTCTCGCTCGGCATCGGTTGCCTGGTGGCGCTGGGCGTGGCGTGCTGGCTCACCCGCGACACGGTGGTGCAGGGCGTGCGCGAATCGCGCCGGCTGACCGAGTCGCTGGGCTGGGCGCTGGTGCTGCCGCAGATGCTGGCCATGCTGGGCCTGGTGTTCGCCGATGCCGGCGTGGGCAAGGCGGTGGCGCACCTGACCACGGCCTATATCAACATGGACTACAAGCTCGTGGCCGTGGTGGTGTACTGCGTGGGCATGGCGCTCTTTACCGTGATCATGGGCAATGGTTTTGCCGCCTTCCCGGTGATGACCGGCGGCATCGGCGTGCCCATCCTGGTGAACATGTTCCACGGCAACCCGGCGGTGATGGCGGCGATCGGCATGTTCTCCGGCTACTGCGGCACGCTGATGACGCCGATGGCGGCCAACTTCAACATCGTCCCGGCCGCGCTGCTGGAGCTCGATGACAAGAACGCCGTGATCCGGGCGCAGGTGCCAACCGCGCTGATGATCCTGGTGGCCAATATCGCGCTGCTGTATTTCCTGATGTAAGAACGCGGCCCCGCCGCGAATGATTGGCAAGGAGCCCGGGCAACCGGGCTTCTTGCCGGGAGTCCCTGCCATGCGTACCGTGCTGCTGACCGGCTTCGAGCCGTTCGAGAGCGAGCCCATCAATCCTTCCTGGGAAGCGGTGCGCGCGCTTGACGGCGTGCGCATCGGCAACGGGCCCGACGACCTGGATGCCGCGATCATCGTCGCGCGCCAGTTGCCCTGCGTGTTCGGCGCGGCCAACGATGCGCTGGCTGACCTGGTCGACGCGATCAATCCCGTGCTGGTGATCGCGGTGGGGCAGGCGGGCGGGCGCCCCGAGATGTCGGTGGAGCGGGTGGCGATCAATGTCGACGATGCGCGCATCGCCGACAACGCCGGCGCGCAACCCGTCGACACCCGCATCGCCGAGGAAGGCCCGGCGGCGTATTTCTCCAGCCTGCCGATCAAGGCCATCGTGCGCGACATGCGCGCCGCAGGCGTGCCCGCATCGGTGTCGCAGACCGCAGGCACCTTTGTCTGCAATCACGTGTTCTACGGCTTGATGCACCTGCTTGCCACGCAAGGCGTGCCTGCCGGGATCCGTGGCGGCTTCATCCATATTCCCTATTTGCCTGAGCAGGCGGCGCGCCATCCCGGGCAGCCCAGCCTGTCGCTGGCGTTGATGATCGAAGGCATCCGCTGCGCGGTGACCACGGCGCTTGCCACCACCAACGATATCCGCGAGCAGGGCGGCCAGACGCACTGAGGCGGCGCTCAGGCGCCCGGCGGCGTGGCATCTTCCCGATTGTTGCCATCGCCGCGCCCATCGCTTGCGCGCGCCGCCAGCCGCTTCGCCTTGCGGCGCGCACGCCGCAGGCTGCGGCGATCCAGCTGGAATTGCTCGAAGCGCCAGATCAGGTAGCACAGCGCCACGAACGGCCACATCCACCCCAGCCATTGCGACAGGCTGTTGAAGTGGATGAATCGGCCCAGCCGCCAGCCCTGCTCGGAGATCCAGGAATACGGATTGGCGGGCAGCAGGTTGGACAACATCACCAGCAACATCAGCGTGGCGAGTGCCAGCGCGCCGCGCAGCCAGCGCGGCAGCCGCAGCAGCAAAACCAGCACCAGCGACCCCGTCAACAGGGCAAAGCGGCCGCCCTCGGACAGCCAGTTGAAGGCGTTGTCGTCCGGGAACTGCATCTCGGCCACCACCGCCTTGAGCAGCAGCGCGCTGGCCAGCAAGGCCGCCAGGATGCGCAGCATCGGCGCCTGCCTGCGCATGGCGATCGAGGCAAACAGCCCGGTGCCCACCCAGCCGCATCCGGTGACGAGTGACTCCAGCAACTGCTGGCCTTGCACGTCATCCGGCCGCAGCAGGCTGATGTTCTCGATCAGGTCGGGCAGCCCCGGGAATACGCCTTGCAGCCACTGCACGGGCCATGAGTCGGGATCGGTCAGCCATTCGCGCACGATCGCGCCCATGCCAAACAGGTGATCCTGCGGGAAGATCTGCGCGAACGGCCACAGCAGGATCAGGATGATGGCAAAGCTGGCGTGCGGCTCGAACCACGCCATGCGCAACTGGCGCAGCGAGCCGCGGTCGATCAGCGCGGCCGAGAAGGGCGCCACCGCGGCCCCGCCCAGCAGGGCGCCCAGCGCATTGGTCATCAGGTCGATATTGGACGAGACGCGGTTGGGCAGCCAGGTCTGTAGCGCTTCCATGGTGCCCGACAGCAGCGTGCCCGCCACCAGCGCCAGCAGCACGGCGCGCACGCCGGAGATGCGCGGGTGCAGGGATAGCACCACCAGCGCGCCAAGCGGGCAGTAGCCCAGCACGTTGGTGATGAGATCGAATCCGGTCAGGTAGCGGGGCTTGGGCGCGGTGAGGAAGGCCAGCGCGGAGATGCCGTTGTCGGTCCAGCCCGTGAACGGGTACAGGCTGCCATAGACCACCAGCAGGGCGAAGCACAGCAGCCCCACCCGCGCCAACGGCGAGTGGCGCGGTGGCGGTGGCGGGGGAACGAGCGGCGCGGGAGCCGATGCCATGCGCGGCCCGCTTATTGCAGCGGCAGCGTTGCCACCCAGTCCAGGATCGCCGCAATGGCGGCATCGCTGCCGGTGGCAAGCGCCTTGACGCCGCCGGCGCCATCGGCCGTGGCGGCGGGCTGCGCCACCACGAAGGTCTTCTGCCCAATCAGCCCGCTGCGAAATACCGTGGCACGCACGCGGATCACGCCGCGGCTGGCGTTGGCGCTGTCGAACACCTGCTCGAACTCCAGCACGTCGATCTTGAGCGCCGGCGCGGCAGTGTCGCCGAACCAGGTCAGTGCGCCGCGCGAGGCCACGGCTTCGCGCAGGCGGTCGTCGAACAGGCGCACCGGCGACATCACCCAGCGCTGCGTGGCATAGGGCTGCAGGCGCTCCGCCTGGGCGTAGTGCAGCCGGTAGTACAGCGAGTTGCCGTCCAGCCAGGTAGGGCCATCGGTCTGCGCCACGCGCATCTTGGGCAGGTGCGCGGCGTCAGGTGCGGCTCCCGCCGGCGGGCCCAGATCGTAGGTGATGGTGGGCGTGGAAGGCGTCAGGGCACAACCGCCCAGCAGCAGGCAGGCCAGCGCGACGCCGGCGGCCAGCCGGCGCGGCAGGGCGAAGGTGCCGGGTGTGTCGCGTCCGTCCGGCCGGGTTTGGGCATTGCGCATCATGATGTGCCTTGGTTTGCTCGAAGGATTCGCAGCGCCAGCCTGGCGGGCCAGGCGTGGCGTGCGTGCGGCGAGTGCGTAGGTGCGCGGCATGAGGGCTAGCGGTCCGCGTCAGGGGGCCTGGAAGCCGGGCTCGCCCGGGCCCGGCACGGCGGCGGGGCCGCCAAACAGCACGCTGCGCGGGCTGTCGTTGAACTGGCTGGCGGCGCGGTCGATGCTGCGCATGGTCTGGCGCGCATCGCGCGCGAGCCCGTTGATCTGCGGCAGCGTGTCTTGCGAGACACCGCCAGCGGCCGACTGCACGGAATCGGCGGCACCCTGCAGGTCGCGCCCGACGCGGTCGACGGTGCGCATCACGGTACCGTCGGGGCTGGCCAGCTCCTGGGTGAGGCGCCGCGTGGAGGCCAGCGTGGCGTTGAGGTTCTCGGTCACCTGCGGCAGCTGGCGCACGGCCGGCGCGATCGAGCTGGCCAGTTGCGAGTAGTCGTCGGCGGTCTTGTGCACCGAGCGGATCGCCCCCATCAGGTCGCGCCGGTTGTCGGCCTGGAACATGTCGTTGAGCGAACCCATGATCGTTTCCAGTTGCGTGAGCAAGCTGTCGCCGCGCTTTTCCAGCTCTTCGAAGAAGCCGGCCCGCATGATGATGCGCGCCACCGACTTGGAGGACGTGGCCAGGTGCGGCGACGGCGTGCCGCCTTCCTGCGCGGTGGTGTCGTCGAGCTGCACGTAGCCGATCCCGGTCACGCCCTGGAAGCCGAGCGTGGCATAGGTGGTGTGGGTGATCGGGGTGTCCTGGTTGACGCTGATGCGCACGATGATCTGGCCCGGCACGGTCGGATCGAAGCGGATCGACACCACCTTGCCCACGTCCAGCCCGCGGTACTTGACGTCGGCCTGCGGCCCCAGCCCGTTGACGGTGGAGCGGGTGATCAGGTCATACGGCACGCGCACCGCGTGGTCGCTGCTGAACCAGAAGATGGCGAACAGCACCAGGATGGCGAGTCCGATCGTGAACACGCCGGCCAGGAAGGCGTGTGACTTGTTTTCCATCATGCTTCTCCAGATTGCGGGCCTGCGGGTGTGGCCGCATGCGTTGCCGCGCGTGCCGCGTCCGGCAAGGCCGGGAGCGCCTGCATGGCGCGCTGCCCGCGCTCGCCCAGGAAATACTCGTGGATGAACGGGTGGTCAACATGCACCAGTTCCCGGATCGGCAGCGCGGCGAGTACCTTGTGGTCCGCCAGCACCGCGACGCGGTCGGACAGTGCCACCAGGGTGTCGAGGTCGTGGGTCACCATCACCACGGTCAGGCCCAGCTCGCGGCGCAGTTCGCGGATCAGCGCCACGTAGTCGTCCGAGGCCATCGGGTCCAGCCCGGCGGTGGGCTCGTCCAGGAACACCAGCTCCGGCTCCAGGGCCAGGGCACGTGCGAGCGCCACGCGCTTGATCATGCCGCCGGACAGGTCGGACGGCATCTTGTCCGCGTCCCGGGCCGATAGCCCCACCAGTTGCAGCTTGAGCAGCGACGCCGCGCAGATGAGATCGTCGGGCAGGGTGCGAAGTTCACGCAGCGGCAGCGCGATGTTGTCGATCACCGACAGCGCGGAGAACAGCGCGCCGCGCTGGAACTGCAGGCCCCAGCGGTTGCGCAGGGCTTGCAGCCGGGCCGCGTCGAGCTTGGTCAGGTCCTCGCCGAACACACGGATGGTGCCGGAGGTGGGCCGCTCAAGCCCCACGATCTGGCGCAGCAGCACGGTCTTGCCGCTGCCCGAGCCACCGACGATGGACAGCACTTCGCCCCGGTACACATCGAGGTTGAGGTGGTCGTGCACAACCGCCTCGCCAAAGCGCTTGACCAGGTCGCGTACCTCGATCACGGTGGTGCGCGGGGCGTGCTGCACGGTGCCCGAAGGCGGCGTTGCGGTGGCGGTCGTGGTGGTAGTCATAAGCCGATGTCCTTGAACAGGATGGCGAAGATGGCATCGGCCACGATCACGACGGTGATCGAGGTCACCACCGAGGCGGTGGTGCCTTCGCCCAGGCTGCGCGTGTTGGGCTCGATGCGCAAGCCGAAATGGCAGGCGGTAAGTGCGATCAGGATGCCGAACACCACGCCCTTGCCCAGGCCCATCCACAGGTTGGCCACCGGCACCGCATCGGGCAGCGCGCGCAGGAAGAAGGCCGCGCTGATATCCAGCTGGAAGTGCGCGGCCAGCATGCCGCCGGTAAGCGCCAGCACGTCGGTCCACGCCACCAGCAGCGGCATGGCGATGGCCAGCGCGATCACGCGCGGCATGATCAGCCGGAAGCCGTGCGAGATGCCCATCACGCGCATCGCATCGAGCTCCTCGGTGACCCGCATCACGCCGATCTGCGCGGTGATGGCCGAGCCCGAGCGCCCGGCAATCAAGATGGCCGCCAGCACCGGGCCCAGCTCGCGGATCACCGCCATGCCGAGGATGTTGACGATAAAGATGCTCGCGCCAAAGGTGCGCAACTGGTTGGCCGACAGGTACGACAACACGATGCCGATCAAAAACCCAACCAGCGCCGTGATGCCGAGCGCCTTGTAGCCGACGTTGTAGATATTGGCGGAGATCTCGCGCCAGGGGCCGCGCTGCGGCGCGCGCGCCAGGCGCAGCAGGTCGAAGGCCAGCTGGCCCAGCATGGTCACGCCATTGCCGAGCTGCGAGAACATCGACAGGATCGAGGCACCGAACAGGGTCACCGGGTTGAACCGGTCCACCATATGTTTCTTCCAGTTCTCGCGGCGCAGCCCGGCGATGCGGGTAAAGACGCGGCGCTGGGCCTCGTTGGCTTCCAGCTTCTCGGGCAGCTTGCCGCCCCAGGCCTGCCACATCAGCTGTGCGCCAATGTGATCGAGCCGGGCGAGGCTTGCCAGCGACCAGTGCGCGTCCGCGGCGATCGAGTGCAGCTCGCTGCGCAGCGCGCGGGCGCGGTGGCAATCGGACAGCGCAAGCGCTGTCCAGTCGCCGCGCAGTTGCACGGTTTGCGCTCCGTCCGCGCGCGTCACTTCTATGGCTGGCGTGGTAGGGCTTTCCAAAGGAGGGGGAGAAGTGATGGGCAAGTCCCGATTCTATGCCACCCGCAGCGTCAGCGGGCGTGCGCAGCGCCTCGGCCGTGGTTTCGCACGGCTACAATGCGTAGCTGCTTGTGCCCATTGTGTTGTCCATCGTCGAAACGCATGTCCGCTGACAAATCCTTGCCCACGCCAGACCCGACCCCTGCGCCCGCCGCTCCCGCGCAAGCTTGGCGCATCGACCCCGATCGCCTGCGCGCCGCGCTCGCCGGCCCCGCGCGCGGCTGGGCCCTCGGCATGGTCGACGAGACCGGCTCCACCAACGCCGACCTGACGCTGGCCTGCCGCAGCGCGCCGTGGACCGAGTCCGCCACGCTGCGCCTGGCCTACCGGCAGACCGCCGGGCGGGGCCGCCAGGGGCGTCCCTGGCAAGGCCAGGCCGGGCTGACGTTCTCGGTGGCGCTGCCCTTGCCGCTAGCGCCCTCGCAGTTGAGCGGGCTGAGCCTGGCGGTGGGGCTGGCGCTGGCCGAGGCGCTGGGTGACTGCGACGCGCGCCTTGGCGCCGCCGTTGGCCTGAAATGGCCTAACGACCTGCAGATCGACGGCCGCAAGCTGGCCGGCATCCTGATCGAGTCGGTGCCGGCAGGGCCACAGCGAGTCTGGGCCGTGGTCGGCATTGGCCTGAACCTGGTGCGCGATGCGCAGATGGAAGCCGCGCTCGGGCGCAGCCTGGCCGGTGTGACCGAATTCCTGCCGGGCTGCGATCCCACAGCGCTGCTGGCGGCGGTGCTGAACCGGCTCGCGGTGATGCGCGAGGATTTCCTGGCACAGGGCTTTGCGCCGATGGCGCCCCGCTGGTCCGCGCGCGACGCCTATCGCGACCAGCCGGTACGCCTGCTGCACGACGGCCGCGTGCAGGCCGAAGGCCTGGCGCGCGGCGTTGACGGCGACGGCCACTTGCTGCTGGAAACGCCCTCGGGCCTGGAGCGCATTGCCAGCGGCGAAGTGTCGCTGCGCTTGGCGGAAAAAGCGGCGGACAACGGGGCGGGCGCATGAGCGGCACCAGCGCCGGTATGCCGCGAGTTCCGCAACTGCTGATCGATATCGGCAACACCCGCCTGAAATGGGCCTGGTGCGACGAGGCCTGGTCCGGCGCCGTGCTGCACGAGACGCCATTGCCCACGCCCTGGCCGCACGGCGGCGCGGTGGCCCACGGCGAACTGGCCACGCTGGTGGTGCAATGGGCGTCGCTGCGCGCGGCCGGCGCGCAGCCGATGGTGTGGGTCAGCAACGTGGCCGGCCCGGCCATCGCGGCCAGCCTGCAAGCCACGCTCGACACCGTGTTCGGCCCTGGCATCGGTGTGAACTGGGTACGCTCGGGCTCGCGCTTCGGTGGCCTCGTCAACGGCTACCGCGAGCCCACGCAGCTCGGCGTCGACCGCTGGATCGGCAGCATCGGCGCGCGCTGCTACCGCCCAGAAGGCGCTCTGCTGATCGTTACCGCGGGTACCGCCACCACGCTCGACGTGGTGAGCGCGCAGGACCGTTTCGAAGGCGGCCTGATCCTGCCTGGCCTGGACCTGATGCTGGGCGCGCTGGCGCGCAACACAGCGCAATTGCCGTCCCTGGACGTGAGCGATGCCGGGCTGGCCACGCCCTGGGCCGACAACACCCGCGACGCCATCGCCGCCGGCTGCCTGGCGGCCCAGGCCGGTGCCGTGGAGCGCACCTGGCGCGCGCTACGCGAGCGTGGGCCGGTGCGCTGCCTGCTCTCCGGCGGCGCCCGCCATGTGCTGGCAAACGCGCTCTCCATGCCGTTCGAGATGCACGATAATCTCGTGCTGCTCGGCCTGCATGTGATGGCCTCGCAAAGCCCGGTCGGCACAGCGGGCTGAACCGCCTCACACCGCATTGCACCGCATCGCCTTCTTCACCCGTCGCTCCACCCCCTGCATCGCCCCCAATGCTCCAACGAAGCCTCCTAATCCTGCTGGTCCTGGTCAATGTGCTGCTGCTGGCTGCCGTGCTGGGCGCGTTCGGCCCACAGCCGCTGGCCGGCTGGCTGGAAAGCGCGCGAGAGCCCGAACGCGCTGCCCAGCAGATGCGCGCCGAACGCTTCCGCCTGATGCCGCAGGCAAGCGGCAGGCGGCCGGCATCCGAGCCCGCCACTGCGGCAGCCACAGCCGCAACCACAGCCACGCCCCCAGCCGGCGCACCAGCCATGGCTTGCGTCGAGATCGGTGGTTTCAACGGGGAACTGGTGCGCAAGGTGGCCGATGAGCTGGCCGGCGCGCCGCCCGGCGCCTGGCGCGTGGAACAGTTCGAGCGGCAGGAGCAGGCGCGCTGGTGGGTCCACCTGCCGCCGCAGGCCTCGCGCGAGAACCTGCAGCGCAAGCTCGGCGAGTTGCGCCGGCGCAATATCACCGATATATCGGTGGTCAGCGCCGGCTCGCCGGAAACCTATACGGTGTCGCTGGGCTTGTTCCAGGAGCGCGAGCATGCCGAGCATTTCCTCGACAACCTGCGCGAGCACGGCGTGCGCACCGCGGTGCTGACCGATACGCCGCATCCGCTGACGCGCCAGTGGCTGCGCGTGCGCAACGCCGACGCGGCACTGCGCACGCGGCTGGACGAGATGCGCCAGCGCTATGGTGCGCAGGACTTGCTGACCTGCACCTGAGCCGTGCGTCAGCGCTTGCTGCTCCGCTCAGCTGCCCTGGCGTACCTTGGACAGCAGCTTGGTGGTGGAGCGGTCGTGCAGGAATGCGATGGCATGCGCCTGGCCGCCCCAGCTGCGCACCAGGCGGGTTTCTTCCAGCGTATCGATGTCGTAGTCGCCGCCCTTGACATAGATGTCCGGGCGCACCAGCCGGATCAGCTCGACCGGCGTTTTCTCGCGGAACATAACGACCAGATCCACCGATGCCAGCGCCGCGATCAGCGCCATGCGATCCGATTCGTGGTTCAGGGGACGGTCATCACCCTTGCCGAGCATGCGCACTGAGGCGTCGCTGTTGACGCCGACTACCAGGCTGGCGCCCAGGGCCTTGGCTTGCGCCAGGTAGGTGGCGTGGCCGCGATGGAGGATGTCGAAGACGCCGTTAGTGAAGACTAGCGGGCGGGGGAGGGTGGCTAGTTTTTCTGCTAGCGCGGTTGGGTTGTCGGGGGGGACTAGTTTGGATTCGAAGGCGGGCATGGTGGGAGGGAAAGGCGTTGTGTTTGGGCGGCGGAGGGTTTTGTGATTGTGTTCGGGTGGGGGGTGAAGTTCAACTGCAACGGCTTAACGTCAACTTCAACTGCAGTTTCACCTCCCCTGCGGGGAGGCGACCTACTTTCTTGTCTCGCCAAGAAAGTAGGCAAAGAAGCGACCCGGATGGGGCGAAAGCCTCCTCGTCGCCGGACGAAAAGAGCGGCCGGAGGCCAAACTCGCATCGCCTTAAGGCGATACTCAAACATGGCCTCCTCGTTTCCGCTCTTTTCGCCCGACGACGAGGCGCCCCATAACGGGGGATGAAAACCCAGACGGCTCGCTGCGCGTCGCGGGCAGGTGATTGCCGCCTGGGGGCGGCAATCACGGCTACACCGAATGGTGATTTGATCCCCACGACCACTGGTTCTGCCGTGTTTCCCGCCTGGGGGCGGGAAACACAGGAGCGCGATGCGCAGCGAGCCGTGAAGGTGTGCCAAGGCCGTATGGGGCGCCTCGGGATTTCACGAAAAGAGCGGCCGGGACCCAAACTCGCATCGCCTTAAGGCGATACTCAGACATGGGTCCCTCTTTTCCGCTCTTTTCGTGAAATCCCGAGGGGGTGTCGCCCCATCCGGCGCGCCTTCTTTGCCTACTTTCTTGGGCAAGACAAGAAAGTAGGTCGCCGCGCCGCAGGCGTGGTGAAACTGCAGTTGAAGTTGACGTTAAGCCGTTGCAGTTTGCAGTTGCAGCCACAACCAACCACCACCCAAATTCCAACACCCCCAAAAAAACAAAACCCCATCAACCGATGGGGCCCGTCCCGCCGAAGGCGCCAAAACGACACCCCCAGCCAAAAAACCAACCTTATGCCTGCGCCGGCTGCGCACCACCCGCCGCCTGCAACCGCACATTCAATTCCTTCCGATACCGGTTCAAATCCTGCACGGTCTCGAAAGTGCGCTCGAACAGCAGCGACATATTGTGCAGGATCCGCTCGATCACCTTCTTCTCCCAGCCTTCGTCGAAGCGGATCTGCTCGTCGAGCCAGTGCTCGAGCCAGTCCGGGTCCGGCAGGCGCGACTGGATGGTGTCGTTGGGGAACAACGCCTTGTTGACGTGCAGGTTGGTCGGGTGCAGCGGCTTTTCAGTGCGGCGGGCGGAGGCCATCAGCACGCCGATCTTGGCGAAGGCCGAGCGGGCGCTGTCGCCGAACTGGTTCAGGTATTTCTTCATGTAGCGCAGGTAGGCGCCGCCGTGGCGGGCTTCATCCTGCGACAGGGTGCGGTAGATCTGCTTGATCACGGGCTCGGTGTGCCATTCGGCGGCACGGCGGTACCAGTGGTTGAGGCGGATCTCGCCACAGAAATGCAGCATCAGGGTTTCCAGCGGCGGGGCCGGGTCGAACTCGAAGCGCACGGCGTGCAGCTCTTCTTCGGTCGGCACCAGGTCCGGGCGGAAGCGGCGCAGGTATTCCATCAACACCAGCGAATGCTTCTGCTCTTCAAAGAACCAGATGCTCATGAAGGCCGAAAAGTCGGAATCGTGGCGGTTGTCGCGCAGGAACATCTCGGTGGCGGGCAGGGCCGACCATTCCGTGATGGCATTCATGCGGATCGTCTTGGCCTGATCGTCAGTGAGCAGGCTCGGGTCGAAGGAATCCCAGGGGATGTCCTTGTCCATGTGCCAACGTACCGCTTCCAGCGATTTGAACAGTTCGGGGTAGAGCATGGTAAGCCTTTGAAATTACGGGCAGATTCTACCAGATGCGAATTATTCCCAATGCCCTTTTTAAGCGCAAAGGAAGGGGATGTTTGCGGCTGAACCTGCACGATGCCCAATTTATGGGCGAATATCGCGCCTTTTCTTGCTTTTGCTGGTGCGAAAAAGAGCGGTATGCGTTGCTCTGCGCCAAGTCCGACGATGCGGCAAGCCCGTTGTGCCCTTAAGTCAGGCCGTTACACCGGCGGGTGGTTCGATATCAAGTGTAACCGTCCGTGCGGGCGTTGCGTTCGTGTCGTTGCCATAATCGGGCGGGATGACATCATAGAGGAACGCCGCGAGTTCGTGCTGTTGCGCCAGGGCGTCTTTCTCGCCCAGGTCGATCAGGGCCTGGGTGAACTCGGGCTCGAACAGCAGGTAGCTGGCAAAGGCCGCGCCGCGCGCTTCGGTGCCGCCCAACGGCGTCAGCAGGGCGCGCACGGTGCGGGGCAACTGTTGCACATGCGTCGCGGCAATGGACTCGATGGGCTCGCTGGGCGAGATTGTCATCACCTGAACCGGGCGCCAGCCTTCGCGGTCGTTGGCGATCTCCGGCATGCGCGAGAGCAGGCTGTTGATGTGCTGCAGCCGTTCCAGGTCCGCGCTGAGCCCGTCGAGGAAGATGCTGGCCAGGGCCTGGCCGCCCACCTGCGCCAGTGACGGGTAGCCGCCGGCCGGCACGGTGTCGAACCAGCCCGGGCGCTGGCGGGAGGCTGCGCCGATGGCCAGGATGCGGGACGCACCCAGGTGGATGGCCGGCGACAGGGGCGACATCTGGCGCATGGTGCCGTCGCCGAACCACTCATGGTGTCCTTCGAGCTCCAGCGGCAGCGCGGGGAACAGGAAGGGGATGGAGGACGACGCCAGGAGGTGGTCCACGCCGATCCTGGCTTCCACGGCAAGCCGCTGGCTGCGGCGCCACGGATGGATGCGGCGGTGTGACTGGTAGAAGGTGACGTGGCGCCCGGTGGTATAGGACAGCGCCGTCACGGCAAAGGCCTGGAGGTCGCCGGCGTCCAGGCTGCCCTGCACCCGCTCGGGGTCGAACAGCTCGCTGAGCAGGCCGCCCAGCGGCGCGTTGTCGAACAGCGCCCGCGGCGCGCGCCGGATGGCCCAGCCGAAAGCCAGCGCGGAGAGCCACCGCGCGCCGGACGCACCCACGCCGACGATGCCGGTGCGGTAAACATCCTCGGCATGGATGCCGCTCCACAGCGCGGCCAGGCTATCGGCCGCGACGCGGAAGTTGGCCGCGTTGATCGCCATGCCGGCACCGTTGATGGCGCCGGCCGACGTGCCGCAAATGATGTCGAAGGGAATGCGGCCACGATCGCGGCCGTGCTGCGCGGCGATGCGCGCGAGGCCGCGTAGCACACCGGCCTGGTAGGCGGCGCGGGCGCCGCCGCCCATCATGATCAGCGAGGTGGTCTTCACTGCTGGCGTCCGCTCCGAAGTTGGCTCACACGGGGTTCCCCTGGCGTTGCGGGGCTCAGGTGCGGCTCAGGCTCAGGATGGCTCGCCGGAAGTGTCGGCCGAGCCGTTGGCACTGCCTTGCGGCTCGGCGGGCTTGGCCGCCGCGGATTTCTTGCTGGCCGGGCGTGTGGCCTTGGGCGCGGGTTTGGCGGCTGGCTTGGCCCCGGCCTTGGTGCCGGCCGCCTTGCTGGCTGGCTTGTGGGCCGGCCTGGCCTTGCTGGCAGGCGCCTTGCCTTGCGGCCTGGCGGCGGGAGCGGGCGCGGGCGCGGCTTCGGGCGCGGCCGTGCCGGGCATGCCAGGCATGCCAAAGCCGCCCAGGTTGCCGAGATTCCCAAACGGCGACATGCTGGCGGTGGCGGCGCTGCTGGCGATCTGGTTGAACTGCTGCTGCAGCACATCCCACCACAGGCTGGCATCCGGCGGGGGGGCGTCGCCGGTGCCGGCAGCGTGGCCGGATGCCGCGGCCGGCTCTTGCGCCTTGCCAGCTTCGGGCGCATCGGGGCCGTTGTCTTCCTCGTCCTCGTTTTCCTCGACCGTGGGCTCGGGCCAGACGCGCCTGGCCGCAGGGGGCTCGGCCGGTTGCTGGTAGGGCGCCGCGCTGGGCGAGTTGGCCGCGCGCGCCACGTTTTCCATCGCGCTTTGCATCGCCTCCGGCGAGAGCGCGGTGCCGATGGTCTGCAGCGCCACCAGCGTGGCGCGCTGCACTTCCAGGCCCTGGATGGTGGTGCGCAGCAGGTTGGTGTTGAGCTGCAGCCAGCCTTCCACGGCCTTGAGGTCATGGATGCGCTTGTCGACGTCCTCCAGGTTCATCGGTGGGGTCATGGCCTGCAGGCCAGGCATCAGCCCGCCCGGCATGCCGGCGGCACTGCCCCACATCTTGCGGAGGAACTCGAAGCCGTTGGTGAAATCTGGAATCTGGCCGAACATGGTCTCGCCTCCGGGGGTCGGCAGCCGGCGGCGCCGGCTGCGGAACTGCATTGATCGGAACTACCTGCGTTACTCGAACTGCGGCGGCCGCTTTTGCCGCAGGCTGGCTACGCCTTCCTGCACATCGGGGCCGGCAAAGCCCATGAATTCCAGCGCCAGCGAGGCATCGAACGAGGGGCCCGCCATGCGCAGCCAGTTATTCAGCGCGTACTTGGTCCAGCGGATTGCCGTCTGCGACCCGGCGGCCAGCCGGCGCGCCACGTCGAAGGCGCGCTCGACCAGTTCCTCTTCGTCCACGGTCAGCGACACCAGCCCGATGCGCTCGGCCTCTTCGCCGCTCACCGACTCGCACAGCATCAGATAGTACTTGGCCTTGGCCATCCCGCACAGCAGGGGCCATACGATTGCGGCATGGTCCCCCGCCGCCACGCCCAGGCGCGTATGGCCATCGACAATGCGCGCGGTCCTGGCCGCGATCGAGATATCGGCCAGCAGGCCAGCCACCAGCCCGGCGCCGACCGCCGGGCCGTGCATGGCCGACACGATCGGCTTGTCGCAATTGATCACGTTGTAGACCAGGTCCCGGGCCTCGTGCCACACGCGGGTGCGGGTGGCGAAATCGTTGGCCATGTCTTCCACCAGGGACAGGTCGCCGCCGGCCGAAAAGCCTTTGCCTTCGCCGCGGATCAGCGCCACGCGCACGTCCGGATCGGCCGACACGTCGCGCCAGATTTCGGCCAGCTCGCGGTGCATATTGGCATCGGCTGTGGCCAGCTTGCGGTTGGCGGACTGTTGCGCACCCATCACGATCTCGAGGATGGGGCCATGCCGGCGCAGGGTCAGTGCCTGGTAGCGGTCGTAGCGTGGCGACAACGGCGCGTCGTCAACGTTGTCCGTGCCGGACGCTAGCGGGGTGGGCGAAGGCGTAGGCGGTTGCGAAGGGATTGCGGTCATGGGGCAGCGATGGCGGGGCCATTCCTTGGTGACGCGTGGGGGCCGGGCCGCGAAAAACGGCCCGGGTCGCCGCCGGTGGCTGCCTGGCGCAGTCGACGGCAATTAGCCAACCGTTCGGTCGGTCAATTATAAGCACTCCCATCGCCGCGCGGCCAGCGGCGAACAGCGTGGCCCGCGGCACTCCCTTTAGTCTCAGCCCTTCGCCGACACCAGCTGGTCGATCGCGCCGAACACCGAGCGGCCTTGCGCATCGAACATCTCGATCTTGACCGCGTCGCCGAACTTCATGAAGCCGGTGACCGGCTGGCCGCCGTCGATGATCTCCAGCATGCGCTTCTCGGCGATGCAGCAGTAGCCCTTGCTGCGGTCGACGTTGGAGATGGTGCCTGAGCCGACGATGCTGCCGGCGCGCACATTGCGCGTCTTGCAGATATGGGCGATGAGCTGGCCGAAATCAAACACCATGTCGGTGCCGCAGTCGGGCGCGCCCACCTTCTTGCTGTTCCAGTGGACGGTCATCGGCAGGTGCACGCGGCGCTCGCGCCAGGCTTCGCCCAGTTCGTCGGGCGTGACCGCCACCGGCGAGAAGGCGGTAGCCGGCTTGCTCTGGAAGAAGCCGAAGCCCTTGCCCAGCTCGGCGGGGATCAGGTTGCGCAGGGATACATCGTTGGCCAGCATGATCAGCCGGATGGCGTCGGCGGCCTGCTCGGGCTTGGCGCCCATCTTCACGTCGCCGGTGATGACGGCGACCTCGGCCTCGAAGTCGATGCCGAAGGCTTCGCTGGCGCACACGATATCGTCATGCGGGCCGATCATGTCGTCGGAGCCGCCCTGGTACATGAGCGGATCGGTCCAGAACTCCGGTGGCATCTCGGCGCCGCGCGCGCGGCGCACCAGTTCCACATGGTTGACGTAGGCGGAGCCGTCGGCCCACTGGTAGGCGCGCGGCAGCGGCGCCATGCATGCCCTGGGGTCGAAGGCGAAGGGGTGGCGCGCGCGGCCCGCGTTCAGGGCATCGTAGACGTCCTGCAGTTGCGGCGCGTAGAAGTTCCAGTCATCCAGCACGGTCTGGAGCTTGCCGGCGACATCGTTGACGTAGTGGGCGGTCTTCAGGTCGCGCGAGACAACCACGAGCTGGCCGTCGCGCGAGCCGTCCTTGAGGGTGGCGAGTTTCATGTATGCGGTGCGTTAGGAAAAAAGCAGATCAAGCGGAAATAGCGGAAATAGCGCAAATAGCGGAAAAGCTGAATAAGCAGCCCGCTAGTCTACCGTGATGCCCTTGGCCTTGATCAGCTTGCCCCAGCGCTCGGCTTCGGCATGCGCGTACTGTGCGAATTCCTCGGGCGTGCTGGAGACCGGCTCCACGCCGATGCCTTCGAAGCGTTTCTGCACGTCGGCGCTCTTGAGCGCCTTCACCAGTTCGGCGTTCAGGCGGGTCACCACCGGCTTGGGAGTGCCGGCTGGCGCCACCACGCCTTGCCAGGCATAGGCTTCGAAGCCGGGCACGCCGGCTTCGGCCACCGTCGGCACCGCGGGCAGCGCCGTCAGGCGCTTGGGCGTGGCCACGCCCAGCGCGCGCACCTTCCCGGCCGCCACGTTCTGCTGGCCGGAGGCGAGGTCAAGGAACATCAGTTCGACCTGGCCTGCGAGCAGGTCCTGCACCGCCGGCGCGGCGCCCTTGTAGGGCACGTGGGTCATCCTGGTCTTGGTCTGGTCCATGAACAGCTCCATGGCCAGGTGGTGCGGGCTGCCCGCGCCCGGCGAGGCGAAATTCACCTTGCCGGGATTCTTCTGCACATACTCGATGGCTTCCTTGAGCGTGCGCGCCGGGAAGTTCGGCGTTGCCACCAGGATCAGCGGAAAGCGCGCCACCATCCCCACGTGAACGAAGTCCTTGTCGGCGTTGTAGGGCAGCTTCTTGTACAGCGACGGATTGGCCGCCAGGGTGGCGGTATCGGCGGTCAGCAGCGTGTAGCCATCGGGCTTGCCATGCGCCACGGCGTCGGCGCCGACGATGGTGGCCGCGCCCGGGCGGTTGTCGATCACCACCTGCTGGCCTAGCGCCGGCGTGATGGCCTGGCCCAGCGTGCGCGCCACGACATCGGTGCCGCCGCCCGCCGGATAGGGCACGACCCAGCGGATCGGCTGGGCGGGCCAGTTGTCGGCGGCGCAGGCGGGCTGGAATGCGGCCGCGCCCAGCGTCAGCGCGGCTAGCAGCGGCGCAGCGCAGGCGCGCCATGCTTGCAGGGCGGGGCGTTGGCCGAAGGGGGAAAGGCGGGTCATCTTCGTCTCCTGTAGAAAGCGGCCGCGCCGCGCCATCTGGATTGGATGGCGGCATGCCCGCGCCGGTATTGGCCGGTGCCGAAGATATCGATTCGCCCCGACCTGTATATGTGCGTATGTGCGCTCAAAGGTGCGCTCAAAGTCTACCGACGGTTTAAAAATTGGTAAATCGATTTCGCTATAGTAAATTTATGGGCCGGGCGGCATGATTGCTTTGCATGCGCGCAGCCGGTATGTGTGATTGATGCATTTCTTTTTCAATTTCTTGCCCCCGTTGCCGCATGACCGAACCTGAAGAAGACGATTCCAAGCTGCGTTCCGGCATCCAGTCGATCGAGGTTGGCTTCAAGCTGCTGCAGGCGCTGGCGGCATCGCCGCGCGCCATGATGCTGCGCGACCTTGCCGCCGCCGCCGACATGAATCCGGCCAAGGCGCATCGCTACCTGGTCAGCTTCCAGCGGCTCGGTGTGGTGGTGCAGGACCCGGTTGGCGGGCGCTACGATCTCGGGCCGTTCGCGCTGCAACTGGGCCTCGCCGGCCTCAATCGACTCGACCCGGTCAAGAAGGCCCGCCCGATCCTGTCGCAATTGCGCGACGAGATGGACCAGACCATTGGCATCGCCGTCTGGGGCAACCACGGCCCGACCATCGTGCACTGGGAGGAGTCCAGCCACCCGGTCACGGTCAGCCTGCGCCTGGGCGACGTGATGCCCATGCTCAACTCCGCCACCGGCAGGCTGTACGGCGCCTACCTGCCGAAACAACAGACGCGGCCGCTGGTCGAACGGGAACTGGCGGAGCGCGGCCATGACGATATTCCTGACCTGCCGCGCTCGCTGGCCGACTATGACGTGGTCTGCGAAGACGTTCGCGCCCACGGCGCGGCACGTGTGAAGGGCGGCGTGCTGCCGGGCATCAATGCGTTTTCGATGCCGGTGTTCGATGCCAACGGCCACGTGGCGATGGCGCTGATCGTGCTGGGCGCGCAGAGCGTATTCGATGCAGAATGGGGCGGGACGGTCGACCGTCATGTGCGCGATATTGCCCGGCAGATTTCTTCGGAGCTTGGTTACCTTGGTGGCAGCCCGACGAGCGGGCCGAACGGCCCACACCCGTAAGCCGACCTTGCGCCGCCTGCGCTGGGCGGTGGCGCTTGCGCTGGTGCTGGCTGCCCACTTGCTGGCGGTGCTGGGCCTGCTGCATATGCCTGGGCTGCCGCGGGACCCGACCGCGCCGCCGCCGCTCGAAGCCATCCTGCTGCCGCCGCCGGCGCCACCGGCACCCGTAGCGCCGCCACGCCCGGTCCCGGCCGCACCAAAGCGGCCTCCGGCGGCGCGCGCCGAGCCCACGCCAACGCCTGAACCCCCGGTTGAGGCACCCGCCGCCCCCGAGGCGCCAGCGCTGCTTGCCACGCCTGGCGCCGGCCCTTCCATGGCGAGCGCCGCTGGCGGCGCCGGGAGCAGTGCGGCGCCCGCATCCGCGCCGGCGGCCGCGCAGGCCGCGGCGCCCCCTGACAACGTCCGCTACTCGGCGCCCCCATCCACGCTGCTGCACTACGCCAGCTTCGTCAATGGCGTGCAGAACCCGGACGGCCTGATCCGCTGGCAGCACGACAGCACGCACTACCAGCTCGCTGTGGAGACACGGGTGCTGTGGTTCCGCTTCGCCTTTCACAGCACCGGCGCGCTCAACGAGCGCGGCCTCGCGCCCGAGCGCTATGAGGAGAGCCGCCGTAACCGCGTCGAGGCGGCACGCTTCGATCGCGCTGCCGGCACGCTCGTCTTCGAGGGGCGCGGCAAGCAGGAGCCGCTGCCGGCCGCGGGCCAGGACCGTTTCAGCGTGTTCCTGCAACTGGTGGGGCTGGTGCGGGGCAATCCGCAGCGCTACGCCACGCCGGGCGTGACGGAAACCTTCGATGTGGCGGATACGCGTGACCTGGAGCCCATGCAGGTGCAGTATGTGGGGGACGAGGAGGTGGATACTGGCCATGGCTCGGTGCGGGCCAAGCACTTCGTGCGGCTGCCGCGCCATGCCAATGATCGCCGGCGCGTGGAAGTGTGGCTGGCGCAGTCGCTGCAGTGGATGCCAGTGAAGCTGCAGCAGACGGAGCCCGACGGCACGCAGATCGAACTCGTTTATCGCGATAGCGAACCGCTGCGCTGAGCCTGCAAGCTGTTTTCAGGCCGACTGATGAAGCCCGTCCTCAAGCCATCCGCAAGCTGCGGCCTCGGCCGCCGCTGTGGTTCACCGTGTTTTCACCAACATCCGGAGACCCGTCATGAGCGCCACCCTGCCACCATCCGAGACCCGCCGCGTGCGCGTGGGCGATATCAGCCTGCACGTACGCATCGACGGGGGCGACGGCCCCTGGGTGGTCCTGGCGCATGCGCTGGGCGCCAATCACACCTTGTGGGATGCCACGGCGCGCCACCTGGCACCGCGTTATCGCGTGCTGCGCTACGACCTGCGCGGGCACGGCCAGAGCGATGCGCCGATCGGCGCCTACTCGATGATCCGCCTGGCCGACGACGTGGCCTGCCTGATGGATGTGCTCGAGGTGCCGGCTGCGCATTTCGTCGGCGTCTCGGTAGGCGGCATGATTGGCCAGACCGCGGCCGTGCGCCATCCCGAGCGTTTGCTGTCACTGACCCTGGTCGCGACCGTCAACCGCACGCCGCTGGATGTCCACCCGATGTGGCATGAGCGCATCGGCCAGGTGGAAGCACATGGCATGGCGGGCGTTGCCGACAGCACCATGCAGCGCTGGTTCAGCGCACCATTCAGCGGCGCGCATCCGCAGGAGGTGGCCCGCGTGCGCGAGATGCTGCTGGCCACGCCCGTGCACGGGTACGTCGGAACCTGCCAGGCCATCATGGCATTTGACCTGGCCGGGGCGATTTCGCGGATTCATTGTCCTACTCTGGTAGTGGCCGGCGAGGAGGACCTGGGGGCGCCGCCGGCGATGGCCCGCGAGATTGCCGCCGCCATTCCCGGTGCCCGGCTCGAAATCCTGCCTTACGCCGCGCATCTTGCCCATATCGAGCAGGCGGACCGCTTTCATGCCGTGCTGGATGCTTTCCTCGGTAATGCGGCTTGCGGCGCACAGTGCGATGTACCCTGAGACGAACCTTGGCGCTCAAGGCAGAACAGTGGGCGGTAGCTTTCCCACCAAACTCAAGAACTTGCTGGGATGGCCGTTGCCCAATGTAGTGAGGGAACGCTTAAAACCTGCGGTTTGCCGAAGCAGAACTTGAAAACACGGCAAACACCCTCAGCTTGGAGGTGAAATCGCGGAGGGCAACCGGCCAGTGTGCCGGTTATCGAAATAATCAGTCGCCCGCCGCTTGACCCATGACAGCCAGGAGGTATGCCATGCAAATGATCTACAACAGCGACAATTACTGCATTGTCGAGTTTGGTGCGGATGTCGAGCATGCGCCTCTTGCCTCTGGCGGCTATGAAATCGTGGACAAGAACCTGAAACGCGAGATTTTCCTCGGTGGCCAGATGGCCGAGAGCTTTCGCGCGGACGTGACGCGTCTGATCGAAAGCGAGCCGTCGGTGGAAGAGGTGGATGATTTCCTTGGCAAGTTCGATACAGTGATGATTCACCCGCTAGTGATGCACTAGGCTCCGCGGTTGGCTTTGCCGGCTTTGCGTCGCGTGACGGGCCGGCAAGCCAAGCCATGGAGAAATAGCAAGAAGCCCGCGCACACCGCGGGCTTCTTGCTTTCAGGCATCGGGCTTTCAAGCTTTCAGGATCTGTTCCCGGCCTCCGTTCCAGGCCAGCTTCCGGTCATCCCATATTGCTAATACTGTTCCCAGGGCAGCCCGGCATGGCGCCAGCCATTGAGCGTATTGCGGTGGCGCTCGGCGTCGAGGTCGCCCTCGAAGCCATGCAGCACGTTGTAGACGCTAGAAAACCCGGCACCCTCCAGGGCCCGCGCGGCGGCTGTCGAGCGGTTGCCGCTGCGGCAGATCAGCAGCACCGGGCGCGCCGATGCCTGGCCGGCGAGCTTCTTCACCGACTGCACGAAATGCGGGTTCACCTCCCAGTCGGGGCCATCGTTCCAGGGCACGTTGTGTGCCCCCTTGGGGTGCCCGACGAAGAGGTACTCCATTTCGCTGCGGCAATCGATGAAGAGCGCATCGGGCGACTCGCTGAGGAGCGTTTGTGCGTCGCCGGGGCTGAGGTGTTGCATGGGCAAGGCTTTCCGTGAATGGGCATGAGGGCGAATGTGCCCCAGTGTAGGGCCGGGCGGTGCCGCGCGGCAACCCGCGAGCGCCGCTGGCTGCACTGCCCGGATGCTGCCGTTATTCCGCAAACCATTGATGTAACTGATAAAATCGCAGTCTTTTCTCTTGCTGTCGAGTTCCACATGAGCGCCGCCCCACGTTCCGCCTCGCTTCCTCCCGCGCGTCCCTACACCCGGGCGGCCAACCTGCCGGCCCTGCTGCGCGAGCGCATCCTGATCCTGGATGGTGCCATGGGCACCATGATCCAGCGCTACAAGCTGACCGAGGCGGATTACCGCGGCGAGCGTTTCGCCGGGCACCATGTCGACGTCAAGGGCAACAACGAACTGCTGCTGCTGAGCCGCCCGCAGGTCATCAGCGAGATCCACGAGCAATACCTGGCCGCCGGCGCCGACCTGATCGAGACCAATACATTTGGTGCGACGGGCGTGGCCCAGGAAGACTACAAGATGGCGGACCTGGCGTACGAGATGAACGTCGTCGCCGCCCGGCTGGCGCGCGAGGCTTGCGACAAGTACAGCACGCCCGACAAGCCGCGCTTTGTGGCCGGCGCCTTCGGCCCCACACCCAAGACCGCGAGCATCTCGCCGGACGTGAACGACCCGGGCGCGCGCAACGTGACCTTCGAAGAGCTGCGCCACTCGTACTACGAGCAGGGCAAGGGTCTGCTGGAAGGCGGTGCCGACGTATTCCTGGTGGAAACCATCTTCGATACGCTCAATGCCAAGGCCGCGCTGTTCGCCATCGACCAGTTGTTCGAAGACACCGGCGAGCGCCTGCCCGTGATGATCTCCGGCACGGTCACCGACGCCTCCGGGCGCATTCTCTCCGGCCAGACGGTGGAAGCCTTCTGGAACAGCCTGCGCCACGCCCGCCCGATCACCTTCGGGCTGAACTGCGCGCTCGGCGCCACGTTGATGCGCCCCTACATTGCCGAGCTGGCCAAGATCTGCGACGCGGCTGTGTCGTGCTATCCGAACGCCGGCCTGCCCAACCCGATGAGCGATACCGGCTTTGACGAAACCCCGGAGGTCACGTCGTCGCTGGTAGAGGAGTTTGCCGCGTCCGGCCTGGTGAACCTGGTGGGCGGCTGCTGCGGCACCACGCCCGAGCACATCGCCGCCATTGCCGAGCGCGTGGCCAGCAAGAAGCCGCGCACCTGGCCCGGCCAGTACCGCGACGCCGCCTGAACTCGCATCGCGAGCCCACAGAACAAGATCAAGCCATGACCAACGATACCCTGCCGCCGCGTCCGATGCGCCTGTCCGGCCTCGAGCCTTTCACCATCGATGAAGACACGCTCTTCGTCAACGTCGGCGAGCGCACCAACGTCACCGGCTCCAAGGCCTTCGCCCGCATGATCCTGAACGGCCAGTTCGACGATGCGCTGGTGGTCGCCCGCCAGCAGGTCGAGAACGGCGCGCAGATCATCGACATCAACATGGACGAAGCCATGCTGGACTCCAAGGCGGCCATGGTGAGGTTCCTCAACCTGATCGCCTCCGAGCCCGATATCGCGCGCGTGCCCATCATGCTGGACTCGTCCAAGTGGGAAGTGATCGAGGCCGGCCTGAAGTGCGTGCAGGGCAAGCCCGTGGTCAACTCGATCTCGCTCAAGGAAGGCGAGGAACAGTTCCGCCATCACGCCGAGCTGATCCGCCGCTACGGCGCCGCGTCCGTGGTGATGGCCTTCGACGAGCAGGGCCAGGCCGACACCTTTGCCCGCAAGACCGAGATCTGCAAGCGCAGCTACGACATCCTGGTCAATGAAGTCGGCTTCCCGCCCGAAGACATCATCTTCGACCCGAACATCTTCGCGGTGGCGACCGGCATCGAAGAGCACAACAACTATGCAGTGGACTTCATCGAAGCCACCGCCTGGATCAAGCAGAACCTGCCGTACGCCAAGGTCAGCGGCGGCGTGTCCAACGTATCGTTCTCGTTCCGCGGCAACGACGCGGTGCGCGAAGCCATCCACACCGTGTTCCTGTATCACGCCATCAAGGCGGGCATGGACATGGGCATCGTCAACGCCGGCCAGCTCGGCGTGTACGACCAGCTCGACGCCGAGCTGCGCGAGCGCGTGGAAGACGTGGTACTCAACCGCCGCGAGGACAGCACCGACCGCCTGCTGGAGATCGCCGACCGCTACAAGGGCGGTGGCGCGAAGAAAGAGGAAAACCTGCTGTGGCGCGGCACCCCGGAGAACCCGGTGCCGGTGGCCGACCGCTTGTCGCACGCGCTGGTGCATGGCCTGACCACCTTCATCGTGGAAGACACCGAGGAAGTGCGCCAGCAGGTGGAAGCGCGCGGCGGCCGCACGATCGAGGTGATCGAGGGCCCGCTGATGGATGGCATGAATATCGTGGGCGACCTGTTCGGCGCCGGCAAGATGTTCCTGCCGCAGGTGGTCAAGAGCGCCCGCGTGATGAAGCAGGCCGTGGCTCACCTGTTGCCCTACATCGAGGAAGAAAAGCGCCTGCTGGCCGAGGCCGGCGGCGACGTCAAGGCGCGCGGCAAGATCGTCATCGCCACCGTCAAGGGCGACGTGCACGACATCGGCAAGAACATCGTCTCGGTGGTGCTCCAGTGCAATAACTTCGAAGTGGTCAACATGGGCGTGATGGTCCCGTGCAACGAGATCCTGGCGCGCGCCAAGGTCGAGGGCGCAGACATCGTCGGCCTGTCCGGGCTGATCACGCCGTCGCTCGAGGAAATGGCCTACGTTGCCTCCGAGATGCAGCGCGACGACTACTTCCGCATCAAGAAGATCCCGCTGCTGATCGGTGGCGCCACCACCTCGCGCGTGCACACCGCGGTCAAGATCGCGCCGCACTACGAGGGCCCGGTGGTCTACGTGCCGGACGCCTCGCGCTCGGTCAGCGTGGCGTCCAGCCTGCTGTCCGACGATGGCGCGGCCAGGTACCTGGACGAGCTGAAGACCGACTACGAACGCATCCGCCACCAGCACGCCAACAAGAAGGCCACGCCGATGGTGTCGCTGGCCAAGGCCCGCGCCAACAAGACGCCGGTGGACTGGAGCGCCTACGTGCCACCCAAGCCGAAATTCATCGGCCGGCGCATCTTCCGCAACTACGACCTGACGGAGCTCGCCAACTATATCGACTGGGCCCCGTTCTTCCAGACCTGGGACCTGGCGGGCAAATTCCCCGACATCCTCAATGACGAGATCGTCGGCGAATCCGCCCGCCGCGTGTTCTCGGATGGCAAGGCCATGCTGTCGCGCCTGATCCAGGGCCGCTGGCTGACGGCCAACGGAGTGCTGGCCCTGCTGCCGGCCAACACCGTCAACGACGACGACATCGAGATCTACACCGACGAGACCCGCAGCCAGGTCGCGCTGACCTGGCACAACCTGCGCCAGCAAAGCGAGCGCCCGGTGATCGATGGCGTGATGCGCCCCAACCGCTGCCTGGCCGACTTCGTCGCGCCCAAGGACAGCGGCATTGCCGACTACATCGGCGTGTTCGCCGTCACCGCCGGCATCGGCGTGGACAAGAAGGAAGCGCAGTTCGAGGCCGACCATGACGACTACAGCGCGATCATGCTGAAGTCGCTGGCCGACCGCCTGGCCGAAGCCTTTGCCGAATGCCTGCACGAGCGCGTGCGCCGCGATCTGTGGGGCTACGACGCCGGCGAAGTGCTGACCAACGAGCAACTGATCGCCGAGACCTATCGCGGCATCCGTCCGGCGCCGGGCTATCCTGCCTGCCCGGAGCATACGGTCAAGGCGCCGATGTTCGAGTTCCTCAACGCCGCCGAGATCGGCATGGGCATCACCGACTCGCTGGCGATGACGCCGGCCGCTTCGGTGAGCGGCTTCTACCTGGCGCATCCGGAGTCGACGTATTTCTCGGTCGGCAAGATCGGCGAGGACCAGCTGGACGATATGGTGGCGCGCCGCGGCGAAGAACGCAGCGTGCTGGAGCGCGCGCTCGCGCCAAACCTGTAACCACTTGCGTGCCGGCGCGGCGGCGTTTTGCACCGCCGCGCCATCGCAAGCCATTGGGCCAGCAGGGAAAAGCCTCTTTAGGCGCATCCATGTGCCTTTGTAAGTTCTTCACTACTCCTTACAAGGCATTACATCTCCTAACAGACCGCGCGGGTCTGCGTCCCTAGACTGAGGGCTCACATCAAGTGAACACCGCAGCGAATGTTTCGCAGCGGCGCAAACTGCTAGGAGCCTCTCCATGAACAAACTGCTGATCTCCCTTTCCGCTCTCTCGATCGCTGCCGCTTCCTCGCTGGCCATGGCACAAGGAACCGGCGTTGATGCGAAGGCTGGCGCCATCGGCGCCAAGGCGGCGCCCGCGATCAGCGCGCCCGCCGACAAGGGTGCAGCCGCCAGCGCAGGTGTGAACGCTGGCCTGGGCGCTTCGGCCAGCGCCGACAAGGGCGTGGACGCCAAGGCTGGCGCCGACGCCGCCGCCGGCACGCACGCCAAGTCGACCGCCAAGACCAAGAAGCACAGCAGCCACGCCAAGACCAAGAAGGGCGAGGCAGCAACCGAAACCAGCGCGGCCGCCGACACCGGCGCGGCGACCAAGGCCCAGTAAGCCTGGCCAGGCCGGCAAGCCTGGCATGCTGGAGCACAGGGACGGGTTCACCCCGTCCCTTTTTCATTGGCGCGGCCAGCTGGGAGCCTGTCAGTCTTACACCGACAGTCGGGTGGTTTTGTAAGCACTACAATGCATTAGCCCGGCCGCTCCTGAGAGCTGGTGCATCCATGCCCAGGGAGACATCATGATTCGCGTTTTGATCGCCGACGATCACCAGATCGTGCGCGCCGGTCTGCGGCAGTTTATTGCCGACGAGCCCGATATCCGGGTGGAGGGCGAGGCAGCCAGCGGCGACGAAGTCATGGTACGGCTGCGTGAGCTCGAGTTCGATGTGGTGGTGCTCGATATCTCGATGCCCGACCGCAACGGCATCGACGTGCTCAAGCTGCTGCGCCAGCGCCATCCCGACCTGCCGGTGCTGATCCTCTCCACCTACCCGGAAGACCAGTACGCCATCAACCTGATCCGCGCGGGCGCTTCCGGCTACCTGACCAAGGAAAGCGCGCCCGACGATCTCGTCAAGGCCATCCGCACCGTGGCCCAGGGCCGGCGCTATGTCAGCGCCAACGTGGCGGACCTGCTTATCGGCGGGCTCGACAAGCCCACCAACCAGCCGCTGCACCAGACCTTGTCCAAGCGCGAGTTCCAGATCTTCTGCAAGCTCTCGCGCGGGCAGTCGGTCTCGGTGATCGCCGAGGAGCTGTTCCTGAGCGTCAAGACGGTCAGCACCTATCGCTCGCGCATCCTGGAAAAGATGGGCATGAAGACCAATGCCGACCTGACCTACTACGCGATCAAGAACGGCCTGGTGGAGTAGGCGCCGCAAAGGCAAGGCGCATTCCACGGCACTCTGCCGCGTTTGCCTGACGCTGCTGTAGGACGGACGCCGATGGTCTCTCCCTATACTCTGTTGCTACCATGTAACCATGTTGGATCAAGCTGCGGCCACCTCGTATCGCGCGCTGCGGGTCCTGCTAATCGAGGACTCAGCGGTGTTGCGGGGTATGTTGCTTGAATACCTGAACGCGTTTCCGTTTATCGAAGTCGTGGATTGGGCGGATACCGAAAGCGCAGCGCTGCGCCTCTATGAGGCGGGCAGGTACGAGGTCGTCGTCGTCGACCTGCAGTTGCGGCAGGGCAACGGGATCAACGTGCTGCGCGCCTTGCAGAAGACCGACGCGCCGGGCATCCGCATCGTTTACACCAATCATGCCCAGGTGCCTACCTACCGGCGGCAGTGCGCCGAGGCCGGCGCGGACTATTTCTTTGACAAGTCGCTTGAGCTCGAGCAGGTGTTCCGGGTGATCGAGGAGTACGCGCAGGCAGGTGACTGAATCCGTATTGACCGCATCGACCGTGTCGACCGAATTGTCAGTACCAGCAGTTCCAATCGCGGCCATGCCGCGTCAACCTAGAGCAAGGAGAGAATCATGAGAAAGCTGATGGCGCTGTGTGCCCTGGCAGGTGTGGTCCTGGTAACCGGTTGCAACACGATGGCCGGTGCTGGCAAGGACATCGAGAAGGGCGGCGAGAAGGTGCAAGGCGCCGCCGAGAGCACCAAGCAGAAGATGTAAAGGTGCCCGCCGCCGTGCCGTGTGCATGGCAACCGGGCAAGAGAACAGGTGGACAAGAGGAATGGAAAAGGGGCTCCGCGGAGCCCCTTTTCCATTTTTCACCAGCTTGGCTGGCTAGTTGGCCGGCGGCGTGCCGGTGGACTCGTCCTGCGGCTGCTCGCCGGGGTCCCCCAGGCCGTCGAGCTCGTCCTCATCGTCGCGCGGCGGCGCTACGATGGCATCGGTGAGCGGCACCACCACCCGGATGGTGACGCCGGCACCGGGTTCCGACTGGAGCTCAAGCGTGCCGCCCAGCGCGATCACGCGCTGCTCCATCCCCAGCAGGCCATGGTGCCCCACCGAGCGCCGCGATTCGAAGTCCTCCGGCAGCCCGCGCCCGTTGTCGCTGATTGCCAGCGAGAGCACGCCGCCGGCGCAATCGAGCTCGATGGACACGCGCTGCGCTTGCGCGTACTTGCTGGCGTTGGTGAGCGACTCCTGCACGATACGGTAAAGGGCGATGGCCGCGTCGTCGCGCAGCGGCGGCACCGCCTCTGCCAGCTGCACATCCGTCTCCCACTGGTTGCGCGCCGCCACTTCCTCCACCAGCTGGCCGACGGCTTCCTTCAGGCCCAGGTTGAGCAGCACGGTGGGCCGCAGGTCCTCGATCAGGCGCCGTTTGATCTGGATCCCCTGGTCCACGTGCAGCATCACGCGGGTGAGCTTTTCCGCCACATCCGGGTGGGTGTCCTGGACGCGGCGGCGCACCCAGTGCATATCAAGCTTGGTGGCGGTCAGGATGGCGCCCAGCTCGTCGTGCAACTCGCGCGCCAGCCGCGTCTTCTCGTCCTCGGTCACGCGCTGCAGGTGGGATGCCAGCGCCGATAGCTGGCGTGTGCGCGAGCGCACCATGCCGTCCAGGCGCGCGCTTTCCTCCTCTAGCTCGCTGCGTGCCGCTTCCGAGACCGCCATGCGGCGCGAATGCTGCAAGCCCACCACGATCAGCAGCACGATATTGATGGCGGTCAGCAGGCCGATGCCGTAGCGCGACAGAGCAAGGTCGCGGTCGGCGTACTCCAGGCTCTGCGACACCGATTTGGCCTCGCGTTGCAGCAAGGTCTCCAGTCCGCGCCGCGCGTTGTCCATCGTCTGCTTGCCGAAGTCCGTGCGGACCAGGTCGAGCGCCACTTCCACGTCGCGCTTGCCGTAGATCAGTGTCAGGTCCATCTCGGTGAGCTTGCGGCTGACGGCGGTGGAGGCCTCGGTGAACAGCTTGAGCGCCTCCGGGTCGTCCGCGTAGCGGTTGCGCAGCGCGCTCATCAGCGCATTGATGCGCGGCACGGCCTGGTAGTAAGGTTGGAGGTAGCTTTCCTTGCCGGTCAGCAGGAAGCCACGCTGGCCGGCTTCGGCGGTGACCAGCTCGCCGAGCAGGGAGTTGATCTGGCCCTGTACTTGCTGCGACTGGATGACTTGCGTATAGCCCTGGCGCAAGCGGATGTTGCCCGCCTCGGAGGCGATCAGCACCACCACGGTAAGCACGATGCCGCCCGCCAGAAGCAAGGTCGAGCGCAGCAGTGACTGCTTGAACATGTTCGTTTCCCGATGTCGGGCGCCGGGCCGGCGCGGCGTCTCCCGCACCATGCGGCGCCGCGCCTGGCCTGCACCTTGTCTGCGACGATGGAAGCACATCGACGGTCTGCGGTCAACCTGCCGCGTCGCCGGTGCTGCCCGCGAGGCCGCGCCGGCGCCCGGACTGTAGGAATTGGCTGACAAGCGAATCGGTGCGGCTGCGGTGTCTGGGCGGAGGTCTGCTTTCTACCATGGTTCCATGAGCTTGCGCACCCTGCGTCAAGCCAGCTCGGGAAGACAGAGGGAGAACGTCAATGCTGAAATGGGCACTGATTTTTGCAGTGGTTTCCGTGGTCGCCGGCTTGCTGGGGTTCACAGGTATTGCTGCCGGTGCGGCCGGCATTGCCAAGATCCTGTTCTTCATCTTCCTGGTGCTGTTCGTGCTGTTCCTTGTCCTGGGCGTGACCGTGTTCAAGGCGGTGAAATAGCCAATCGCAATCGCCAGCCGCTGTCACTGGCCAAGCGTGCGCGTGCCGGCGCGGCAAGCCCAATCCACTTAGGGAGCCATCACCATGTTGCACTACGCACTCGTATTTTTTGTCATTGCCCTGATCGCCGCGGTATTCGGCTTTGGGGGCATCGCGGCAGGGGCGGTCGAGATCGCCAAGATCCTGTTCTTCATCTTCCTGGTGGTTGCGCTGGTGACGTTTGTGATCAGCCTGGTCAGGCGCTAGGGGGCGTCAGGCGCGGCTTTCGCAATGGCAGCGCGATGGCAGAGAAGGCCGCGGGCGGGGCGGCGGTCGGCAGGGCCGCCGCCCCGCACTGCTCAAGCAGCCCCCCGATTTCCCTATTTCCTGGCAGGCGGCACGAACCGCATCACAGTGCGTCATCAGACCAAACGGAGATAAGCCGATGTTGACCAACAATCCGAAGATCCGCAAAGAAGTGAATCACCTGGCTGACAGCGCCGAGAGCACGGTGCGCCAGATCCGGCATGCCGCGCGCGATACGCGCGGCGCCGCCCGCGAAGCCGCGGGACCCGTGGCCGGCGAGGTCAGCCGGCTGATTGCCCAGCTCGAGCAAACCATGGAGGTGCTGGGGCGCGAAGGCTCGTCCGAGGCGCAGCAAGCCGCACGCCGGTTGCAGGATCGTACGCGCGCCTTGCGCGACCACGTCGCAAGCCGTGCCCGCGAACGTGTCGACTATGCCGTGGATGGCGTGCAGCGGCGCGTGGCGGCGTCGCCGTTGAAAGCGATCGGTATCGCGGCGGCGGTAGGCACTTTCGTCGGCTTGCTGATGGCAGCGAATAGCCGCAGCCGCAACGACTGACCGAGGCATTACGGCCAGCCTGATGAGACAGTGAAGCCGTGAAGCGGCCCCCTCAGCGGCCATCCCCCAACATCCCCACAGGAGCATGACTGTCATGGACACCCCCGTAAAAGAGAAGCCCAAAGAGAAGCCCACCGCCGGCAAGGGCAAGGATCAGCAGGCCGGGAATGAGAAAGGCGCGAGCGGGGGCTTCCTGTCGGACGTCAAGACGCTGCGCGAACGCGCCCGCAAGCACATCGAGGACGGCGCCGTCACCCAGGACTACGACGCGGACCGGACCACAGTGCTGAAGCTGCTCAACGAGGCCTTGGCCACGGAGCTGGTGTGCGTGCTGCGCTACCGGCGCCACTTCTTCATGGCAAAGGGCATCCACGCGGAACCGGTCGCTGCCGAGTTCAAGGTGCACTCCGACGAGGAGCAAGGGCACGCCGACCGCATTGCGGCGCGCATCGTGCAGCTGGGCGGGGCGCCGGACTTCTCGCCGGACACCCTGACCTCACGCAGCCATGCCGAGTATGTCGCGGCCGGATCGCTGACCGACATGATCAAGGAAAACCTGGTGGCCGAACGGATAGCCATCGAGAGCTACCGCGAGATGGTGCAGTACCTGGGCGAGCGCGATCCGACCACCCGCCGCATGCTGGAGGAAATACTGGCGGTCGAGGAAGAGCACGCAGACGAACTCGCGGACATGTTGGACAAGGGTTAGCGTTTAGGCGCCAGCCAGGCTGACAGTGCTGCATGCGCCTCATTTGCCGCGTGGGCCGCGCTCTCCCAACACAGTTCAACACAGTTCTTTCCCCCTTCCGGATCTCCTTCCTGATCCGGCACGCCCGGCCCAAATCAGCGGCTGGGTTCTTTTTGCCGGGCGCGCGAGTAAGCGTGAGAATGGAGAACGGGTGGGGCGGGGCGTGGGGCCAGGAGGCCGGGGCAGGAAGCAGGGACAAGAAGCGGCGAGCGCAAGAGCAGACAAGGTGGCCGGCTGGCGCCGGCTACCTTGTTGTCTATCTACGCTTATGCGGGGATTCGGCGCACTGCCTACACCCCCCACATCACCTCGGTGCTCTCGCGCTGGGATGCGCGCAGCATATCGAGGAAGGGGTAGGCGCGCTGGCCCAGGTGCAGGGGCTCTTCCTCGTTGTCATCGTCATTCTTGCCGGGATGGACCGACGATACGGCCGGATGCACCTTCTTGGCGTCCGTCACGGCGGCTTCCAGTATATGGATGCAGCGTGGCAGTTCCTCGATGGTGATCACCCCGCGCTCCCCCAGGTGCTTGCCGATAATCCCCAGCAGCGTCACGGCGAGGTCTCTCATCATGATGAGGTCCTGCGACGCGTGGGATTTGAAGGTGATCAGCATGATATTTCCTTTCCTTGGCGTACAGCGAAGTACATGGGCGAAAACCATGGCCGCGCGGCTTGTCCCGGGACCGGGCAGGGGGCTCGCAACGGCCGGTTTTGGGCTTGCTGCATGATGTCAGCATAGCACCTGATAAAATTCTGCGTTCTGCAATTCATTGCCTGCCACGCGGCGCGGCCTCCACATGCCGCCCGTGACGGTGCCGTCGCGGCAGAACCGCCGCGACGGCACCAGACAACCGCCTCAGGGCCACGACATCCATGCTGCCAGTTCAGACCACCAATCTTGCCGCTGCGTTCAATGACGCGGTGCGCGCAATCGCCCCGGCCGACACCGCCCTGCCCGACGCCGTCTTCGAGCGTCCGAAGGTCGCCGCCCACGGCGACCTGGCCTGCAACCTCGCCATGCAGGTTGCCCGCGCGCTCAAGCGCAACCCGCGGGAGCTGGCCCAGCAGATCGTCGACGCAGTCAAGGCCGACGCGCGTACCGCCGGGCTGGTGGCCGGCCTGGAAATCGCCGGTCCCGGCTTTATCAACCTGCGCCTGACGCCGGCCGCCAAGGCCGATGTGCTGCGCGCGGTGCTGGAGCAGGGCAACCGCTACGGCGCCAAGGCGCAGGGCGTGCACGGCCAGGTGCTGGTCGAGTTTGTCTCCGCCAACCCGACCGGCCCGCTGCACGTCGGCCACGGCCGCCAGGCGGCACTGGGCGACGCGCTGGCCAACCTGCTGGACTGGCAGGGCTTTGCCGTGCATCGCGAGTTCTACTACAACGACGCCGGCGTGCAGATCCAGACCCTGGCCGTATCGGTGCAGGCGCGCGCCCGCGGCTTCAAGCCGGGCGATGCCGCGTGGCCGGAGTCGGCCTACAACGGCGACTACATCGCCGACATCGCTGCCGATTTCCTGGCCGGCAAGACCGTGCGCGCCTCCGACGGCGACGCCGTGACGGCCTCCGGCAACGTCGAAGACATCGAGTCGATCCGCAAGTTTGCCGTGGCCTACCTGCGCAACGAGCAGGACATCGACCTGCGCGCCTTCGGCGTCAAGTTCGACCGCTACTACCTGGAGTCCTCGCTGTACAGCGACGGCCGCGTCGAAGCCGCGGTGCAATCGCTGGTGGCCAAGGGCAAGACCTACGAGAACGAAGGCGCCCTGTGGCTGCGCACCACCGACGAAGGCGACGACAAGGACCGCGTCATGCGCAAGACCGACGGCACCTATACCTATTTCGTGCCGGACGTGGCCTACCACACCAGCAAGTGGGAGCGCGGCTTCGCCAAGGTCATCAACGTGCAGGGCAGCGACCACCACGGCACCATCGCCCGCGTGCGCGCCGGCCTGCAGGGGCTGGACATCGGCATCCCCAAAGGCTACCCCGACTACATCCTGCACAAGATGGTCACCGTCATGAAGAACGGCGAGGAGGTCAAGATCTCCAAGCGCGCCGGTTCCTACGTGACCGTGCGCGACCTGATCGAGTGGAGCAATGGCGCGGAAGGCGGCGAGACCATCCGCGGCTGCCTGGAAGCCGGCGTGGCTGACTGGCCCGAGCACTTCACCCGCGGGCGCGACGCGGTGCGCTTTTTCCTGCTGTCGCGCAAGGCCGATACGGAATTCATCTTCGACGTCGACCTGGCTCTCAAGCAGAACGACGAGAACCCTGTGTATTACGTGCAGTACGCCCATGCCCGCATCTGCTCGATCTTCGAATCCTGGGGCGGCGCGGACTGGGAGGCCAAGCTGCCTGCCCTGGCCGGCACCGACCTGGCCCCCGTGACCGGCGCCGACGCTACCCCGCAGGCGCTCGCGCTGGGCCAGCGCCTGGCCGATTTCCCGGACATGCTGGCGGCAGCGGCGGGTGAACTGGCGCCGCATGCGGTCGCCTTCTACCTGCGGGACCTGGCGGGCGATTTCCACGCGTTCTACAACTCCGACCGCGTGCTGGTGGACGACGAGACGGTCAAGCTGGCTCGCCTGGCGATGCTGGCCGCCACCCGCCAGGTGCTGCGCAACGGGCTGGCCGTCATCGGCGTCTCGGCGCCGCGGCGCATGTAAGCCAGGCGGCGCCATGAAGGGGGGCAAGCCCCCTTCATGGCGCGCCTTATCCGTATCGCCCTGACCACAGACAGTGATGCCGGGATCGGCGCAGGCTCTATAATCGCGCCATCACGCTAGAGGAATTCATGCAACAGCAACGCAAGCGCACCCCGCGCAATGCCAGCCGCGCCCCGCAGCGCGGAGGTACGTTCCTGGGACTGGTGCTGGGCCTGATCGTCGGCCTGGCGATCGCGGTAGTGGTCGCCCTGTACATCACCAAGTCGCCGGCGCCATTCCAGCAAAAGGGCGCGCAAAAGCCGTCCGAGCCCGGCAATGTGGTCAGCAACCTGCCCGCTCCGGCGCAGGAAGCGCCAAGCGATCCGAACAAGCCGCTGTGGAGCAAGACGCCGGCCAAGCCGGTCGGGCCCGCCGCCGAGCCCGAGCAGCCGTCCGGCCCGGCGCCGACCACGGTGAAGCCGCCCGAGCGCCAGCCACCGGTAGCCGTCACCCGGCCAGCCGACAAGCCCGCCGCCGAGAAGCCCGCGGACAAGCCTGCCGAGCGGCCCGCCGCCGAGAAGCCGGCCGACAAGACCGCGCAGAAGCCGGTGGAAAAGCCTGCCGAAAAGCCGGCCGAGAAGCCTGTCGCCGACCCGATCGCCGAGATCGCCCAGGCCGATGCCAACAAGGTAGGCTACCTGCTGCAGGTAGGCGCCTTCCGCTCGCAGGACGACGCCGACCGCCAGAAGGCCAACCTGGCCATGCAGGGGTTCGAAGCCAAGGTGACCGAGCGCGATGTCAATGGCGTCAAGCTCTATCGCGTGCGCCTGGGGCCGTTCAACAAGATCGACGACATGAACCGTTCGCGCGACCGGCTGCAGGCGTCCGGCTTCGAGGCTTCGGTCATCCGCTTTACCAAGCAGTAACAAGCAGTAACGGTAACCCCGGGGCGATCCGCTGAACCGGTTTGCCCCGCCGCTGTCATACGCTCATTGCCCATTCTCGAAAGCCGCGCCACATGAAGAAACTCGCCACCTTGTTTGCCACGCTGGTCGCTGTGACCGGTTTCCTGATGACCGCGCCCGCCCAGGCAGCCGCGCCCACCTCGGGCAAGGAATACCAGGTCCTGAAAGCGCCGCAGCCCGTCGCGCCGGGCAAGATCGAAGTCACCGAGTTCTTCTGGTACGGCTGCCCGCACTGCTTTGACTTCGAGCCTGAGCTGGAAGCCTGGGTAGGCAAGCAGGGCAAGGACGTGGTGTTCAAGCGCGTGCCGGTTGCCTTCCGCGACGACCTGCTGCCGCACACCAAGATCTTCTACGCGCTGGAAGCCATCGGCAAGCTGGACGCCATGCACACCAAGGTCTTCAGCGCCATCCACGTCGACCACAAGCGCATGCTGGACCCCAACGAAATCGCCGACTTCATGGCCAAGAACGGCATCGACCGCAAGGCCTTCCTCGACGCCTACAACTCGTTCTCGGTGACCACCAACTCGCAACGCGCCAACAAGATCGCCGACGCCTACAAGATCGACGGCGTGCCGACCATCGTGGTGCAGGGCAAGTACGTGACCTCGCCGTCCATCGCCGGCACCAAGGGCACGGCCATCCAGACCATGGATTACCTGGTCGGCCAGGTGCGCGACAAGAAGATGTAATTCCCGGGCTGCGGCCGCCGGCCTTTGGACTCGCCACGCGCGAGCCGGCTGATGGCCACCAGCGGTCGACCGGCACCGCCGGCGCCGGTGAGGCGCAGCGGCGTCCGGCGCGCGCCAGGGCGGGTCGGTCGGCATGAACCATGTTGCGCTTACCCCTGGACCCTCCCGATGCGAGCACAGAAAGTCTTCCTTACCGGCGCGTCGAGCGGACTCGGCCAGGCCCTGGCGCGCGAGTACGCCTCGCAGGGCGCCATCCTCGGCCTGGTTGGCCGGCGTGAAGAGGTGCTGCGTGAATTCGCCCTCACCCTGCCCAATCCCAATGCGGTGCGCGTCTATGGCGCGGATGTGCGCGATGCCGATGCCATGCAGCGCGCCGCCCAGGACTTCCTCGATCATTTTGGTTGCCCCGATGTGGTGATCGCCAATGCGGGCGTATCGGTTGGCACCGTCGCCGGCGAGCGCGAGGATCTCGAAGCCTTCCGCATGGTGATGGACACCAACTGGTTCGGCGTGCTCACCACCTTCCAGCCCTTCATGCAGCCCATGCGCGAACGCGATCCCGGCGCCGGCGGCTGGCGCGGCACGCTGGTCGGCATTGCCAGCGTGGCCGGCGTGCGCGGCCTGCCGGGCGGGGGTGCCTACAGCGCCTCCAAGTCCGCCGTGATCAAGCTGCTGGAGAGCCTGCGCCTGGAACAGCGCCGCGAGCGCATCCGCGTGGTCACTATCGCGCCTGGCTACATTCGCACGCCGATGACCGAGCACAATCCCTATCGCATGCCCTTCCTGATGGACGCCGACGTGTTCGCCCGCAAGGCGGTGCGTGCTATTGCCGCAGGGCGCCGCTTTGCCGTGGTGCCCTGGCAGATGGGCGTGGTCGCATCCATCCTGCACCTGATGCCGCGCTGGCTTTACGACGCAATCTTCTCCCGCGCGCCGCGCAAGCCGCGCGCGCAGGGAGGTAGCCAGGACAAGCAGCCATGAGCTGGCAGGACGCAGCCGGCGTCCTGCACCACCCTGCCACAGGCGAGGTGCGCATTGCCTCGCTGGTGCCGTCCGTTACCGAACTGCTGTTCGCCCTGGGGCTGGGGCCCCTGATGGTGGCGCGCACCGGCTTTTGCATCCATCCCGAGCCCGCCGTGCGTGCCGTTGCCAAGGTGGGCGGCACCAAGGACGTCAATCTTGAGCGCCTGCGGGCGTTGGCGCCCACACACGTAGTGGTCAACATCGACGAGAACCGGCGCGAGACGGTGGACGAGATCCGCGCGTTTGTGCCGCATGTGATCGTCACCCACCCCTGTGCGCCCGCGGACAACCTGGCGCTCTACCGGCTGCTTGGCGGCATCTTCGGCCACCTTGCCGAAGCGGAATCGCTCTGCGCCGCCATGGCGTCCGAACTGGCGCAGGTACGTGCCCGGCAGTGGCCCGCGCGCAAGGTCCTGTATGCGATCTGGCAGGACCCGTGGATGACGGTGTCGCGCGAGACCTATATCAGCCAGATGCTGGCGTTGGTGAACTGGCAGACGTGGCCTTCGGCTGACGCCATGCCCCAGGCTTGTGTTGACGGCGAGTGCAGCCGACCCAATACGCCGCAGACGCGGTATCCGAGCTTCCGGTGGAGCGACGCGCTGGTGCGGGAGATTGACCTTGTCCTGCTCTCCAGCGAACCCTATCGGTTTACCGAGGCGCATGTCGATGCGCTGGAGCGGCAGATTGGCAAGGAGGTATTGCTGATCGATGGGGAGATGGTTTCCTGGTACGGGAGCCGGGCTGTGGAGGGGGTGAGGTATTTGTCGAGGTTTGCGGTTGGGGTTTAGTGGGTGTGACTGTGACTTCAGCTACAACCGCAACGGCTTAACGTCAACTTCAACTGCAGTTTCACCTCCCCTGCGGGGAGGCGACCTACTTTCTTGTCTCGCCAAGAAAGTAGGCAAAGAAGCGACCCGGATGGGGCGAAAGCCTCCTCGTCGACAGGCAAAAAGAGCGGCCGGGGGCCAAACTCACATCGCCTTAGGGCGATGCTCAGACATGGCCCCCTCTTTTCCGCTCTTTTTGCCTGCCGACGAGGCGCCCCATGACGGGAGATGAAAACCCAGGCGGCTCGCGGCGCATCGCGGGCGGGTGATTGCCGCCCCCAGGCGGCAATCACGGCTACCCCGAATGGTGATTTGATCCCCACGACCACTGGTTCTGCCGTGTTTCCCACCTGGGGGCGGGAAACACCCATGGCGACGCGAAGCGAGCCGTGGAGGTGTGCCAAGGCCGTATGGGGCGCCTCGGGATTTCATGAAAAGAGCGGAAAAGAGGGACCCATGTCTGAGTATCGCCTTAAGGCGATGCGAGTTTGGGTCCCGGCCGCTCTTTTCATGAAATCCCGAGGGGGTGTCGCCCCATCCGGCGCGCCTTCTTTGCCTACTTTCTTGGCAAGACAAGAAAGTAGGTCGCCGCCCCGCAGGGGTGGTGAAACTGCAGTTGATGTTGCCGTTAAGCCTTTGAATTTGAAGATAATTTTTCAGTTTCAGCAAGCGGCGCAGCAGCAAAACCCCACCAGTACCCCTTAACCCTTAAACCCGAAACCTAACAACCCCATCCTCCCCAATCTCCCGCCTCACATCCCCCGCATGCCACAACACATGCAAGTGCGCCAGCGCCTCGCCCATGGCAAACGTCATCTGGTGAATATCAAACTGCCGGTTGAAAATCACGCCGACGATGTCATGCGCGTTACAGGCCTTCTCCACGCAGGCCGCCCGGGTCTCGGCAAGCCGTTCCACGTGGTGTTCGCGCAATTGCTTGATGCGGATATGCAGGTTCCGGAACGGCCGGCCATGCGACGGCAGGATCAGCACGTCTTCCGGCAGCGGCTCGTACTTGCCCAGGGAATCCAGGTATAGCTTGAGCGGATTGGCTTCCGGCTCCATGTCGAACACGCTGACATTGGTGGAGATGCGCGGGAGCACCATGTCGCCGGAAATCAGCACATTCAAGGCGGCGTTGTAGAGCGCTACGTGCTCGGGCGCGTGGCCGAAGCCAGTGATCACTCGCCAACCGGACCTCGCCGGGTCGGTGCCGATATGCACGGTATCGCCGTCCATCATGCGGCGGTACTGGGTGGGCAGGTCGGGTACCAGCGACGGGTAGTAGCTCTTGCGCGCGCGCAGTTTTTCCAGGCTGTCGGGGTCCGTCAGGCCGTGGCGGGCGAAGTGGCTGGCCGCGAAGTCGCCGCCGGCGTTGGAGCCGATGCCGCCGCCGCCGCCCATCACGCGGGCGTTCATGTAGTCGCCCAGGCTCATCCACAGGCGAGCGTCCCAGCGCTTGCACAGCCAGTGCGCCAGCCCGATGTGGTCGGGGTGGCAGTGGGTGGCCAGCACGCGCAGCACGGGCAGGCCTTCGAGCTCGTTGGCGAACACGGTTTCCCAGTGCGCCTTGATGGTGTCGTTGGTGACGCCGCAATCGATGATGGTCCAGCCGTCGCGGCCTTCGAGGCGGTCGCGCACCAGCCACAGGTTGATGTGGTCCAGCGCGAAGGGCAGCGGCATGCGCAGCCAGTAGACGCCGGGCGCCACCTGTTGCCGCGCGCCGCCTTCGGGCAGGGTTTCGCCAAACGGGTATTGGAGTTCGTGTTCGAGTGCGTTCATGGGGAGTCTCTCGGGTCTGAAGCCCTGTGCGCGCGGTGCCGCGGGCAGGCGGGCTTTCTCGTTGTCACGGTTGCATATCGCGGTTGCCAGCAGCCTTGCTTGACGCTAACGTTAACGTCAATTGGGGCGGGCTTTTTCCATATTAAGCGAAAACTTCATTCCATACCGAACGACCGTTCACTTTTTTACCGGGCCACCATGCCAGACTCGCCAGCCACGCCAACCTACACCATCACCGATCTCGCCCGCGAGTTCGACGTGACGCCGCGTGCGATCCGTTTCTATGAGGACCAGGGCTTGCTGTCGCCGGAGCGCGAAGGGCCGACCGGGCGCAAGCGCGTCTATAACGGGCGCGAGCGCACGCGCCTGAAGCTCACTGTGCGGGGCAAGCGACTTGGGCTGACGCTCAACGAAATCCGCGAGATTCTCGACCTGTACGAGTCGCCGCGAGACACCGCGCCGCAGCTGGAGCGCTTCCTGCATTCGCTGGCGCATCACCGCAGCACACTGGAGCGCCAGCTCGAGGACCTGCAGGCGCAGCTTGCCGAGATCGATCAGCACGAGCGGCAGTGCCGGGAGTTGCTGGCGACACATGCGTGCGAAGTGCCGCCGGCCGTGGTGAAAAGTGCCTGATGAGCCATTGTTCTGGCTCGTGCATCTGATTTGATTGACGTTTACGTAAACGTCAATAGAATAGCTTCTCAAACAAGGAAAGCCCATGCCCCAAGCTGTCGATGCCACGCCGTTGTCCGCCGAGCGCGCGGATGCCATTGCCACCAGCTTCTCGCGCCAGGGCCTGATGACCACCTTCGGCGCGGCGCTGACGCGGGTCATGCGGGGCGAGGTGGAGATCGCTATGCCGTGGTCCGAGGGCGTGACCCAGCAGCACGGTTTTTTCCACGGTGGCGCCGTCGGCGCGCTGGCCGACAGCGCCTGCGGCTACGCAGCACTGTCGGTCGTGGGGGACGGCGAGGCCGGGCTGACCGCCGAGTACAAGATCAACCTGCTTTCACCCGCACAGGGCGAGCGGCTGGTGGCGGTGGGCCGCGTGCTCAAGCCCGGCCGCACCTTGATCGTGGCGCAGGGCGACGTATATAGCGAGACCGCCGGCGTGCGCAAGGCGGTGGCCACCATGCTGATGACCTTGTGCGTCGTGCGCACGCTGGACCACGTCTGACCACAAACGACGAAGCAGACAAAACGGCAGTGCCAGCCTAAGTGCCCCGCCGCCCACGCCGAATTGACCGAAAGAGCACTCGCCCGGCCGCCGAACCAATTTACAATCTCCGGAAACCCCCTCCAGCCTTAGTCACCGGTCTGCGACATGTCCCACTTCCCCAAGCTGCTGTCCTCGCAGATCGCCTACGACGTGGCCCGGACCATGCTGGACGGGTTTGACAAGCATTACCGGCTGTTCCGCGAAGTCAGCCACCTGGCCAAGCTGAAGTTCGAAGCGGCCGACTGGCTCGGCCTGCAGCAACTGCAGCGCGACCGCATCGACTTCTACAACGAGCGGGTGCGCGAAACCAGCGTGATCCTGGAAGACGAATACGACGCGGAAAATATCGAGGACGAGATCTGGCAGCAGATCAAGCTGCACTACATCGGGCTGCTGACCAATCATCACCAGCCCGAACTGGCCGAGACGTTCTTCAATTCGGTGTGCACGCGCATCCTGCATCGCTCGTACTTCAACAACGACTTCATCTTCGTGCGCCCGGCCATCTCGACCGAGTACATCGAGAACGAGGAGTCGCCCACCCGGCCGACCTTTCGCGCCTATTATCCGGGCAGCCGCAAGGGCATGGCGGCGTGCTTCGAACGCATCGTCCATAACTTCCAGCTCGAGCGGCCGTTTGACGATCTCACGCGCGATATCGGCTATGTGGTGCGCGCCGTCACCGAGTATTTCGGCGACTTCCGCATTGCGCCGAATTTCCAGATCCATGTGCTGTCGTCGCTGTTTTTCCGCAACAAGTCGGCGTTCATCATCGGCCGTATCCTGAATGCCGACCGCACCTTCCCGCTGGCGATTCCCATCGTGCACACGCCCGATGGCAAGCTGTCGCTCGATACGGTGCTGCTCAAGAAGATGCAACTGCTGATCCTGTTCTCCTTCACGCACTCGTATTTCATGGTCGACATGGAGATCCCGTCGGCGTACGTGACCTTCCTGCGCGACATCATGCCGCGCAAGCCGCGCGCGGAGATCTACACCTCGCTGGGTTTGCAGAAGCAGGGCAAGAACCTGTTCTACCGGGACTTCCTGCATCACCTGCAGCATTCGTCGGACAAGTTCATCAGCGCACCCGGCATCAAGGGCCTGGTGATGCTGGTGTTCACGCTGCCGTCGTACCCTTACGTGTTCAAGGTGATCAAGGACTACTACCCGGCGCCCAAGGAAACCACGCGCGAGCTGATCAAGTCGAAGTACCAACTGGTCAAGCAGCATGACCGCGTCGGGCGCATGGCCGATACGCTGGAGTACTCCGACGTGGCCTTCCCGTTGTCGCGCTTCGACGATGGGCTTGTGCGCGAGCTGGAGCTGCATGCGCCGTCGATGATCGAGTACCAGCGCGCCAAGGATGGCGGCGAGGAAATTGTCGTGCGCCACGTGTATATTGAGCGCCGCATGACGCCGCTGAACATCTGGCTGCAGGAAGGCTCGGATGCGCAGGTCGAGCACGGCATCGTCGAGTACGGCAACGCTATCAAGGAGCTGATCGCCGCCAATATCTTTCCCGGCGACATGCTCTACAAGAACTTCGGCGTGACACGCCACGGGCGCGTGGTGTTCTACGACTACGACGAGATCGAGTACATGACGGACACCAATGTCCGCCACGTGCCGCAGCCGCGCAATGAGGAGGAGGAGCTTTCGGGCGAGGTCTGGTACAGCGTCGGGCGGCACGACATCTTCCCCGAGACCTACCGCACCTTCTTGCTCGGCGACGCGCGCGTGCGTGCTGCCTTCCTGCGGCACCACGAAGATTTTTTCGATCCTGCCATGTGGCAGGCTCACAAGGACCGGCTGCTGGCCGGGCAAATCCATGATTTCTATGCCTATGATGTTTCTGAACGCTTTATCCATCGCTACGGCGCCGGTAGCGGCGACGCCGAAGCGCGCGCGCACGGCAACGATCCCGCTCCCGCAAGGAGAGTCGCATGAGTGACGCCATCGCCCAGCTTTTCCGCAACAACCGCGAGTGGGTGGACCGCGTCAATGCGGAAGACCCGAGCTTCTTCATGCGCCTGGCCAACCAGCAGGCGCCCGAGTACCTGTGGATCGGCTGCTCGGATTCGCGCGTGCCGGCCAACCAGATCCTCGGGCTGGCACCGGGCGAGGTGTTCGTCCACCGCAATATCGCCAACGTCATCGCCCATAGCGACCTCAACGCGCTGGCCGTGATCCAGTTCGCGGTGGAAGTGCTCAAGGTGCGGCACATCACCGTGGTGGGCCACTATGGCTGCGGCGGCGTCAAGGTGGCGCTCAAGCGCCAGCGCATCGGCCTGGCCGACAACTGGCTGCGCCATGTGCGCGACGTGGCCGACAAGCACGGCGCCTACCTTGGCACCATCACCCGCGAGGAAGACGCGCATACGCGCCTGTGCGAGCTCAACGTGATCGAGCAGGTCAACAACGTGTGCCAGACCACGGTGCTGCAGGATGCGTGGGACCGCGGGCAGCCGGTCACGGTGCATGGCTGGGTCTACGGCGTGTCCGATGGCCTGCTGCGCGACCTGGGCATGGCCGCCAGCAGCAACGACGAGCTGCACGCGCAGCTTGAGTCCGCCTACCGCCAGTTCGGCGATCCGCCGCAAGCGTCGATTCGCTAAGCCAAGTACAGAGAAATTCCCGGAAGAGCCAACAATCGCCGCCAGCCAGCGCCCCAATCATTGGAGACACCCCATGCATGATCCCGTTGTCATCGTATCCGCCGCCCGTACCCCCATGGCGGCTTTCCAGGGCGAGTTCGCCACGCTGACGGCGCCGCAGCTTGGCGCCACCGCCATCCGCGCGGCGGTCGAGCGCGCGGGCCTCGCGCCGGAGCAGATCGAGGAAGTGGTGTTCGGCTGCGTGCTGCCCGCGGGCCTGGGCCAGGCGCCCGCCCGGCAGGCCGCGCTGGGCGCTGGCCTGCCGCTTGGCGTGGCTTGCACCACGGTCAACAAGATGTGCGGCTCCGGCATGCGCGCCGCCATGAGTGTGCATGACGCGCTGATCGCGGGCGCGTTCGAGATCGGCATCGCCGGCGGCATGGAGAGCATGACCAATGCGCCATACCTGGTGCCCAAGGGCCGCGGCGGCTACCGCATCGGCCACGGCATGATCTTCGACCACATGATGCTGGACGGGCTGGAAGACGCCTACATCAAGGATGAAAAAGGCGGCGGGCGCTCGATGGGCACCTTCGGCGAGGACTGCGCGGCCAAGTACGACTTCACGCGCGCGGCGCAGGACGAGTTCGCCATGGAGAGCGTGCGGCGCGCCCAGCAGGCCACCGAGCGCGGCGACTTCCGCTGGGAGATCGCGCCGGTGACGGTGGCGGGGCGTGGTGGCGACACCATCATCGACACCGATGAAGGCCCGCGCCGCATCAAGGTCGACAAGATCCCATCGCTTAAGCCCGCTTTTGCCAAGGACGGCACCATCACCGCCGCCTCGTCGTCGTCGATCAACGATGGCGCGGCCGCGCTGGTGATGATGCGCGAATCCACCGCCAGGCGGCTCGGCCTGGAACCGCTGGCCCGCCTGCTCGGCCACACCTCGCATGCGCAGGCACCCGGCTGGTTCACCACCGCGCCGGTGGAAGCGATGAGCAAGCTCTACCGCAAGCTCGGCTGGACGACCGACAGCGTCGACCTGTTCGAGATCAACGAAGCGTTTGCCGTGGTGCCGATGGCCGCCATGCACGATCTCAAGATCCCGCGCGACAAGGTCAACATCCACGGCGGCGCCTGCGCGCTGGGTCACCCGATCGGCGCCTCGGGCGCGCGCATCATGGCCACGCTGATCGGCGCGCTGCGCAAGACCGGCGGCAAGCGCGGCGTGGCCAGCCTGTGCATCGGCGGCGGCGAAGCCACCGCGGTGGGGCTGGAGATCGTCTGAACCCGCGGCATCGACCGCAACAGAGCGGCTGCCGCCACCGCGCGGCAGCCAGGCTGCAATCAATCTAGAAGAAGGAGTACTGCCTTGCCAACCGCTCTCATCCTTGGTGCCTCGCGTGGCATCGGTCTCGAATTTGTGCGCCAGTACCGTGCCGATGGCTGGCGGGTGCTGGCCGTCGCGCGCAGCGATGACGGCATCAAGGCCATCGAAGCGCTTGGCGCGGAGGCGTTGCGCGCCGACCTGACCGACGCCGGCCAGGTCGCCGGGCTGGGTTGGAAGCTGGACGGCGAGTCCATCGACGTAGCGATCTACAACGCCGGCGTGATCGGCCCGCGCACCGAAGGCGCACAGCCCGTGACCCGCGAGGACTTCGACAAGGTGATGCATGTCAATGTGCTGGGGCCGATGATGGCGCTGCCGTTGCTGCTGCCGCTGGTAGAGGCCGGGCGCTCGGGCAAGGGCGGTGTGCTGGCGGTGCTGACCTCGCGCATGGGCAGCATCGGCACCATGGACAGCAACCGCAGCTGGCTCTACCGGGTCAGCAAGGCGGCGGCCAACGCGGCGCTCAAGGCCGCCTCGCTCGACGCGCGGCACGCTACCTGCCTGGCCTTCCATCCGGGCTGGGTGCAGACCGAGATGGGCGGCAAGGAAGCCGACCTCACGCCGCAGCAAAGCGTATCCGGCATGCGCGGCGTGATCGCCGGCGCAACGCGCCAGGATAACGGCAGCTTTCGCAATTACGATGGCAGCGTGATCCCGTGGTGAGCACGGTGTTCGTTGTTCCCGACTCCGCTACCACCTTGGTGAATTGACATGCTGCTCACGCCAGAACAGGAAATGATCCGCGATGCCGTGCGCCAGTTCGCGCAGCAGGAGATCGCGCCGCACGCCGCCGCGTGGGATCGCGACAAGACCTTCCCGCAGGCGGTGCACCGCGAGCTGGCCGCGCTCGGCGCGTACGGCGTGGCCGTGCCCGAGCAATACGGCGGCGCCGGGCTCGACTATCTCTCGCTGGCGCTGATCCTGGAAGAAATCGCCGCCGGCGACGGCGGCACTTCGACCGTCATCAGCGTCAACAATTGCCCGGTGTGCAGCATGTTGATGGCGTTCGCCAACGAGGCGCAGAAGCAGCAGTGGCTGGTGCCTCTCGCGCGCGGCGAGATGCTCGGCGCGTTCTGCCTGACCGAGCCGCATGTGGGCTCGGATGCCGCCGCGCTGCGCACTAGCGCGGTGAGGGATGGCGACGACTACGTGCTCAACGGCGTCAAGCAATTCATCACCAGCGGCAAGAATGCCGACGTGGCCATCGTGCTCGCGGTCACCGACAAGGCGGCGGGCAAGCGCGGCATCAGCGCCTTCCTGGTGCCCACCGCCACGCCCGGCTACATCGTCGCGCGGCTGGAGGAAAAACTCGGCCAGCATTCGTCGGACACCGCGCAGATCCTGTTCGAGGATTGCCGCGTGCCGGCAGCCAATATGCTGGGCGAGGAGGGCGCCGGCTACAAGATGGCGCTGTCCGGCCTGGAAGGCGGACGCATCGGCATTGCCTCGCAAAGCATCGGCATGGCGCGCGCGGCGTTCGACGCGGCGCTGGCGTATGCCAAGGAACGCGAGAGCTTCGGCCAGCCGCTGTTCGCGCACCAGGCCGTGCAGTTCCGCCTGGCCGACATGGCGACCAAGATCGAGGTGGCGCGGCAGATGGTGTGGCATGCCGCGTCGCTCAAGGATGCGGGGCGGCCTTGCCTGAAGGAGGCCGCCATGGCCAAGCTGTATGCCAGCGAGATGGCCGAGGAGGTCTGCTCGGCCGCCATCCAGGTCTTTGGGGGCTATGGCTATGTCAGCGATTTCCCGGTCGAGCGCATCTACCGGGATGTGCGCGTCTGCCAGATCTACGAGGGCACCAGCGACATCCAGAAGATACTGATCGCTCGGGCGCTGGCCTGAGGGCGGCTCGCGCGCAGCACGGAACCAACCTGTTGGCGCATCATCGAATCACCGAAGCACTGAACCCAAACGGCCAGACGCCAAAAGCCAGAAGCCAGGAGCCCCCAAGACAATGACTGCCGCCATCGATTTCTACTTCGATTTTTCCTCGCCCTACGGCTATTTCGCCAGCACGCGCATCGACGAGCTGGCGCAGAAGTACGGGCGCATCGTCGCCTGGCATCCGATCCTGCTCGGCGTGGTGTTCAAGACCACCGGCAGTTCGCCGCTGCCGCAGGTGCCGCTCAAGGGCGACTATTCCTGGCGCGATTTCGAGCGTACCGCGCGCTTCCACAATATCGAGTACAAGCGTCCGACGCACTTCCCGCTGCCCACCACACAGGCCGCCCGCGCCGTGCTGTGGCTGCAGAACCATCACGGCGACGATATCGCCACCGCGTTTGCCAAGTCGGTCTATCACGCCCTGTTCGTGGATGACATCAACATCGCTGAGCCGGCCGAATTGGTGAAGCTGGCCGAGCCGCTCGGCATCGACGCGCATGCCATGGATGCCGGCGCCAGCGGCTTCCAGATCAAGGACCAGCTCAAGGCCGAGATCGACGTGGCCATGGCCAAGGGCGTGTTCGGCTCGCCCTTTGTGATCATCGACGGCGAGCCCTTCTGGGGCTTCGACCGCTTCGACCAGATCGAGGCACACCTCAAGAGCAAGCGCCCGATGGCGCTGCGTGCCGTGCCGGGCATGGACAGCAATACAAGCCATACCGACAACAGCGCAGATAACAGCACAGACAGCAGCAAGGAAAAGAAACCCGCATGAATGCCAGCATCAAGCCGATCCGCCATCCCCGTTTCGACTGCGTGATTTTCGATTGCGACGGCGTGCTCGTCGACAGCGAGCCCATCGTCAACCGCGTGCTCAACGAGATGCTCAACGAACTTGGCATCCGCATCTCGATCGAGGAGTCCACCAAGTGGTTTCTCGGCCGCGCGGTGCGCGAAGAGCTCGACAACATCGCCAGCCGGCGTGGCGCGCCGCTGCCAGAAAACTGGCTGTCGGAATGGTTCGTGCGTCGCAACGCAGTCCTTGAGGCGGAAGTGCAGGCGGTGCCGCATGTGCGTGAGGCGGTGCGCGCGACTGTCGCGACTGGCCTGCCGGTCTGCGTGGCCTCGGGCGCGGATCGCATCAAGGTCAAGCTGCAGCTGACGCGCACCGGCCTGGTGGAGCTGTTCCAGCAGGACGAGCGCGAGCATATCTTCTCGTCGACCGAGGTCGAGCGCAGCAAGCCGGCGCCCGACGTGTACTTGCTGGCGGCGCGCACCATGGATGTGGAGCCGGCGCGCTGCGTGGTGATCGAGGATAGTCCGACGGGCGTGACCGCAGGCGTTGCCGCGGGCATGACGGTGCTCGGCTACGCTGCGCGCAACGCGGCGCAATCTCTTCTGGCAGCCGGCGCAGTCACTACCTTCACCGATATGCGCGAGCTGCCGGGGCTGATCGGATGAAAGCGCGCGCGTCCGGCGCCGGCACCGGCGGCTGCCCATGCGGCGGGGGCGACTACGCCACCTGCTGCGGGCGCTTTCATCGCGGCGAGGCGCTGCCGTTCAACGCCGAGCAATTGATGCGCTCGCGCTATAGCGCCTATGTGCTGGGCGACGTGGACTGGCTGCGCCATACCTGGCATCCATCTACCTGCCCGGACGACCTTGCCGCGGACACGGACACGCGCTGGCTCGGGCTCGCGGTCAAGGCACATGCGCAGCAGGACGAGACGCATGCCCAGGTGGAGTTCGTGGCGCGCTACAAGGTGGGCGGGCGCGCCTGGCGGCTGCACGAGCGCAGCCGCTTTGTACGCGAGCCGCGCAGCGCCGGCGAGGCGCCGCGCTGGCTTTATGTCGATGGCGAAATGCTGGGGGAGACACCATGACGGAATCGATGGCTGCTGCTGCTGCTGCTGCTGCTGCGCGGGACACGGAGTACCTGCTGTATGGCTTCGCACAATCCGGCAACACCTACAAGGTGGCCTTGCTGCTGGAAACCGTCGGCGTGCAGCGTGGCCGCAAGCTGTGGACGCCGCGCTTCGTCGACTACTTCAACGGCGAGACGCATACGCCCGAGTACCGTGCCATCAACGAAATGGGCGAGGCGCCGGTACTGGAGTTCGATGGGCAGCGGTTGTCGCAATCGGGCGCCATCCTGGACCTGCTCGCGCAGCGCCTCGACATCTACGGGCCTGCCAGCGAGGCCGAACGCTCCGAGGTCTTGCGCTGGCTGCTGTTCGACAACCACAAGTTCACGTCGTACACCGCAACCTACCGCTTCCTGCGCACCTTCACCAAGGCACCGGACCCGGCAGTGCTGCAGTTCCTGAGGCAGCGCTGCGAGGGCGCGTGGAACGTGCTCAACGCGCATTTGTCCGGGCGGGCCTACGTGCTGGGCGAGCGCCTGACCATCGCGGATTTCTCGCTGGCCGGCTACGTGTTCTACGACGACGAGATCGGCGTGCACTGGCGCAAGGAGTATCCGCAACTCCACGCCTGGACCGAGCGCTTGCGTGCGCTGCCGGGCTGGCGCCATCCGTACGACCTGCTGCCGGGGCATCCGTTGCCCAAGCGCATGGCCTGAGGCGGCGGGCGGCAGGCAAGCGGCGCCTCGCGCGGCAGGGGCAACCAAGGAGCAGGCAAATCATGAGGTGGATGCAACGACTGGCCCTGGCCCTGCTGCTGACCCTGCCATTCGCCGGGGCGATGGCGCGGGCGCCATCCGCGAATCAGGCCACGCAGGCACCAGAGACGACGATCACCGCCATCATCCCCGGATCGTCGGAGCAGGTCGCCATGGTTCCCAAGCCAGGCGTCATGTTCTCGCTGGAGCTGGAAACCACCATCTTCAAGCCACCCGGCGACGGCCCGTTTGCGCTGGTCGTGATCAATCACGGCAAGGCGCTGGGCAAGCCAGCCTTCCAGTCGCGCGCACGCTACCTCGCGCAGAGCGCGGAATTCGTCAAGCGCGGCTACGTTGTGGCGTTGCCGATGCGCCAGGGCTTTTCCAAATCCGGCGGCGCTTATATCGGCGGCGGCTGCAATGTCGAGAGCAACGGCCTGGTGCAGGCCGAGGACGTGGTGGCCACGCTCGAATACATGGTCAAGCAGCCCTATGTGGACAAATCGCGCATCGTCGTGATTGGCCAGTCGCATGGCGGGCTGACCACCATGGCATTCAGCACCGTCGCCTATCCGGGCGTGCTGGGCGTGATCAATTTTGCCGGCGGCCTGCGCGATGAGTCTTGCAGCCGCTGGGAATTCAACCTGGTGGACGCGTTCGGCGACTACGGCAAAAAGGCGCGCTATCCTTCGCTGTGGCTGTACGGCGATAACGACAGCTACTGGCCGCAGCCCCTGCCGGCAAAATTCTTCGAGGCCTATACCGCGCAGGCGCATGGCCCTGCCGCTAATGCCCGCATGGTGGACTACGGCACGTTCGCGGGTGACTCCCATACGCTGTTCGGCGCCCGCGCGGGCGTGCCGATCTGGCTGCCGGAGGTCGAGCGGTTCTTCAAGGAGATCGGGCTTTCGTTCGATCCGCAGCCATGATGCGTGATTTTTTTCGATAGACGGATGGAATCGCGCGCCGCATCCGGCTGCGCAGGGTGGAGATAGGCGCACGCAAGCGTGGGGATATGAGGCGGTTAGATACTTCTTCGTGCTTTGTCGCTCAACGTGGTGCCAACGTGTAAATCCGGCGCTGTTTGCCAATTCACCGGGTAGCTCCCTACCATGACTCTCCCCAACCCGCACGCACGTGCCGCCACGCCAGGCTCCGCCGGCCTGGGCCGGCGAGCGCGCGGTCAACAAAGGAGGGTTTCCTTGGAAGACCAGTCCAATTCCGCGTCCCCGGCGCCGAGCGCGCATCTTGCCCAGCCCACGCTCGGCGAGCGCAGCTTGCGCGCGGTATGGCATCCGTGCACGCCGCTGCGGCCCGATGCCGGCGAGCCGCCGCTCGCCATCGCCCGCGGCGAGGGCCCCTGGCTGCACGACACCGATGGCCAGCGCTATTTCGACGCCACCAGCTCCTGGTGGGTCAATCTGTTTGGCCACGCCAACCCGGACATCAACGCCGCGCTGCGCGAGCAGCTCGACACGCTCGAGCACGTGATGCTGGCCGGCTGCACGCATGCGCCGGCGGTGGAGCTTGCCGAGCGCTTGTCCGCGCTGACCGGCGGCGCGCTCGGCCATGTGTTCTATGCCAGCGACGGCGCGTCAGCCGTGGAGATCGCGCTGAAGATGAGCTTCCACTACTGGCGCAACACCGGCCTGGGCGGCAAGCGCGAATTCGTCTGCCTGCGCCACGGCTACCACGGCGAGACCGTGGGCGCGCTGGCGGTGACCGACGTGGCGATCTTCCGCGATGCCTACGATCCGATGCTGATGAGCTCGCACGTGGTCATGGCGCCGGATGCGCGCCAGGCCGCGCCGGGCGAGAGCGCCGCGCAGGTTGCGCAGCGCGCGCTGGATGCGCTGGAGGCGCTGCTGCAGGCGCGCGGCGGCCAGATTGCGGCGCTCATCATCGAGCCGCTGGTGCAGTGTGCCGCGGGCATGGCCATGCATGATCCGCTCTACCTGGAAGGCGTGCGCGCGCTGTGCGACCGCTACCGCGTGCACCTGATCGCCGACGAGATCGCGGTGGGATGCGGGCGCACCGGCACCTTTTTCGCGTGGGAGCAGGCACGCGGCGCGGCCGAGCCCGGCGCACCGCTGCCGGCGCACCTGTGGCCGGATTTCCTGTGCTTGTCCAAGGGCATCAGCGGCGGCTACCTGCCGCTCTCGCTGGTGCTGTCGCGCAGCGCGATCCAGCAGGCCTTCGTGGCCGAGGCGCGCGACCCGGACCGCGCCCGCAGCTTCCTGCACTCGCATTCCTACACCGGCAACCCGCTGGCCTGCCGCGCCGCGCTGGCCACGCTCGACCTGTTCGCCAAGCAAGACGTGGTGGCGCAGAACCGCCAGCGCGCACAGTGGCTCAAGCAAGCCATGGCCGGGCTGGCGGCGGATGCCCGGCTGCATCACGTACGCCAGCGCGGCCTGATCTGGGCCGCCGATGTGCGCGAGGAATACGCGGCCGACGCGGGCGAATTCGCCGCGCGCTTCCATCGTGCCGCGCGCAAGCACGGCGTGCTGATCCGGCCGATCGGCCGCACGCTTTACATCATGCCCCCGTACGTGTTCGACGCGGCGCTTGCGCAATGGCTGGCAGGCCAGCTGCAAGCCACGCTCGACACGGTACTCGCCGGCATGGACCAGAACGATAGCGCTGGCAACGGTACCGGCGCACCCACGGAGATACGCGATGCTGCTTGAGCACTTGACCCTGGCCGCCGCCGAGCGCGACGAAAAGGCACTGACGCGGCGCCGCCGCACCGCGTACTCTGCCTGCGCGCCGCAGCAAGCCGTGAGCGATGCCTGCGGCGGCGAGATGCACTCCTTGCTGACATTCTGCAGCAACGACTACCTGGGCCTGGCCAACCATCCCGCGCTGATCGAGGCGATGGCCGAGGGCGCGCGCCAGTTCGGCGCGGGCAGCGGGGCCTCCCACCTGGTGAGCGGCCATTCGCTGGCCCATCACCGGCTCGAAGGGGAACTGGCGGCGTGGTTCGCGCCGAACATTCCGCACGCGGCCGCGCTCTACTTCAGCACCGGCTATATGGCCAACATGGCGGTGCTGACCGCGCTGGGCAGCGCCGATGCCACGCTCTTTTGCGAAGCGCTCAACCATGCCTCGCTGATCGACGGCGCGCGCCTGGCGCGGGCCGAGGTCCGCCGCTACGCGCATCGCAACGTGGCCGAGCTGGAGGGTTTGCTGGCCGCCAGCACCAGCCCGCTCAAGCTGATCGTCACCGACAGCGTGTTCAGCATGGACGGCGACTTTGCGCCGCTGGCCGAGCTGCTGACGCTGGCCGAGCGGCACGATGCCTGGATCATCCTGGATGACGCGCATGGCTTCGGCGTGCTGGGCGAGCAAGGCCACGGCGTGCTGGAGCACCTCGCGCTGACGTCGCCGCGCTTTATCTATATCGGCACGCTGGGCAAGGCCGCCGGCGTGGCGGGCGCGTTCGTGGCTGCGCACGAGACCATCATCGATCATCTCGTCAACACCGCGCGGCAGTACATCTACACCACGGCCTCGCCGCCGGCGGTGGCGCACGCCTTGTCCGCCAGCCTGGCGTTGATCGCCGGCGACGAAGGGCGGCAACGCCGCGCGCAGCTGGATAAGCTGATCCATACGCTGCGCGGCGGCCTGGCCGGCCTGACGCGGGCGGCTGGCTGGCGCCTGGGCGAGAGCTCGACGGCGATCCAGCCCGTGATCGTCGGCGACAACGTGGCGGCGCTGGCACTGTCCGCGGCGCTGGAGGCCGACGGCATCCGCGTTGGCGCGATCCGACCACCCACCGTGCCCGTTGGTACCGCGCGCCTGCGCATCACGCTGTCGGCCTCGCATACCGTGGCCGATGTCGAGCGCCTGCTGGCCAGCCTGGCCAGCGTGGTGCCGCGCAAGGAGGCGTCATGATCGCCTGCTTTGTCACGGGCACCGACACCGGCATCGGCAAGACGCACGCCAGCGCCACCCTGCTGCACGCGCTGCGCGCCGCCGGCCACCTGGCCGTTGGCATGAAGCCGGTGGCAAGCGGCAGCGAATGGCGCGATGACCATTGGCACAACGATGACGTGGCGCAGCTGCGCGCCGCCAGCGCGGTGACCGTTGCGCAGGCGCAGACGTGCCCGTTCTTGCTGCGCACGCCGGCTTCGCCGCACCTGGCCGCAGCCATCGAGGGCGCGCGCATCACGCGCGAGCCGATCCGCGCCGCGTTTGCCGCGCTGCAGGCGCGGGCCGGCGCGGTGGTGGTGGAAGGCGTCGGCGGCTTTTGCGTGCCGCTGGACGGCGCGCCGCGCGACCAAGGCGGCTGGGACACGGCCGACCTCGCCGTGATGCTCGCCCTGCCGGTGGTGCTGGTGGTCGGCATCCGCCTGGGCTGCATCAGCCACGCCCTGCTCACCGCCGAAGCCGTGCGCGTGCGCGGCCTGCACCTGGCCGGCTGGATCGCCAACCGCATCGATCCCGGCATGCAGCTCGCCGACGAGAACATCGACACGCTGCGCGCGGCGCTGGGCGCGCCCTGGCTCGGCACGCTGCCGTGGCAGGTCGCGCCGGCCGAAGCCGCCAGCCAGCTCGCGCTGGCGCCGCTGCTTGCCGCTTGCCATGCCGCAGGCAACGGTGTCGCCGCCTGAGCGCGCACCGGACCAAGACTGAAAGCACTGAAAACACTGAACGAATTACCGGAACAGATCGCAAACATGACCGCAACCACCCACGCCGGCGAAACCGTCGCCACCATTTCCGCCGACACCCTGCGCCAGACCGCCCGCCGCTTTACCGAGTCTGCCCCCGCCACCAAGCCGGGCGACTGGACCGTCGCCGAGGTCGCCGCGCTGTACGCGCTGCCGTTCAACGATCTGCTGTTCCGCGCCCAGCAGGTGCACCGCGAGCATTTCGATGCCAACGCCGTGCAGCTCTCGACGCTGCTGTCGATCAAGACCGGCGGCTGCGAAGAGGATTGCGGCTATTGCCCGCAGAGCGCGCACCATGATGCCGGCGTCACCGCGGGCAAGCTGATGGCGCTCGACGAGGTGCTGGAAGCCGCGCGCGCCGCCAAGGCCAGCGGCGCAGGCCGCTTCTGCATGGGCGCCGCCTGGCGCAGCCCGAAGGATCGCCACCTTGAGCCGGTCATCGAAATGGTGAAAGAGGTCAAGGCCATGGGCCTGGAGACCTGCGTCACGCTGGGCATGCTGGAGGCCGAGCAGGCGCAGCGCCTGAAGGACGCGGGGCTGGACTACTACAACCACAACCTCGATACCTCGCCCGAGTTCTACGGCGAGATCATCGGCACCCGCACCTACCAGGACCGCCTGGACACCATTGGCCATGTGCGCGGGGCCGGCATCAACGTGTGCAGCGGCGGCATCGTCGGCATGGGCGAGTCGCGCGAGGCGCGCGCCGGGCTGATCGCGCAGCTCGCCAACCTCGACCCGTATCCCGAGTCGGTGCCCATCAACAACCTGGTGGCGGTCAAGGGCACGCCGCTGGCCGACACCGCGCCGATCGACCCGTTCGAGTTCGTGCGCACCATCGCGGTGGCGCGCATCACCATGCCCAGCGCCATGGTGCGCCTGTCCGCCGGCCGCGAGACCATGGACGACGCGCTGCAGGCTCTGTGCTTCATGGCCGGCGCCAATTCCATCTTCTACGGCGACCGCCTGCTGACCACCGCCAACCCCCAGGCCGATCGCGATCGCGCGCTGCTGGCACGGCTGGATATCCGCACCGAGGGCTACGCAGGGTAAGCTGGCGGCAATGGCGGCGGCCAAGGGCCCATGGTCAATGGCCGCCGTCCCCGCAACCACACGGGCTGCGGGCAGAGGTTCATCAGGGGAGGGCGCCATGTTCAACAAGATCCTGATCGCCAATCGCGGCGAAATCGCCTGCCGCGTGGCAGCCACCTGCCGCCGCCTCGGCATCCGCACGGTAGCCGTCTACTCCGACGCCGACGCCAACGCGCGCCACGTGGCCCTGTGCGACGAGGCCGTGCATATCGGCGGCGCGGCAGCGCGCGACAGTTACCTGCGCGGCGACCACATCATCGAGATGGCCAAGGCCACCGGCGCGCAGGCCATCCATCCCGGCTACGGCTTCCTCTCTGAAAACGACGGCTTCGCAGACGCTTGCGCCGAAGCCGGCCTCGTCTTTATCGGGCCGCCCGCATCCAGCATCCGTGCCATGGGCAGCAAGAGTGCGGCCAAGCGCCTGATGGAGGCGGCTGCGGTGCCGCTGGTGCCCGGCTACCACGGCGAGGATCAGGATCCCGCCCTGCTGCACCGCGAGGCCGACCGCATCGGCTACCCCGTGCTGCTCAAGGCCAGCGCCGGCGGCGGCGGCAAAGGCATGCGCGTGGTGGAAGCCAGCGAAGGCTTCGAAGCGGCGCTGGCGTCCGTGCAGCGCGAGGCCAGCGCCAGCTTCGGCGACGACCGCGTGCTGGTCGAGAAATACCTGACCCGCCCCCGCCATATCGAGATCCAGGTCTTTGCCGACACGCACGGCAACTGCGTCTACCTGTTCGAGCGCGACTGCTCGGTGCAGCGCCGCCACCAGAAGGTGCTGGAAGAAGCGCCGGCCCCCGGCATGAGCGAGGAACGCCGGCGCGCAATGGGCGAAGCCGCCGTTGCCGCCGCGCAGGCCGTGGGCTACGTCGGCGCCGGCACGGTGGAATTCATCGCCAACCAGGACGGCTCGTTCTACTTCATGGAGATGAACACCCGCCTGCAGGTGGAGCACCCGGTTACCGAGATGATCACCGGGCAGGACCTGGTGGAGTGGCAACTGCGCGTGGCCTCGGGCGAGCCGTTGCCGTTGAAGCAGGAACAGCTTCAAATCCACGGCCATGCATTGGAAGCCCGCGTCTACGCCGAGAACCCCGACAAGGGCTTCCTGCCTTCCACCGGCACGCTGCGCTACCTGCGCACACCGGCAGCGGTCACGTTCGCGCTGGGCCAGGACGGCAACGGCCCGGCCGGCGTGCGTATCGACTCCGGCGTGCGCGAGGGCGACACCATCAGCCCGTACTACGACCCCATGATCGCCAAGCTGATCGTGTGGGGCCGCGACCGCGAGGAAGCGCTGGCACGCATGGCGCAAGCGCTGGCCGAGTACCGTGTGGTGGGCCTGTCCACCAATGTGGCTTTCCTGCGGCGGCTGGTGACCTCGCAGGCGTTCCGCACGGCGGACCTCGACACCGGCTTGATCGAGCGCAACCAGGCGCCACTGTTCCCACCGCCTGCGCCGGTCGGCATGGAAGTGATCGCGCTGGCGGTGGCGGCGCTGCTGGATGCGCAAGCCCGCGCGCGCCGCGCGGACCCGGCCGATGCGCACTCACCCTGGCAGCATGCCGGCGCATGGCGGTTGAATGGCGGGGAGCGGCGCGCCCTGCGTTTCTCGGTGGGCGGCCCGGCGGGCAGCCACATCGCCGATGTGACGCTCGCCACCGATGCGCGCGGCAGCACGCTGTTCTTCGCCGACCAGGCCGCGCCGTTCCGGGCGCAGTGCGCGGCGGACGATATTCGTGTCGATCTCGGCACGCGGCGCGCCCGTGGGCAGGTCCACGCGGAAGGTGATACCTTCCATGTATTCAGTGGCCACCGCCATGTGGCCCTCACCTGGATCGACCCGCTCGCGCATGCCGCCGAGGGCGAAGGCGAGGGCGGCAAGCTCACCGCGCCCATGCCCGGCAAGGTCATCGCGGTCATGGTCCAGGCCGGCAGCCGGGTCGCGCGCGGTGCGCCGTTGCTGGTGATGGAGGCCATGAAGATGGAGCACACCATCAGTGCGCCGGCCGACGGCGTGGTGGGCGAGGTGCTGTATGGCGTGGGCGAGCAGGTCGGCGAAGGCGCGCAATTGCTGTCCTTCGATGCCGGCAACGGCTGAGCCGCCCTTTCAGGCGGCGCCCGCTGCAAGAAAACCGCAGGCCGCGCCCATCCTCTGCGAAAATAGAAGAGAAAGAAGACCAGAGTGGAGATGAGATGAAGTTGCAGTTGTATGTACCGGACGGCCGTTACCAGCCCTGGATCGACGGCTTTGCCGAGGCCTTGCCCGAAGCGCAATGCCTGACCTGGGAAGACAGCAAGAACGAGCAGGTCGACTACGCCGTGGTGTGGCGCCCGCCGCTCGAGATGCTGCGCGGGCGTACCGACCTGAAAGCCGTGTTCAACCTGGGCGCCGGCGTGGACGGCATCCTGAGCCTGCGCGACACCGACCCGGACGCGCTGCCGGCCGGTGTGCCCATCGTGCGCCTGGACGATGCCGGCATGGCCGCGCAGATGATCGACTACGTGACACATGCGGTACTGCGCTATTTCCGCCGCCTGGACGAGTACGCGCTGGCCCAGCAGGCCGGCACCTGGCGCTTTCTCAAGCCGCATCGCCGCGCCGATTTCACCGTGGGCGTGATGGGCGTGGGCACGCTCGGCGCGCAGATCGCGCAGGCGCTGGCCGGCTTCGGCTTCCCGGTGCGCGGCTGGAGCCGCACGGCGCGCGATATCGAAGGGGTGCAGGGCTTTGCCGGCGAGGCTGGCCAGGCGCCGTTCCTCGACGGACTGCGCGTGCTGGTCAACGTGCTGCCGCTCACGCCGGAGACCGAGAACATCCTGGATGCCGGCCTGCTGGGCAAGCTCGCCAAAGGGGCCTACCTGGTCAACGTGGCGCGCGGCCCGCACCTGGTCGAGCAAGACCTGCTGGCCGCCGTGCAGTCGGGCCAGGTCGCCGGCGCCACGCTCGACGTGTTCCGCACCGAGCCGCTGCCCGCCGAGCATCCGTTCTGGGCCGAGCCGCGCATCACCATCACGCCGCATATCGCGGCACTGACGCTGCGCGAAGACAGCGTCGCCCAGATCGCGGCCAAGATCCGCGCGCTGGGCGCGGGCCAGCCGATCGCCGGCGTGGTCGACCTGCAACGCGGCTATTGAGCAAGCCGGGCGCCGGGGCGGAATGAGCCGCCGGGAGCCCGAGCCCAATGTCCGCACATTAGTTGAATGGCGCGCGCGGCAAGACGCGCGCGCCGCTACCAGACAGCGAGGAGACATCATGACCCTGCCCCACTATGTAAAAGTCGTAGAAGTCGGCCCGCGCGACGGCCTGCAAAACGAGAAGGCCATGGTGCCGACCGAGGTCAAGGTCGACCTGATCAACCGCCTCAGCGACGCCGGCTTTGTCAATATCGAAGCCGCTTCCTTCGTCTCGCCCAAATGGGTGCCGCAGATGGCCGATGGCGCCGACGTGATGGCGCGCATCCAGCGCCGGCCGGGCACGCTGTACTCCGTGCTCACGCCCAATATGAAGGGCTTCGAAGGCGCGGTTGCCGCGTCCGCGGACGAGGTCGTGATCTTCGGCGCCGCCAGCGAGGCGTTCTCGCAAAAAAACATCAACTGCTCCATCGCCGAATCCATCGAGCGCTTCGCGCCTGTCGCCGCCGCCGCCAAGGAAAAAGGCCTGCGCCTGCGCGCCAGCATTTCCTGCGCGCTGGGCTGCCCCTACCAGGGCGAGGTGCCGGTGCACGCGGTGGTGGACGTGGTGCGCCGCATGCGCGATCTCGGCTGCGACGAGATCGACATCGCCGACACCATCGGCGTGGGCACGCCGGGCCGGGTGCAGGAGGTAATGCACGCGGTCGCCGCCGAATTCCCCATCGACCGGCTCTCCGGCCATTTCCACGATACCTACGGCCAGGCGCTGTCCAATATCCTGGCCAGCCTGCAGGTCGGCATCTCGATCTTCCACGCCTCGGTGGCGGGCCTCGGCGGCTGTCCTTACGCCAAGGGCGCCACCGGCAACGTGGCCACCGAAGACGTGCTGTACATGCTGCACGGCATGGGCATCCACACCGGCGTGGACCTGGAGCAGGTGGTGCGCGCGGGCGATTTCATCTCGCAGTCGATCGGCCGTGCCAACAGTTCGCGCGTGGGACGCGCGCTGCTGACCAAGTGGGGTGCCGCCGCGGACGCTGCGCCTGCCTGCGTATAAGGCCTTTCATCCGAACGCTATCGACATGAACGCTCACTCTCCCGACAACGCCAACGATACCGCCGCGCTGCCCGAAGCGGCGCAGCGCGTGGCCGGCCTGCTGGCCGGCCTTGGCCACGGCAAGCCCGTGGTCATGCTGCCTGCCACCGGCAAGACCTCGGCCGAGGCAGCGGCCGGCCTCGGCTGTTCGGTGGCCGAGATCGCCAAGTCCATCATCTTTCGCCGCGTCGCCGACGACGCGCCGGTGCTGGTGATCGCCAGCGGCAGCAACCGCGTCGACGAAGCCAAGGTCGCCGCCGTGGTGGGCCCGCTCGGCAAGGCCGACGCCAGGTTCGTGCGCGAGAAAACCGGCTACGCCATTGGCGGCGTCTGCCCGATCGGCCACGCGGTGGCGCCCGTCATGCTGCTCGACAGCGACCTGTTCCGCTACGACAGCCTGTGGGCCGCCGCCGGCCACCCGCACGCCGTGTTCAACCTCACGCCCCAGGAACTGCAGCGCATGACCGGGGCCGAGGTGGCCGACGTGGCGCAGCGCCAGTCAGCATGAAGCCGCTGCTTGTAGGCGTCATGCGCGTCATGCGCGCCATCCCGGGTGAGGCCTGAGGCGATGTCGCAAGCCACCCGCCTCGCCGCCGAGCTCACGCGCGGCGCGCAAGCCGCCCAGCGCGCGCAGCCCGTTGCGTCGCCGTGCCGCAACGTGTGCCGCATGGACGCCGCGAGCGGCTATTGCGAAGGCTGCCTGCGCACCATCGACGAGATCGCCGCATGGTCCGGCAGCGACGAGGCCGGGCGGCGCAGGATCTGGCTGCTGCTGCCGCAGCGCGCCGCGGCGTTGGCCGCAAGGGCGGCGCCATGATGCATCCCTCCCGCAACACAGCGTGACCCGGCCATGACAACCGCCATCGACTGGTACTTCGACCCGATCTCGCCGTTCGCCTACCTGGCGTTCGAGCGCTTGCCCCGGGCCTTGCCAGCCGATGTGTCGGTGCGCTACGTGCCGCAGCCGCATTGCCGGTTGGCGCGGGGCGAGCCGATGCGCCAGCGAGCAACCCAGCGGCCGCCGGCCGCCGGCCGCTGATCAGCCGACTGCCTACACACCGATGCCAACCACCTACACGTCTCCCGCCCTGCCCGGCACCATGCGCGTTTTCGAGCGCGGCTGGCTATCCGCCAACAACATCCTGTTTGTCGATGGCGATGACACCGCGCTGGTCGATTCCGGCTACGTCACGCATGCGCCACAGACGCTGGCGCTGGTTGAGGCCGGCCTTGGCGGGCGCGCGCTGCGGCGCCTGGTGAACACGCACCTGCACTCCGACCACTGCGGCGGCAACGCCACGCTGCAGCGCCGCTGGCAGCCGCGCACGCTGATCCCCGCTGCGGATGCCGAGGCGGTGCGCGCGTGGGACGTGGACGCCCTCAGCTACCGCGCCACCGGCCAGCAGTGCGACCGCTTCACTTTCGATGGCGTGGTGCAGGACGGCGACACCTTGCGCCTGGGCGGGCTCGACTGGCAGGTGGTAGGCGCGCCCGGCCACGATCCCCATGCCGTGATGCTGTTCGCGCCGCATGAGGGCATCCTGATCTCGGGCGATGCCCTGTGGGAAAGCGGCTTTGGCGTGATCTTCCCGGAACTCGACGGCGAGAGCGGCTTCGCCGAGCAGGCAGCCGTGCTGGCACGCATCGCCACACTGGATGTGCGCGTGGTGATTCCCGGCCACGGGCGGCCCTTCACCAACGTGGCGGCCGCGCTTGACGTTGCTGTTGGGCGGCTGGCCTACCTCAGCGCCGATGCCGGGCGTAACGCCACGCATGCCATCAAGGTGCTGGTGAAGTTCAAGCTGCTGGAGCAGCAGCGCATGCGGCGCGACGCGCTGCTGGCGTGGATGGCGCAGGCGCCGCTGATGCAGCGCATCCATGCGCGCTTCATGCCCGCGCAGGACATGGGGGCCATCCTGGAACGGATCCTGGCGTCGCTGGCCGCCGCCGGCGCGCTGGCGCTGGAAGGCGGCGAGGTGTACAACCGGGATTGAGCGGTAACACCGGTAACGTGGGCGCCACCATGTCCTGGCGCCAGTCCCTGACCCCTTGCGAGGAAACCGTCGATGCCTGCCTTTCCCGTCGCACTGCTTCGCCCCCTGGTCGCGCACCTCTCTCCTTCCACGATCCACGCGCATGGCGCCGACCTCGAGATCGAGCTCGCGCCGTTCGTGCTCGGCGGCGCGCCGGTGCGCACGGCGATCCGGCTCGACGGCATGAGCCTGCCTACCTACAGCCTGGAACAGCTGGCCGGCAGGCGCCTCGTGTTCCCGCTCAACCCGGAGCCCGGCTACATCGACGGCTCGCTCTACTTCGACGGCCGCCACCACGCGGTCGACATCAGCGAATTGTGCTTCGGCAAGCTCGACCCGCACGGCTTGCCGGTGACGATCGAGGGCCGCATTCATTTTGACGACGGCGCCCGCTTCGACGACACGGCACTGAGCCTGGCCGCCCGCATCGCCCGACCCCTATCCGACGCGGAGATCGACGCGCTGATCGACCGCGCCGCCGCCGATGCCGGCGTGGGCTCGATCCAGCAGTCCGGCAAGGTAATGGCCGCGCTGAGCCGCCACCCGAGCCTGCGCCATGCCGACATGGCGCTGCTGCATGCGCGCGTGCAGGCCAGGCTGCTGATCGGCGAAGCCATGAGGCCGAGATGAGGCCGAGAGATGAGGCTAAGAGATGCAGCGGGCGCGCGCGCCTGAGGCCGACAAGCGGGTCATTTGCCGCGATCTCCCGGACCGCCACACATAGATGCAGACTGCGCTGGTTACGTTGCTAGAAGGCCGCGCCGGCAAGTTCCCGCGCTGACCGAGTCCCAAGGATGCACCATGCAAGCCCTTCACGGCCAAGGCTTCCTCCTTCGCCCCTTCCGCTATCCCGACGTGCCCCAGTTCGTGGCCGCCGTGCACGAATCGCTCGAGACCGTGGGCAAATGGCTGCCGTGGTGCCACGCGGGCTATAGCGTGCGCGATGCCGAGAACTGGGTCGACCTGTGCACGGAGAGCATGGCCATCGGCGAGGCCTACGACATCGGCGTATTCGCCCCGGACGGCAGGGAGCTGTATGGCGGCGTCTCCATCAACCAGATCAACCGGGACTACAACTTCGGCAACCTCGGCTACTGGATCCGCCAGAGCCGGCAGCGGCAGGGACTGGGCGCGCGCGCGGCAGAGCTGATGGCGTGCTATGCCTTTCACCGCCTCGGGCTGACACGCCTGGAAGTGGTCGCCGCCGAGCACAACATGGTCAGCCGCGCCGTGGCGCAGAAGATCGGCGCGCAGTTCGAATGCATCGCCCGCAACCGGCTGGTGCTGCACGGCGTGCCGTGCTCGGCGGCGATGTACTCGCTGGTGCCGCCGTGGTACGGCAATGCCGGCCCGTCCCGGGACAAGGACAAGGACAAGAACAAAGATCAAGACAAGGGGGAGGCGAGATAAAAGGCGCCGCTCACGCCGGCACCCGCACGCCCCCCGCGCTATTGAGCGCGAACTCATACCGCTCCGACCGTATGGAAAACAGCGTGTGCTCGCAAACCGTGCCATCCGCAGTGAACGACGTGCGTTCCAGTTCCAGCAGCGGATGCGTGCGCGAGGTCTGCAGCACGGCCGCCAGGTGCTGGCCGGCCGAGCGTGCGCGGATGACGAGGTCGGCCCGATCGACCTGCATGCCCAGCAACTGCCCGATCAAGGTGTAGGACGGATTGCGCTCGGCATCTTCCCAGCCGGGCGTGGCATCGCAGGCAATGTGGGTCTCGGCGAGCGCAATCGGCTCGCCATCGAGACGATGCAGGCGCTGCAAGGCGATGCAGTGGCCGAGCGCGGCGGGAAAGATGCCGCGCAGCCGGGCCGGCACGGCGATCCGCTCCAGCGCGACCAGTTGCATCTCCGGCGCGTGTCCCTGCAACACCAGCGAATCGTAGAAGCCGCGCAGCGTATCCAGGCCATGGCGCAGCCGCTTGTCGACCACGAAGGTGCCTTTGCCTTGCTTGCGCTCGACCAGGCCAGCGTCAACCAGCCGCGTGATCGCGAGGCGCACCGTGACCCGGCTCACCCCGAATCGCTCGCCCAGTTCGGCCTCGGAAGGTAGCTTTCCGGACGGGTCGAAGCGCCGCTTCTGGATTTCTTCGCGCAACAAATTTGCGATCTGCTCGTACAGTGAAATGGCGTTCTCACGCGCAACACTCATGTAAAACCCTGTTGTATCAATGGCTTGTGAAAAACAGCATAACAATATGCCAATGCCTTCGTTGGACATCTTGTATTAAAACGTATTATTGCCTTCCAAGGCCGGACTGACCAGTGCGGCGTCTTACGTGCGTATCGGGAAACCGCCAAGGAGCCGCAGTGAACTCTCCCCTCAATCCGCCATCGGCGCATTCGCGAGCCGGTTGGCAAGCATACCTGCACAAGCCGCCGGCCTGGTTCCGGCCGGGTCCGTTGCTCAAGGCGCAGCTGGGCTTCGTGGCCGCGTGGATTGCCTTCTTCGCCATCCTGTTCGTGCTCCCGCAGCCGGAGGGCTTGCCGCCCGCGGGCCGCGCCACGCTGGCGGTGGTGGCCTGGGCGAGCCTGGTCTGGATGAGCGAGGCCGTGCCGGTTGGCGTGAGCGGCATGCTGATCCCCGCTCTGCTGGTGCTGGCGCATGCGGTGACGCCGTTCTCCAAGGCGGCCAGCGGCTTTGCCACGCCCGTGGTGTTCCTGTGCCTGGCGGCGTTCATCTTCTCGGCCATCATGCAGGCGGCCGGACTGGACCGGCGGATCGCCTTGTTCCTGCTCGACAAGCTGAAGACGCGTACCGCCAATGGCGTGATCTGGGTGATGTTCGTGGTCAACTTCGTGCTGGGCTTTCTTGTGCCGGCGGCCAATGCGCGCGCGGCGACGTTGCTGCCGGTCGTCAACGGCATCGTGGGCCTGTTCGGCGACTCGCCGCGTGAGCGCAGCGCGAAGAAGGCCATCGTGATCCAGTCGCTGGTGTATGGCTCGATGATCAGCGGGATGTGCATTCTCACCGCGCACCTGCCCAATATGGTGATCGTCGGCCTGCTGCAGAAAAACCTTGGCCTGCACATCTCCTATCTCGACTGGTTCAAGCTGCAATGGCCGTACCTGGGCATGTTCGTGCTGACCCAGTTGTGGGTGCAGTTCTACTTCAAGTCGCGCGCGGTGCGGTTGCCTGGCGGCCAGGCGGCGATTGCCGCCGAGCGTGCCGCGTTGCCGCCGGCAGGTGTGCAATCCAAATCGATCCTGGCGGTGTTTGCCGTGGTGGCCGTGCTGTGGGCGACCGAGTCGTGGCATGGCCTGCCTTCCGAGATCGTGGCCTTGCTCGGGCTGGCGGCGCTGTTCGTGCCCGGGGTGACGGGACTGGGCTGGAGGGACATCCAGGCACGCACGATCTGGGGCACGTTATTCCTGCTGGCCGGCGCGCTTAGCCTGTCCTCCGCGATTGGCGAGACCGGCCTGGCGCCGTGGGTGGCCGACTGGCTGTACCGCTTCGCGGCGGGCCATCCGTGGTGGCTGGCGTTGCTGATCGTCATGCTTGGCACGCACGTGGCGCGCCTGGCCATGCTGTCCAACGTGGCCGCCGTGACGATGATCGCGCCGATCATGCTGGCGCTGGCACCCAAGCTCGGGCTGCATCCCGCCGCGTTCACCTTGCTGGTGTGCGACAGCGACAGCTTTGCCTACATCTTGCCCACGCAGATCACCGCGGCCGTGGTGGCGTATAGCAGCGGCACCTTCACCACGGCGGACTATGCCCGCGTGGGCGTGGTGTCGGTGCTGATCGGCATTGCCTACGGCCTGCTGGTCATGGCGCCCTGGTACGCCCACCTGGGCATCCCGGTGTGGGATGCCAGCGCGCCGTGGCCATTTCATTGACATCGGAGTTCCCCCCAATGACCGGCAAGACAACATTGGCCGCGCGCTACGCCGCGCTGCGCGAGCGCCTGGGCACGCATCACGCGCCCGCCGGCCTGTACGAGCAGAACAAGGCGCTGCCGTTCGCCGGCCGGGTGAGCTGCTCCGTGAGCCGGCTGGAAGCGGGCGAATGGGCCGAGATCATCCTCGACTACGAGGTCGGTGCCTCCGGCGTGGCGGATGGCGCGTGGCTCAAGGCGACGTTCAAGTTCTACTCCGACTGGGCGCTGTTCCAGACCACCGACCCGGGCGGCGCCAATTACATCAGCGCCGAATACCAGGCCGCGCCGCTTGTGCCTGGCCAGAGCCCCGCGAGCGTGCAATCGCTCAACGTGCGCTTCGAGCAAAAGGGGCATGAGCGCCCGTTCCAGAAAGCGATCATCGTCGATGTTGTCGATGGTTACCTGAATGCCGGCGATCACATCCTGATCCGCCTTGGCGACCGGCGCCGCGGCGGGTCCGGCACGCGCGTGCAGACCTTTATCGAAGACAGCTTTCGCTTCCGGCTTTATGTGGACCCGCTAGGCACTTCGCGCTTCGTGGCGGTGCCGGGCGATGCGGTGATCGATATCCACGCCGGGCAGCCGGCGCAGGTCCTGCTGCAGGCGCCGCGCTTTGCCCGGCCGGGCACGCCGTTGCCGCTCAGGGCTTCGCTGATGGACAGGTGGGGCAATATCTGCGCCGCGGCGGGCGGCTCGATACGCCTTGCCGCGTGGCAAGGCTTTGAGCTTGTCCACCAGCGCGATTATCCCGTGCCCCAGGCGGGCTGGGCATCGGTGGGCATCGACGACCTGCCCGCCAGCGCTGGCACGCTGCGCCTGGAAGCTACCCTGGCGGATGCGCCCCGCGTTGCCAAGGGCTCGGCCTGGCTGACGGTCTTCGACGCAGCCGATGCGCCGCGCGCCTTCTACGCTGACTTGCATGTGCATGCGCACGACACGGTCGGCACCAATAGCCCGGCCTACAACGTGGCCTATGCGCGCGACGTGGGCGGCATCGATGTGTTCGGCTACACCGTGAACGATTTCCAGATCACCGATGCCAACTGGCAGCTTGGGCTGGAAGCCGTGGAAACCTTCAACGAGCCCGGCCGCTTTGTCGCTTACCCGGTGCAGGAGTGGTGCGGCAGCTCCACGGCCGGCGGGGATCACAACGTCGTGTTCCTCGGCGACGGCACGCCGGATTTTCCCTACAACGCCCGCGGCGAACACAATCGCACGCTGGTCTGGAACGAGGACATGAAGGGCACCGCGGCCGAGCTGGGGCGCTGGCCGGTCGAGGAGCTATGGGACGCCTATGTCGGCGCGCCCGAGCAGCACCTGATCATGCCGCACGTGGGCGGGCGGCGCTACATCCCCGACTGGCATCATCCCGAGCTGGAACGGTTGGTGGAGATCGCTTCCAGCTGGGGGCATTTCGACTGGCTGTATCGCGATGTGATGGCGCGCGGCTACCAGCTGGGCGTGGCAGCCAGCGGCGACGAGCACCGTGGCCGCCCCGGCGGCGGCCCGCCCGGCGTGCAGGTGTTCGGCGTGCGCGGCGGGCTGACCGGCGTGCTGGCCGAGCGGCTGGACCGGCAGGCGATCGGCCGTGCCCTGCGCGCGCGCCACACCTGGGCCAGCACCGGCGAGCACACGGCGCTGCTGGTGCGCTGCGGCGACTTCGTGCAGGGCGATGCGTTCTCGCTGCCGGCCTCGCATCGCGGCCCGGCCCGGCTCGACTATCGCTTTCTCGGCCAGACCGGCTGGGAGTACCTGGCGGCCTATGATCACAATGGCTTGATCTGGGAGCGCAACCTGCATCGGGAGGCGGGCTTCTCCGAGCGCCTGATCCGCGTGCGCTGGGGTGGCGCGCGGATCCGCGACCGCTATCGCTGGGCCGCCTGGCAAGGCCGCATCCGCATTCTCAATGGCACGATCAACCGCTTCGGCGGGCACGGCTTCGAGCATCAGGAAGAAGCCTGCTGGCGCGAAGGCGCGACCGACATCGGTTTTCGCAGCGATACCTATGGCGACGCGGACAGCGTGGAAATCGACGTAAGCAACCTCGCTGCCGCGCGCATCGTGATCGAAGGGCACATCGACAGCTTCATCAAGGTGGGAGATCCGCTGCAGCGCAATCCCTTCGCCCACGCGCCGGATTTTCGCTGGGAGGTCAGCGGCGCCGAACTACTCGCCAATGACAGCCTGCGGCTGGACCTGGGCGGCACGGAACTGTTTATCGCGCTGGAGCGGCTCACCGACAAGGCATTGCCGGTGGACGTGAGCGGCGTGGTCGACGTCGAGCCGGTGAACGGGCCCCATGGCCACCGCCCGGTGTACTTCCATGGCCGGGAACGAGACGACGGCAAGGTGTGGTCGTCGGCTCAGTTCATCACCTTCGCGTGAGGCATGGTGCGCGACGATGGCGTGACCGGCGCGCTGGCGCGCCGGTCATCGGGGTGGCGGGCTAACGCTCAGGAGCCTTTGGTGATGGCGAATGCGTAGGTGCGCTCATCCTGGCGCGGCACCACCTTATACCCCTTCTTCGCCGCCCATACGTTGATCTGGAAATACAGCGGGATCACGCCGTAATCCTTGATCCCGATCTCGGTCGCGTCCTGCAGCAGCTTCTCGCGCGCGCGATCGTCGATGGTGGTCAGCGCCGTGGCCAGCTTGGCATCCAGCGCAGGATTGCTGTAGCGGCCGCGATTGGATGCGCCCCAGCCCTTGGCCGGATCGTAGGTGGCCAGCAGCGACTTCAGCGACGAGCCAGCCTCGCCCGTGTCCGCGCCCCAGCCGGCAAGCATGAAGGAGAACTCCAGCTTGTTGGCGCGCGTGAAGAACGTGGCCGACGGCATGGCTTCGACCCGGGTCTGGATGCCGACGCGCGCAAGCATGGAGGCAATCGCCTGCGCGACTTGTTCGTCGTTGACGTAGCGGTTGTTGGGCGCGTGCAGCGTGAGCGCGAAGCCGTCGGGATAGCCCGCGTCCGCCAGCAGCTTCTTGGCGCCCGCGGCGTCGAAGGTGTCGGGCTTGAGGCCCGGCACATGGCCGAACAACGTGGAGTTCACGAGCTGCCCGGTGGGCTCGGCAGCGCCTTCCATCACGCGGTCGACGATGGCCTGGCGCGAGATGGCGTGCGAGATGGCGGCGCGCACGCGCGCATCCTTGAGCGGGTTCCTGGCGAGCGGCTTGCCGGCCTTGTCGGTGACGAAGGGCGTGACGTCGCGGTTGCTGTCCAGGTGCAGGTACATCATGCGGAAGGTCGGCACCTTGAACACGCTCACGCCGGGATCGGCGGAGAGCTTGCGGATATCCGAGGTGGGCACGTTCTCGATGACCTGCACGTCGCCGGCGAGCAGCGCGGCCACGCGCGGCGCGTCGTTGGTGAGGATGCGCAGCGATACGGTGTCCCACTCCGGCTTGTTGCCCCAGTAGCTGTCGTTGCGCGTCAGCTCGATGCGGTCGCCCTTGCGGAAGCTGACGAACTTGTACGGGCCCGTGCCGACCATCGCGCGGCCGCTGTTGAAGTCGTCGCCGCTGGCGTTCTCCGCGACCTTCTTGGACAGCATGTAGATGGTGGAGAGGTCATTGGGCACCAACGGGTAAGGGCCGTGGGTGGTGATGCGCACGGTCAGCTTGTCGACCGCGGTGATGTCCTTGAAGCCCTTGGTGTAGATGGTGTACGGCGACGGGCTGTTCTTGACCGTGGCGGGGCGGTTCAGCGAGTAGACCACGTCGGCCGAGGTGAACTCGCTGCCGTCGTGGAACTTCACGCCGGGGCGCAGCTTGATTTCCCAGGTGGTATCGTCGACCGGTTTCCACGACAGCGCCAGCGCGGGCTTGAAGCGCATCTTCTCGTCCTTGGCGATCAGGGCCTCGAACATATGCTCGGCCACATTCGCGTTGGGCGTGACGTTGTGATAGTGCGGATCCAGCGAGGTGATGTCCCCCGACATGCCGATGGTGAGGCTGGCAGCAACAGCGGCTGGGGAGAGTGCGGCGCAGGCGAGGCTTGTGGCAAGTGCTGCGGCGCCAAGGGCGCGGCGGATGATCGTCATCGATGGGTCCCTGGTAGGCAAGATGCTGTGCAGGCATTGTCAGGAGATGCAGACATCCATGTCAAGGCGGGCAGACCCGCAGCGCCGGATGCACCGGGGCGAGGCGGCCATGCACAGCGAGCGTGCGGTTTTGCGGGGTGTTTGCCCTGCCGCGTGGCACAAGCTTCCGGCTCTCCGACTGCCGGATATCAACTGTTAGGCGGCAAACCGGCGCAACTGTGCCTGTGCGGCCTGACAGCCCGGCTTTATATTGGAGGCCATTCTCTTTGCGCCACGCGCGCCTCCCTGCCCATGCTAAAGATCCTCGGAAAGGCCTCCTCCATCAACGTCCGCAAGGTGCTCTGGTGCTGCGACGAACTGGGCTTGCCGTTCGTGCGTGAGGACTGGGGCTCGGGCTACCGCGCCACCGATACGGCGGAGTTCCTCGCGCTGAATCCGAACGCGATGGTGCCTGTGATCGACGACGACGGCTTTGTGCTGTGGGAGTCGAATTCCATCATCCGCTACCTGGCGTCGCAGTATGGCAATGGCGATGGCGATGGCGCCATCTACCCGGTTGCGGCGCGCGAGCGCGCGCGGGTGGACCAATGGATGGACTGGCAGGCGACGGAGCTGAACAACGCGTGGCGCTACGCCTTCATGGCGCTGGTCAGGCAATCGCCGTTGCACCGGGACGAGCGGGAGATCGCGGCTTCCATTGCCAGCTGGTCACGGCATATCGGCATCCTCGAGCGCCAGCTCGCGGTGACGGGCGGCTATGTCGCGGGCGAGCGCTTCACGCTCGCGGATATCCCGATCGGCTTGTCGGTAAACCGGTGGTACGCCACGCCGTTGCCGCATCCGGACTATCCGGCGGTGGCGGATTACTTCAAGCGGCTTGGCGCGCGGGAAGGGTTTGCACGCCATGGGTGCAACGGCGTTGCCTGAGGCAAGAAACGGGGCGCAACACGCGCCCCGTTTCTTGTTTCTTGCCAGTTGCGCAGAGGCTTAGAACGTCGTGCGCACGCCCAGCTTGACGCTGCGCCCTGCCAGCGGCGCGATGTCGCGCAGGATCGAGGTGGCGCTGCGGGCGTCCTGGTTGGTCAGGTTGTCGCCGCGCAGGTAGACCAGCGTCTGGGTGCCTGCCATCTTGAACTTGTACGTGATGGACACGCCAAGCAAGGTGTATGCATCGGTGGGCGTGTCATTGGATGGCACGCGCGTCTGGCGGGCGGCGTAGGTCACGTCCGCGCGCGCGCCCCACGGGCCGGCGCCGTACACCACCGCGCCGCCCAGGCGCAGCGGGGACAGGCGCGGCAGCGGCTCGCCGGTGTTGCGGTTCTCGCCGCGCACGTAGTCCGCGCGGGCCTCCAGGTCTACCGTGTCGCTGCCGGTCAGCAGCTTTTGTGCGACGCGCGCCTTGCCTTCGGCCTCGAAGCCGTACAGCGTGGCGGGCACGCCCATGTATTGCATCACGGGCAATGCGCCGGCGCTGCCGGGCGTGACAAAGTCGCCTTGCGCGTCGCGCGCGGTGCCGGTATTGGTGAGCGCCAGGTAGTTCCCGAAGCGGCTGTAATAGCCCGACAGGCCGGCGCTGTGCGGGCCCGACTTGAAGCGTACGCCCAGGTCCAGCGAGGTTGCGCGTTCCTTGTTGGCGTTGGGGTCGCCTTGCTCCCACGAACCGGTAGCCACGTGGGGGCCATTGGCGTACAGCTCGTAGAAGGTCGGGGCGCGCTCCGTGTAGGCCAGGTTGCTGGTCAGCGACCAGGCCGGCGCCAGTTTGTAGAGCAGGCCAGCGGAGGCGCTGGCGGCGTTGAAGCTGCGGCTGGCGTCGGAGAAGCGGTCGTTGCCGTTGGCCTGCGCCTTCACGCTGGTGTGGTCGATGCGCCCGCCCAGGTTGAGCTTGAGGTCGCCGCCGGCGCTCAGGGGCATCTCCTCGAAGACGAACAGGGCGGCATTGTCGGTGTCGGTGCTCGGCACGAAGGCTTCCTCGCCCAGCGCCGAGAAGCGGGTCGAGCCAAACTGGGTGCCGATCACGCCCGTCATATTGCCGATGCGCGCGTGCTTTGCCTCGAAGCGCGCGTCCCAGCCGTTGTTCTTGAAGATGGTGCCGGTCTGCCCGGACTCGATCTCCTTGTGCTCGTAGTCGGTGTAGCTGAACTTGCCCTTGACCGATTCGATGAAGCCGCCGGTATTGCCGGCCAGGTTGCGCGCTTCGCCCTCGAGCGCGAAACGTTGCTGGCGCATCTGCAGCCGCACGGTGTCTTCGGCGGGGGTGCCGTATTCGTTGTGGTACTCGCTGTAGTTGGCGCCGACAAAGCCGTCGGCCCAGGTATAAGCGCCGCCCAGCGAGCCGCCCGACTGCTGCGCGTTGCTGTTGGGCAGGCGGCCGTAGGCCTCGCTTTCGCCTTCCGGCAGCGGCTGGCTGTTGCGCAGGCTGGCGCTGCGCGCATAGCCGGGGATGCGCAGGTTGCTGGTCTTGCGGGCGAAGGCGTCGGCATGGATGGCGATCTGGCCATTGCCGGCCTCGAGCAGGCCACTGGCGTTGCGCGCGCTGTCGCCGCCGGCGGTGGCGCTGGCTTCCACCGCGCCGCCGATGCCCTGGATTGGCTCCTTCGGGATGCGGTTGTCGATGACGTTGACCACGCCGCCGATGGCGTTGCCGCCGTACATCAGCGCGGCCGGGCCGCGCACCACTTCAATGCGCTCGGCCACCAGCGGATCGATTGGCACGGCGTGGTCGTTGGACAGGGTGGAGGCGTCGACGGTGGTGCCGCCGTTCTGCAGCACCTTGATGCGGTCGCCGTCCAGGCCGCGGATGATCGGGCGGCTGGCGTTCGGGCCGAAGTAGCTGGAGGACACGCCGGGCAGCTTGTCCAGGGTGTCGCCCAGCGTGCTGCCCTGGCGCACGACAAGGGCATCGCCGCCGAGGGTGGAGACCGGCGCCACCAGGTCGGTGAGCTCGCTGCCCAGCGGGTTGGCCGTGATGACCACCTCGCGCAGCGTGGCAGGGGCGGGGGCTGCCGGGGGTTCCGGGGCTGCCGGAGCCGTCGATGCAGCCGGGGCGCTTTGCGCGAATACGCCCATGGAAACGGAGGCGGAGGCGATCAGGGCCGCCACGGCGGCGAGCGGCGTGCGCCGCAAGATATTGGTTTGTTGGAGGCGGAAAGACATGGCTCGCATTGTTATTGGATGCTTTCGAGCGCGTGGCACCAGCGTCCGGATGCCGGCCGCGCGCCGTCCTGCGCTAGATGCGCGGGACGGCGGCGGGCAGCAAGGTTCAGGAGCGCGGCGCGATGCGACAGGCGGCGGGCGGCGGCTTGGCAACCGCGGCCCGGGGTTCAGGCGAGAGCGTGAACGGCCGGAGGGGCGCGCGAGCGGAAAGGCTGGGGATGTTGCAGGTCGGGCCGGCGCCAGCCCACGCTGAACGGCACCGGCGATTGCAGGTGCGTGAGCGCCGGCACGACCGGCGTGCCGCAATGGCTGGCGGCCACTGTGGCGCCGTCGAACAAGACGCAGAAGTGCCCCGCCAGCTTGAGCGAGAACGGCAGGTCGGGATTGGCCCGGGCGCTATCGGTGACCTGGATTTCGTCGTCGTCGTCGTCGTCGGCGGCGGCGGCGGTGACAGGCAGGGCAGCCGCGCCGTGGCTGGCGGCAGCTTGCAGCGGCAGGCTGAGCAGCCCGCCGTGATGAATACGGTGTGTCAGCCCGGCATGCTGGGCCAGCAGCAGGCACAGCGCCAGCCAGAGCGCAGGCCACAGGCCGAGGCCGCGCTGGCGCCGGCGCTGCAGGCGCTGCCAGGGCCGAACGGCGTCAGTGGCCATGCCCGCCGTGATCGTGGCCGTGGTCATCGCAACCACAGTCGTCGCCATGCTCGTGGCCGTCATCGTCCAGGCCGTCGTCCCAGCTCGGGAACGGGTCGGCGTACTGCGCCCAGGCATCCGGGCCGGCTGCCATTTCCGCATCGGTCAGCAGGCAGGCGTCCAGCAGCGCTTCGAGTGCGGGGCGGTCAAGGTCCTGGCCGATCAGCACCAGCTCCTGGCGCCGGTCGCCAAAGGGCGCGGGTTTGCCATCCACCGTCATATCGGCTTCGAGCTCGGCGCGGCCTGCTTCGTCTTCCGGCCATTCGGACGAATCCAGCGCGGCCCACCAGGCGCCGGCGCCACCGTGGCGGCATACGCCGCCTGCCTGGCCCCAGGTGCCGGCCGCATGCATGCGCGTGGCCAGCCAGAAGAAGCCCTTGGAGCGCAGCACGTTGCCATGCTCGCGCAGCCACTCGGTGTGGATCAGGTCGGCGAAGCGCTGCGGATGGAAGGGGCGGCGGCGGCGGTAGACGAAGCTGCCGATGCCGTAGGCCTCGCTCTCCGGCACGTGTTCGCCGCGCAGTTCCGCCAGCCAGCCCGGGGCAGCGGCGGCAGCGTCGAAGTCAAAGCGGCCGGTGTCGAGGATGCTCTCCAGCGGTACCTTGCCGAAGCTGGCCGGCACGATGGCCGCGCGCGGGTTGAGCGAATGCAGGATGCCGGCGAGGCGTTCGCGTTCGGCCTCGCTGACGAGGTCGAGCTTGTTGAGCACGATCACATCGCAGAACTCGACCTGCTCGATCAGCAGGTCGACCACCGTGCGGTCGTCGTCCTCGTCGCGCGCCTGGCCACGGTCCTGGAGGAAGTCGGCTTCGTTGAAGTCTTGCAGGAAATGCGCGGCATCGACTACCGTCACCATGGTGTCCAGGCGGGCGACGGTGTCCAGCGCCACGCCTTGCTCATCCTCGAAGGTGAAGGTCTCCGCGATGGGCAGCGGCTCGGCGACCCCGGTCGACTCGACCAGCAGGTAATCGAAGCGGCCCTCGCGCGCCAGCTTGCCGATCTCGGTCAGCAGGTCCTCGCGCAGCGTGCAGCAGATGCAGCCATTGGTCAGCTCGATCAGGCGCTCGCCAGCCTGCGCCAGCATGCCATCGCCAAGCAGGCGGGCGTCGATGTTGACGTCGGCCAGGTCGTTGACGATCACGGCCACCCGCTTGCCTTCGCGGTTGGCCAGAACATGATTAAGCAGGGTTGTCTTGCCGGCACCGAGGAATCCGGACAGCACGGTGACGGGCAGGCGATCGGCCATGGCATCGAGTCGCGCCGGGGTTGGGGCGCGCGTTATTGCAACAAAGTTGCGACTGTATCAGAAAGCAGGGGGGAAAGCAGGCAATTCGGAGGGCGCGATGGCCGCACGAATCCCGGCGTTCCTAATGATAGGCCCGTGCCTGTGACACCACAAAGGCGAAAGATGAATGGCGGCGATGCCTGGCGGTGTCGTGCCGCTCAAACAAAACGGCCCGGAGAACCGGGCCGTCTGGCGCGCGGGGCGGCAAGCCCCGGGCAGTCGCGGAATCAGTCGCCGAACAGCTTCTGGCGCAGTTCGCGGCGTTGCTGGGCTTCCAGCGACAGCGTGGCGGTGGGCCGGGCCAGCAGGCGCGGCACGCCGATCGGCTCGCCGGTTTCCTCGCACCAGCCGTAGTCGCCGGACTCGATGCGGGCCAGCGATTGCTCGACCTTCTTGAGCAGCTTGCGCTCGCGGTCGCGCGTGCGCAGTTCCAGCGCGTGCTCTTCCTCGATGGTGGCACGGTCCGCCGGATCCGGCACGATGACCGTTTCGCGCAGGTGCTCGGTGGTCTGGTCGGCGTTCTTCAGGATATCGTCGCGCAGCTGCTCAAGGCGATGTTTGAAGAAGCCGAGCTGCGCTTCGTTCATGTAATCCTTGTCGCCCATCTTCAGGATTTCAGCTTCAGTCAGAAGTTTATTGCTGCTCATGGTTGCTGCTGATTCTCTTGTTGGTGCGACCGGCGGCGTCTTGGTCCGCTCGGGTGCAGTGTCCGGCCGCTTGCGCGGCGCGGAGGTTTCGCTCTGGCTGGCTGCAGACTGGCTGCTGTGCGTGCCTCCCTTGGCCTCGCCCGCACCGGCGTGCGCCGTACTGCCGCGGGGAGCAGGCGCAGCCTCCATGGACTGCGCCTTCAGCGTCTCGGCCGCAGCGCTGCTGCTTTTGCTGCGGCTTTGTTTCGTTTTCGTTGCGGCTACCATGGGACACCTCTCTCTCGCGTCGATCGATGACGGCGCGTGACGGGTGCCCCAAGCGGAGGGCGGTCTCCGCATAAAGCACTGCGACCGCACCTGCCGGCAGCCCGCCTCATGCTGACGACGACCGCCGCCCTGCATTGCGGGCACCGTCGCCAATCGCCTGTTGCCAAAAGACAAAAGGCTACGTTACCCGCACTAAATCCAGCCTATTGTACTTGAACAAAAAATTTGGAGATATGGGAGAAAAGCGGGGAGTTTTCCCTGATATCCCGGCCCCCCTCCGACGAGGGGGGGCGGCAGGGCGGGCGGCGCTGGCCGCCGGCTTCAAGCCAGGCAGGTGGCCAGTCCCTTCAGGATGGCGTCCTTGGGGAGGTCCACGCCAATGAAGACCATCTTGGTACCGGGGGTTTCATCGCCCCATTTTGCGCCGATATCGCTGCCCATCAGCTGATGCACGCCCTGGAAAACCACTTTCCGGTCCACCGCATCCATATAGAGTACGCCTTTGTAGCGCAGCAGGCTTTCTCCGTAGACCGACAGGATGCCAGACAGGAATTCCTCCAGCTTGGCGTAATTGAAGGGTTTTTCGCTGCGGAAGACAAACGAGCCGATGCGGTCGGTGTGGTGGTGGTGATGGTGGTGGTCGTGCTTGTGATCATGGCCGTGATCGTGGTGGTCATGATGGTCATGGCCGCAGTCATCGGCGCAGTGGTCGCCATGAGCGTGCTCGTGCGCATGGTCGTGATCGTGCTCTTCGGCCTCGGCACGCAGGAAATCCGGGTCGATTTCCAGCTTTTCGTTCAGGTTGAAGCCCCGAAGGTCAAAGATTGTGTCGATCGGCGCTTCGCCGAAATGCGCTGTGCGCACGGGCGCGCGCGGGTTCATGTGCAGCAGGCGGTGGCGCAGGTCGGCGATCTCGCCTTCCGGCACCAGGTCGGCCTTGGTGATGAAGATGGCGTCGGCAAAGCCAACCTGGCGCTGCGCTTCTTCCTGCTTGTCGAGCTGCTGGTTGGCGTGCTTGGCGTCCACCAGGGTGATCACGGCGTCCAGCAGGTAGCGCTGGGCGATCTCGTCGTCCATGAAGAAGGTCTGGGCCACCGGGCCCGGATTGGCCACGCCCGTGGTTTCGATCACGACGCGGTCGAAATCGATCTCGCCGGCGTCGCGGCGGGTCATCAGCTGGGACAGCGCTGCCACCAGGTCGCCGCGGATGGTGCAGCAGATGCAGCCGTTGCTCATCTGCACGATCTGCTCGCGGCCATCCTGCACCAGGATCTCGTTGTCGATGTTCTCTTCGCCGAACTCGTTTTCGATCACGGCGATCTTCATGCCGTGCTGCTCGCTCAGGATGCGCTTGAGCAGGGTGGTCTTGCCGCTGCCGAGGAAGCCGGTCAGGATCGTGACCGGGATCAGTTTGGACATTGTTTTCTCCGGGAAGGGATGCCGCTTTGGCCTGTCGTGCGCGGGGTAAGTCGGGTTTGGGTAACTTGTTCGTTCATCTGGCGAGCGGGCGATGACGCCGCTCAGCCATGCTTGCCAGGGGTGCGTGCGCCGCATTCGGCGCAAACGCCATTTACGGTCAGCTCCACGTGCTCCACGGCAAAGCCGCTCGGCACCTTGGGCGCGGCTTGCGCCGGCGCGCTGACGCCGTCCAGGCAGAAGGTGCGGTCGCAGCGGTTGCAATGGAAGTGGCTGTGCTGCCGGTGCACCTGCGCGCGGGCAGCCTCATGCTCGACCAGGCTGAAGCGGAAGACCCGGTCGTGGCCGGCCCGTTTCTGGGCCAGCCCTTGCTCGACCAGCCAGTCGAGCACGCGGTACACGGTCACGCGGTCGATCGCTTCGCCATCGGCCGGCATGCGGTCGATCACGGCCTGGTGGGTCAGCGGCTCATGGCTTTCCATCAGGCAGGCCAGGATGCCAAGGCGCGGCTGGGTCACACGGGCGCTCAGCTCGCGCAGGCGTTCGTGGGCGGCGTCCAGGATGGCCGGCGCGGGGGGCATGGCGGATCCAGGCATGGCCTGGGTGGGGGAGGGGCTGCTGCTCATGGACCGATTTAACCATAGCGCCCCGGGTGATGCAATTCAGTTGCGTCGACTCGGCGCCCTGGCGCCCATCCCCGGCCCGCGCTCCGTCGCGCCAGCGGTTTGCGTCTATTATCGCCAGCAGGCCCCCGAGACCCGAGGAGACACTATATGCAGAACGACGCCAGCGCCCTGCTGTTCCCCAACTTCGAGCCCTTTCGCCTGCATATCGGCGAGCTGGAGATCGCCGGCGTGCGCGGCGGCTCCGGGCCGCCGCTGTTGCTGCTGCATGGTCATCCCCAGAGCCACCTGATCTGGCACAAGGTGGCACCCGCGCTGGCCGACCACTTCACCGTGATCGCTACCGACCTGCGCGGCTATGGGGGCAGCAGCGCGCCGCCGGGCAAGGCCGGCTTCGAGACCTACAGCAAGCGCGCGATGGCGCAGGACCAGGTGGCGGTGATGGCGCAGCTGGGTTTCGACCGCTTCGCACTGTGCGCCCATGACCGCGGCGCGCGCGTGGCGCACCGGCTCATCGCGGACCATCCAGGCCGGGTCACGCGCGCCATGCTGTTGGACATCGCTCCCACGCTGGCCATGTACGAGCGCACCAGCATGGCATTTGCCACCGCCTACTGGCACTGGTTCTTCCTGATCCAGCCGGCGCCGTTCCCGGAAACGCTGATCAACGCCGAGCCCGAGTTCTACCTCAACAAGCTGATGGGCCTGCGCCACGCCGGATTGAGCCCCTTCGCGCCCGAGGCGATGGCCGCCTACACCGCTGCGATGCGCGATCCGGCCCACGTGCACGCCATGTGCGAGGACTACCGCGCGGCAGCCACCATCGACCTGGACCATGACCGGGCGGACCGCGCCGATGGCCGCCGGCTGGATTGCCCGCTGCGCGTGCTGTGGGGCGAGCATGGCGTGGTGGCGCGTTGTTTCGAGCCATTGTCGCTGTGGCAGGAGGTGGCGAGCGAGGTCAGCGGCCGCGCGGTGCCCTGCGGGCATTACATCCCGGAGGAGGCGCCCGGGGTGCTGCAGGAGGAAATGCTCGGCTTCTTCCGTTGATCTTCCGTTGATCTTCTGCTGAGCTTCCGTTGGTCTCTTTGGGTTCTCCTGTTGAGCACCGATTCCCGCAAGCTGCGACGAGTTCGATACATTTGGCGGGCCTTTGCGAAGAAATGTCTTAGCGGGTTATTCCGGATATTTGCCACTTTTCGACATTGATAGCATTGCGCTCCGGTCGCGCGGCCCAAGCCGCCGCGGCCATATGCGCTGTGCCCGCGTCATGGTCGGCGCTGCCGCCCGGATCGGGCTGGCAGCGCAGGAATGGCAGTGTCCGACAGGGCGCGCCACTCCGGCCGGGGCAGTGTCGGGACGGGAATAGAAGGGTATCCAGGAGATAGCATGAAACGAGTTGCACAGTTTGTGGCTGCCGCGCTGACGGTCGGCGTGATGGGAGTGCATGCGGGCGCGCAAGCAGAGGAATTCCCCGGCAGCAAGCCGGTATCGGTGGTGGTGCCTTTTGCCGCGGGCGGCCCTACCGACAAGGTCTCGCGCGAGCTGGTCATGATCATGTCCAAGCACCTGGGTACAACGATGGTGATCGAGAACCTGGGCGGCGCAGGCGGCACCATCGGCGCCAAGAAGGTTGCGCAAGCCAAGGGCGATGGCTACACCATCCTGGTCCACCATATCGGCATGTCCACCGCGCCGGCGCTGTACCGCAACCTCGGCTTCGATCCGCTCAAGGACTTCGAAACCGTGGGCGAGATCGCCGACGTGCCGATGGTGATGGTCGGCAACAAGAACCTGCCGCCCTCCAACTTCAAGGATCTGCTGCCCTATATCAAAGCCAATGCCAGCAAGCTGTCGCTGGCCAATGCGGGCATCGGCTCGGCCTCGCACCTGTGCGGCCTGCTCTTCCTGAGCGCGATCCAGACCGACCTGACCACGGTGCCCTACAAGGGCACGGCGCCGGCGCTGACCGATATCCTGGGCGGCCAGGTCAACCTGATGTGCGACCAGACCACCAATATCGCCGGCCAGCTCAAGGCGGGCGCGCTCAAGCCGTACGCCGCCATGCAGAGCCGCCGCGTGGAAGCCTTCAAGGACATTCCGACGGCCGCCGAGCAAGGCCTGCCGGGCGTCGAAGTGAAGATCTGGCACGCCATGTACGCGCCCAAGGGCACGCCCAAGCCGGTGGTGGACAAGCTCTCGGCAGCGCTGCAAAAGGCTGTGACGGACCCTACCTTCCGCGCCAAGATGGCTGAGCTGGGCGCCGAAGCCGTGCCCGCGCAGCGCGCCACGCCGGAATCGCTGAAGGTCTTCCTGGCTGGGGAAATCGGCAAGTGGACCCCGGTGATCAAGAAGGCCGGCGTCTACGCAGACTGACCGGATGCGCCAACGCCGACTGAAGTGACGACGGTGGCTACTCCCTCTCCCCCAGCCCCTCTCCCGCACGCGGGAGAGGGGAGACCACCTGCGCAGATCCACCTTTGCCAGCAGTCTGAGGCCACGCGCGATGCGTGGCCTTTTTGTTTTTCATCCCCCTGGCTTGCCGCGTCCCCGCGCTTGCGGTGGCCGCCTCGTCTATATTGTTCTGGTTGCCGTCGGTGCGGCAACGGATGCGCACGTAGAGCCGCTTGCGGCGGCCCTTGAATTCATCGCGGCCGTCGCCACCTACGTCCCTGACATATTCTCGCGAAGCCATCATGGAACAGTATCACGGCACTACCATCGTCAGCGTCCGACGCGGCAACCAGGTTGCAGTTGGCGGTGACGGCCAGGTCACACTCGGCAATATTGTGATGAAGGGCACTGCCCGCAAGGTCCGCCGCATCTACAACGGCAAGGTACTGGTTGGCTTCGCCGGCAGCACCGCCGATGCCTTCTCGCTGCTCGACCGCTTCGAGGCCAAGCTGGAGAAGTACCAGGGCAACCTGACCCGCGCCGCCGTCGACCTCGCCAAGGACTGGCGCTCGGACCGCGCGCTGCGCCGGCTCGAGGCCATGCTGATCACCGCCGACCGCGACACCACGCTGGTGATCACCGGCAACGGCGACGTGCTCGACCCCGAAGGCGGCGTGGCCGCGATCGGCTCGGGTGGCGCTTATGCCCAGTCGGCCGCCAAGGCGCTGGTGGAGAACACCGAGCTTTCGCCCAAGGACATCGTCGAGAAGTCGCTGGGCATTGCCGGCGAGCTCTGCATCTACACCAACACCAATTTCGTCATCGAGACGCTGGAATGAGCGTCGGCCGGCCGCGCAATGACCTGACGCGCGGCCGCCTGGGCCCGGATGCAGCACCGCTCCGGTCCGTCGTCTTCCTCTGAACGGATACCATGTCGCATACCATGACCCCGTCGGAAATTGTTTCCGAACTCGACAAGCACATCATCGGCCAGAACAAGGCCAAGAAGGCGGTAGCGGTTGCGCTGCGCAATCGCTGGCGCCGCCAGCAGGTGGAAGAACCCCTGCGCCAGGAAATCACGCCCAAGAACATCCTGATGATCGGGCCGACCGGCGTCGGCAAGACCGAGATCGCGCGTCGCCTGGCCAAGCTGGCCGATGCGCCGTTCATCAAGATCGAGGCTACCAAGTTCACCGAGGTGGGCTATGTCGGCCGCGACGTGGACACCATCGTGCGCGACCTCGCGGAGATGGCGGTCAAGCAGGCGCGCGAATCTGAAATGAAGAAGGTGCGCGCCAAGGCCGAGGAAGCCGCCGAGGACCGCCTGCTCGACGTGCTGCTGCCGCCGCCGCGCGATATCGGCTTCAATCAGCCCGAGGAAAAGGATTCCAATACGCGCCAGGTGTTCCGCAAGAAGCTGCGCGAAGGCCAGCTCGACGACAAGGAGATCGAGCTTGAGGTCGCCGCCGGCTCGCCGAACATGGACATCATGGGTCCCCCGGGCATGGAAGACATGACCGAGCAGATCCGCACCATGTTTGCCGGCCTGGGCCAGGGCAAGAAGGCACGCCGCAAGATGAAGGTGCACGAAGCCTTCAAGCTGCTGATCGACGAAGAAGCCGCCAAGCTGCTCAATGACGAAGAGGTCAAGCACAAGGCTGTCGCCAACGTCGAGCAGAACGGCATCGTGTTCCTGGACGAGATCGACAAGATCGCCAGCCGCAGCGACGTGGGCGGCGCGGAAGTGTCGCGCCAGGGCGTGCAGCGCGACCTGCTGCCGCTGGTCGAGGGCACCACGGTGAATACCAAGTACGGCATGATCAAGACCGATCACATCCTGTTCATTGCCTCGGGCGCCTTTCACCTGTCCAAGCCGAGCGACCTGATCCCCGAGCTGCAAGGCCGCTTCCCGATCCGCGTCGAGCTGGAATCGCTGTCGGTCTCCGACTTCGAGGCCATCCTGACGCAGACCGACGCTAGCCTGACCAAGCAATACCAGGCGCTGCTGAACACCGAGCAGGTGCAACTGGTGTTCGCGCAGGATGGCATCCGCCGCCTGGCAGAGATCGCTTTCTCGGTCAACGAGAAGGTCGAGAACATCGGCGCGCGCCGCTTGTACACGGTGATGGAGCGGCTGCTGGAGGACCTGTCCTTCCATGCCACCAAGTCATCGGGCGAGACGGTCACCATCGACGCGGCCTATGTGGATGAGCGCCTGGGCGACCTGGCCGGCAACGAAGACCTGTCGCGCTACGTGCTGTAAGCCTTAGCCCGGTTCAGCGGCATCCAACGACAAAGGGCGCACTTCGGTGCGCCCTTTGTCGTTTTGCAATACGCCCGCTCAGTGCGCGTGCGCATGCCCCGCCGGCATTGGCGCGGTCAGCTCCAGCTCTGCCGCCGGCGTCTTCAGCTCGCGCAGGCTCTGGCCATCCGCGGGGATCTGCGTCCATTCGGTGCGCCCGTCCTCGCATTCCTGCACCACCGGGAAATACAGCTTGCCGGCCTGCTCGGGCAGCTTCATCAGCATCACGAACTCATCGAAATGCGCGTCGGCCAGCGAGCCGGCGAACCAGCGCAGCGTGCGCACGTCTTCGCTCACGGTCTTGCCGTGCGAGGTGTAGGGCTTGGCCAGCGGCGCGCGTTTCACTTCCAGTTGCCAGCCTGCCTTGGGCTGCGGATGGGCGCCTTGCACGCCTTCCGGGATGGTCACGGTGATGGCGCGGGTGGCGCTGCCGTTGCAGCCATGGCCCACCATCAGCGCGCCTTTGAAGTAGCTGCCTGCCGTCGCGGCCTTTTGCTCGAACACGATGTGCGCGAACGCGGCGGGCGTCCAGCTTGCGCCAAGCGAGGCCAGCGCGATGGTCAATGCGGGCAGCAGGCGGGATGCGGTCATGTGGATTCTCCTGGGATGCGCGTCAGTCTAGCGCCGAAGGACGCCCACGGGCCTGCGGCGCAGGGCCGCAGGCATTGTGTGCCCCGGAAATCATGTCGGAATTGTCTTACGCGGCTTTCGGAGCGTCACGCCTGATTGTAGGCGCCGCCCATGCGTACTCTGTACATACGGTGTGGACAAACGCGGATCGCACCCGGCATAGGCCAGGAGCGAGACCGCCCTCCACAATATCCGCCACTGAAAAAGGAGCACGACATGATGAAGAAATGGCTGAGCGCAGCAGTGTGTTCGATGATGTTTGCCGGTCCTGCCGCCTTCACGCTGGCGCATGCCGCACCCGCGGGTTCCAAAGCGGACTACGACGCGGCCGTGAAGACCGCCAGCGCCAACTACAAGGCCGCGCGCGCCCAGTGCGACAGCCTCAAGGACAACGCCAAGGACGTGTGCGTGAAGGAAGCCAAGCGCGACGAGGACGTGGCCAAGGCTAACGCCGAAGCGACCCGCGATGGCACGGCCAAGGCGCGCGCCAAGGCGGACAAGGTCAAGGCCGATGCCGACTACAGCGTGGCCAAGGAAAAATGCGACGACGCTAAGGGCAATGACAAGGATGTGTGCGTGAAGGAAGCCAAGGTTGCCCACGAGCGGGCCCTGGGTTCGGCCAAGGTCGAGAAGGCTGCCGCCACCGGCACCAGCACCGACGTCGCCGAAGCACGCGCCGACGCCAAGAAGGACACCATGGACGCCGCCTACAAGGCTGACAAGCAAAAGTGCGATGCACTGTCCGGCGACGCCAAGGACAAGTGCATGGCTGACGTGAAGACCAAGTACGCCAAGTAACTGGCCTGCATGCTGGCTCAGCAGGTTGAGCCAGCACGCCAGGTCGGCACGTCACCCATCCACGACAGAGGAAACGACCATGAATTGGGATCAGATCGCAGGCAAGTGGGACCAGGCCAAGGGTAAGGTCAAGGAAAAGTGGGGCCAGCTCACCGACGACGACCTTACCCAGATCCAGGGCAAGCGCGACCAGCTTGCCGGCCGGATCCAGGAGCGCTATGGCTACACCAAGGAGCGCGTGGAGGAGGAATTGAAGGCGTGGGAGCGTGATTCTCGCTGGTAAGAGACCCGGGTAAGACACGCTGGTAAAGAGAAGCAAAGAGAAGCAAAGAGAAGCAAAGAGAAGCAAAGAGAAGCGTAAGACAGGTAAGCATTCGTAAGCACGCTGGTGCGTGTTGCGATGCAATGCCAAAGTGGCGGCCGGCACGATCGAAGGATCGTAGCCGGCCGGTTAGCGCCCGCATCCCCAACCACCAACCTGGCAGGAGAAACGAAATGAAACGCGAGCTACTGTCCTCGTTCGGCGTACTGTGCGGCCTTGCCGCGGCAACTGTCTTTCTCTGCGTGCGCCCGGAGGCCGCGCCCGTGCATCGCCAGGCGAGCGCGCCGGTGGTGGCGAAGCCCGCCGTCCTGGCCGGCACCACGCTGCAAGCCGCGGTGGAACTGGCCGTGCAGGCCGGCGATCTCGGCTCGCGTGCCGACCGCCATGCCAGCGATGCGCTGCGCATTGCCGAGCAAGCCCCCGGGCGGGAAGAGGAGCTGGACTGGGACTACGTGCAGTTGCGCCTCTGAGCTTGCGGATTCGCGGCGGATGCCTAGCGCGATACCGGCCGCTTGCCCAGTTTGCGCTGCAGCGTGCGCCGATGCATATTGAGCGCGCGCGCGGTGGCCGAGATGTTGCCCTCGTGTTCGGACAGGACGCGCTGGATGTGCTCCCACTCCAGCCGGGCCACCGATAGCGGCACCGGCTCTTCCATGGCGGCTTCGGCTGCGTCTTCCGATACCCCGGCCATCAGCGCCGTCAGGATCGAATCCACATTGGCCGGCTTGGCCAGGTACTCATCGGCACCATGCTTGACCGCGGCCACCGCGGTGGCAATGCTCGCATAGCCTGTCAGCACCAGGATGCGCGCATCGGGCAACGCCGCGCGCAGCGGCGCGACCAGTTGCAGGCCAGACTCGGCTGGCGCGGTGCTGCCGGCTTCCGGCGGCGCGCTCAAGTGCAGGTCCAGCGTGATGTAGTCAAACGGCGTTTGTGCTGCCAGCGCCAGCGCCTGCTGGCGGTTATGGGCGATCTGCACGGCGTAGCCGCGGCGCGTCAGCGCGCGTGCCAGGGCGCCCGCGAACACGGCATCGTCGTCGACGACCAGGAAAGGAGCGGCATCGCTGGCGCCGGGCTGTGCGCCATCGGCGGCGGGATCGTGTAGTGCGTCGGTCATCGCGGGCTCGTTGTCAGGGTTGAGGCAAACGGTGAGGCGGCCGGTAAGGCTGCCAGGGAGGGCGCGGGCAGGCGCAGCTCGGCCACGGTGCCGCCCTCGTGGTGGTCATGCCAGGCCAGCCGGCCGCCCATCTGCTGGGCCGCGCTTTGCGCCAGGTACACGCCAATGCCCTGGCCGCCATGCATGCTGGTCATCGGTGCTTCGCCCAGGCGCGCGCGCTGGGATTTCGGGATGCCCAGGCCGCGGTCGGTGACGCGGAAGATCAGCGTCGGCAGCGCGCGGTTGTCCTCCAGCGCGATGGCCAGGCGCAGCGGAATCTGCTCGTGCCCCGCGGCCAGCTGGCTGCGCGCGGCGTTGTCCAGCAGGATCGTCAGGATCTGCCCCACGCGCGCGGCCTCCACCGGCAGGGCCGCGGCTTCGCCAATGGCATTGGCTTCCAGCCGGGCATGGGGGTGGCGCAATTGCCAGCGCTCCACATAGCCGTCCAGCCACGCATCGATGCGCTGTGGCGCCGCGGTCTCGTGGTCGTCGCGCAGGCGGGCCAGGATCGATTTGCACAGCTCGAGCTGTTGTTCCATGGTCTGCAGGTCCGGCAGGTAGGCGCACACTTGCGTGGTGGCCAGGCGCGGGTCCGCCGCATCGGCGCGCAGCTCGCCGGCGATGACCGCCAGCGTGGCCAGCGGCGTGCCGATCTCGTGGGCGACGGCCGCGGCCTGGTCGTTCAGCGCTTCGATGCGCGCATCGCGCAGCAACTGTTCGCGCGCCAGGTTGAGCTCCGCGTCGCGCTGGCGCAGCACGCCGGACAGGCGCGCCACGAAGACCGCGATCATGGTTGCGCTGGCGACAAAGTTGAGCCACATGCCGGCCAGGTGATAGTTGATGGCGTTGTCCGGGTTGTGCAGGTTCAGCGGCACATACTCGATCAGCATCAGGCTGTAGCAGGCCATCGCGTAGGCGGCGAGCGCGATCACGTTGCGCCACGGCAGGATGGCGGCGGCGATCGCCAGGCCTGGCAGGTAGAACGAGACAAAGGGGTTGGTCGCGCCGCCGGTGAAGAACAGGTTGGCCGACAGCGCCGTCAGGTCGACCATCAGCTGGCCCATCAGCTCGGCGTCGCTCGGCATGCCGCCGCGGCTGGTGTGCATGCGCAGGCGCAGGCCGGTGAGCAGGTTGAACACCGCCTGCAGGGAAAGGATCGCCAGCAGGGGACTGTACGGCAGGATCACGCCGGCCACGGCCTCGCACGAAACCAGCAGCACCGCTTGCCCGCCCATCAGCGCCCAGCGCAGCCAGAACAGCCGGCGCAGGCTCATCAGGTTGTGGCGGACCGGGATGATGCTCGTGGCGGAGCCGGGGCGGGAGGGGGCCGTGTCTGGCGGCACGGCTGCGATGGTATCCATGCCGCGAGTTTAACAACGACCGGCGCCCGGCCTGCCGCGTGCGACACCGTGCCGCATTGGTCGGCGCCGGGGCCGCTGCCAGACTGAACGGTTCGCTGCCGGGTAGCCAACCGGCCGGTTCCTCGATTTGCGCCGCCTGGCTCACGTCGCCAGGGACGTCATGGTCTAATGTTCTCTTTGTGCAGTCCTTTGAATCTCAGTGGAGATAGTCCAGATGCAAGCCAGATTCCTCGCCGCGGTGCCCACCGCCCTGCTCGCCGCGCTGTGCTCGAGCGCAGCATTTGCCCAGGTCGATGTCAGCAACGCCTGGGCGCGCGGCACCGTGCCGGCGCAGACCGCCACCGGTGTCTTCATGACCCTGCATGCGCACGAGCCCGCCAAGCTGATCGGCGTCAGCACGCCGGCGGCCGCCACGGCCGAAGTGCATGAGATGAAGATGGACGGCAACGTGATGCGCATGCGCGCCATCGGCGCGCTCGACCTGCCCCGCATGCAGGACGTCGAGCTCAAGCCGGGCGGCTATCACGTGATGCTGATGGGCCTCAAGGCGCCGCTGAAGAAGGGTGACACCGTGCCGCTGACGCTCAAGATCGAGCAGGGCGGCAAGGTGATCGAGCAGAAGGTCGACGCCGAAGTGCGCGACCTCACCGCAACGGCGCCGGCCTCCGGCGCGCACGGTGACCACAAGCACTGAAGCACTGAAGCACTGAAGCTGTACAGGCAGCTTGCCGGGCTGCCTAGCTGCGCAGGCTGATCGCGTCGTCCGGCTCGTCGCCGGCGGCCACCGCGATCACGCGGTCGCGCAGCCAGCTATGGCCGGGATCGGCGTCGGTACGGTCGTGCCAGATCAGGCTGAAGCCAAAGCCCGGCAGGGGAAAGGGCGGATCGAACACCGCGAAGCGCGGGTCCTCCTCGAACGCGGCCAGGCTGCGGCGCGCCGTGGTCAGGACCAGGTTGGTGCCGGCAATCAGCGCTGGCGCCACGCTCCAGTGGGGCAGCACGCAGGCAATCTTGCGCCGCCCGCCCACCTTGGCCACGGCGGCGTCGATGGCATCCACGCGCTCGCTGTGGGCCGCCACCAGCACATGCGAGCGGGCCAGGTATGCCACCTGGTCGAGCTTGCCCAGGCCACGCACCGTGGCCGCATCCACCATGCAGGCATAGGTTTCCTCGAACAGCTCCGTGCAGTGCACGCCTTCCGGGGGCTGCCCGAACACGCCCAGCGCCAGGTCGATCTCGCCGTCCGCGACCTTGGCTGTCATGGCTTCGCGGCTGGCCTGGCTGACCACCAGGTCGATGCCCGGGGCGATCTTGCGCACCGCGCGCAGCAGGCCGGGCAGCAGCGCCATGGCGCCGTAGTCGGACATGGCCAGGCGGAAGCTGCGGCGCGCCGTGGCGGGCTGGAAGCCGGACGGCCCCAGCAGGATGCGCACCTGCGCCAGCGCCTCGGCCAGCGGGCCCGCCAGTTCGTGGGCGCGCGCGCTCGGCACCAGGCCGCCCTGGCCGCGCACCAGCAGCGGGTCGTCCAGCAACTGGCGCAGGCGGCCCAGCGCGTGGCTCACCGCAGGCTGGCTGAGGTGCAGGCGCAGCGCGGCGCGCGAAATATGTCGTTCGGCCAGCAGGGCTTCCAGCACCACCAGCAGGTTCAGGTCGATACCGCGGAGATCATTCATCCGGCGCATATTAACGCTATGAAACGAGAATTGGAAATTCGCGGCGCAATATTTCACACTGAGGCATCCGATTCTTGGCGAAGGAGATGCCGATATGCATGGTACTAATCACTTTTCGCCGGCGCTTGCCGGCCTCGTTCCTGTCCTGGTGACCGTCGTTTCCGGGGTGCTGATTCCCTTCCAGGGCGGCGCCAATGCCACGCTCGGGCGCAGCCTGGGCCATCCGTTGTGGGCCACCTTGGTTTCGCTGCTGGTCAGCCTGGCGGTGGTGCTGCCGCTGCTGTGGCTGCTGAAGGTCCCGCTGCCCTCGCTGGCGGCGGGCGGGCCGGCCTGGATGTGGGTCGGCGGCGTGGCGGGCGTGTTCTACATTACCGTGGCGCTGGTGCTGTCCCCGCGCCTGGGCGCCGGCGGCTTTATCGCGGCGGTGGTGGCGGGGCAGATGGTGGGCGCGCTGCTGCTGGACCAGTTTGGCCTGGCGGGCTTCGCGGCGCGCGCCGTGACACCGGGGCGCCTGGCCGGCGCTGCGCTGGTGGTGCTGGGGGTGGTGGTGATGCAGTTCACCGCGGCGGGCGCGGCTGGCGCAACGCCAGCGCAGGCGGCGAACTGATCAGCCTTTGGCTTGTGCCTGGCCGGCATCCTCGCGGCGGCGCGCCAGGCAGGCGGGGCACAGGCAGTGCTGGCCCGGCACGATCTGGCGGGCGGCCAGCAGCGGCTGGGTGGCGCACCAGCAGTGGGGCAGGCCGGCGGCATAGCCGCAGACAAAGCCGGCGCCGCAGGCGCTGCAATGCTCGATGGGGCGCAACTGCCCTGTCAGCACCGTGGCCGGATCGCTCACGGCTTGTCCCCGGGCAGTTCGTCTTCCTGGCCCAGCCGGGACATGGCGGAGCGCATCAGCCGCATCTGGCCCGAAAAGTTCGTGCACGCGTCGCAAATGGCCATGTGCCCGCGCATGCGCACGCGCTCGAACCAGCTCAGCGGCCGGTCCATGCTTTCCATGGTCAGGTGGTGGATCTCGCGGCAGTTTGGCAACAGCCGGCGGCGGGAGGGCGTATCAGGCATGGCTTCCTTCGGTCGGACAGGCGGTTTCGGGCCGGGGCAGCTTGCCTGGCTGCCCCGGCCTGCTTACAAGCTCGGGCGAGCGCCAGGCGCTCACGCCTTCTGCCCAAACCAGTTCAGTTCCAGGCACTCGCGCAGGCGCATGCGGGCTCGGTACAGCATGACCCAGGCATTAGTCGTCGTGATCTCGAGTTCCTGACAGATTTCTTCGGTTTCCAGCTCTAGCCATTCCCGCATCATGAAAATCCGGCCGATCTTGGCGGGCAGCTTGTCCACGCACAGCTGGAGGATCTCGAAGAACTCGCGGCGCTCCAGTGCGCGGTCCGGGTTGCCCCAGTCGGAAGGTGGCGTATGGTAGTGGCCGTTCTTGGCGAACAGGGCGTCGAAGGCATCGATATCCGATTGCGCCTCGCCGTCTTCGTCGCCGCCGCCGAGCGTCAGGCGTACTTCGCGCCGGCCGCTGCGCAGCGTATCGATGATCTTGTGCTTGAGGATGCCGATGAGGTAGGTCTTCAGCGCGGACTGGCCGCTGAAGCGCTCCGGGTGTTCCAGCGCGGCTACCAGGGTGTCGGAGACGGTATCCTCGGCCAGTGCCTGGTCGCGTAGTTGCAGGCGGGCAAATCGCAGCAAATGGGGGCGCAGGGCGCTAAGATCGTCGGGGTGCAGGCTCATTGTGTTGCCGCTATTCGGTGGCGATGCGACTGTTGGACAACCGTTGGACAACTGTTGCGTGGATAGAACGCCATGGTGCGCCGCAGTACGCATGCACCGGTTTTGAACCCCCGCTGCACCACCGTCTGCACGCGTGCGCCGCGGTTTCTTGTAAAATCGGCGCCTGCCGCGGCCGGAGGTGGCCTATGCGGGGTAAAAAGCCCCTTAACCCATGGCTCACCGCCGGTCAGAATTGCCATGATACCTGTTGAATCTCACGGATGTCCCTTGCCATGAACGCCGACACCCCTGGGCCTGCCGCTACCGCGGTGGCCGCAATTGCCCCAGCCCTCAAGGCCGAAATCCTTGCCGAGGCGCTGCCCTATATCCGCAAGTTCCACGGCAAGACCATTGTGGTCAAGTACGGCGGAAACGCCATGACCGAGGAAAAGCTCAAGCACGGCTTCGCGCGTGACGTGATCCTGCTCAAGCTGGTTGGCATGAACCCGGTCGTGGTTCACGGCGGTGGCCCGCAGATCGACGAAGCCCTGAAGAAGGTCGGCAAGGTCGGCACGTTTATCCAGGGCATGCGCGTCACCGATGAAGAGACCATGGAAGTGGTCGAATGGGTGCTTGGTGGCGAAGTGCAGCAGGACATCGTCATGCTGATCAACCAATATGGCGGCCAGGCCGTGGGCCTGACCGGCAAGGACGGCGGCCTGATCCGCGCCAAGCGCCTCAAGATGCCGGACCGCGAAAGTCCCGGTGCCTTCATCGACATCGGCTTCGTGGGCGATATCGAGGCCATCAATCCGGCGGTGGTCAAGGCCCTGCAGGACGACGCCTTCATCCCGGTGATCTCGCCGATCGGCTTTTCCGACGACGGCCAGGCCTACAACATCAACGCCGATGTGGTGGCGGGCAAGATGGCCGAGATCCTCAAGGCCGAGAAGCTGGTCATGATGACCAACATCCCGGGCGTGATGGACAAGGCCGGCAACCTGCTGACCGACCTGTCGGCGCGCGAGATCGAGGAACTGTTCGCGGATGGCACCATCTCCGGCGGCATGCTGCCCAAGATCTCGTCGGCGCTGGACGCGGCCAAGAGCGGCGTGAATTCGGTGCACATCATCGACGGCCGCATCGAACACTCGCTGCTGCTGGAAATCCTGACCGAACAAGCGTTCGGCACCATGATCCGTTCGCACTAGAACGCATCTACGGCAGCGCGCGCCGCGCGCTGCCGCTTCACTTCTTTTTCTTCCCGCGTGCCCTCTATTTCCCCGCCCTTGCGCCGCAACCTGCGCGGTGCGCGCCGACGCCGCCCCGCGGGCGACAATTCCGGCCGCACGGTCTGGCTGTTCGACCTCGACAACACGCTGCACGACGCGTCGCATGCGATCTTTCCCGCCATCAACCAGTTGATGACGGCGTATGTCGCGCGCGTGCTGGGCAGTGACGAGGCCACCGCCAGCGAGGTTCGGGTGAAGTACTGGCAGCGCTATGGCGCGACGCTGCTGGGCATGATCCGCCACCACAACGTGGACCCGGCCGACTTCCTGCGCGCCGCGCATGATTTCCCCGAACTGGCGGAGATGGTGCGGGTGCAGCGCGGCCTGGTCGGCCACCTGCGCCGCCTGCCCGGGCGCAAGATCCTGGTGACCAACGCACCGGAGCAATACGCGCGCGCGGTGATGAAGGTGGCTGGCATCCAGCAGTGTTTCGAGCGGGTGGTCGCGATTGAGGACATGTGGGTGCACGGCCATCTGCGGCCCAAGCCGGACCGGCGCATGTTGCGCCGGTTGCTGGTGCAGCAACGGGTGGCGCCGCACCGCGCGGTGCTGGTGGAAGACACGTTGTCTCACCTCAAGCGCTACGCGGGCACGGGCATTCGCACGGCCTGGGTGACGGGCTACCTGCGCACGCTGGCGCCATCGCGTCCGCACGACGTGCCGATGCCCGCGGACTCCGCCGTGGCGGGCGTCAGCGGCGACGCCGTGCTGCGCAGCACGCTGGATGCGCAGGACCGGCAGCACACCGGCCACGCCGCGCAGGAACATTCAGTGACGCTGGTGGCGGCCGAGACGCAGGATCCGCCCGCGCTGGCGACTGGCACGACAGCGCCGCAGGCGCTGCCGCCATCGGCGCCGCGCGTGCGGGCGCGGATCGTAAATCGCCCCGGCTATGTGGACGTAAAAGTACAATCCATGCATCAACTCCAACGACGAATGCGGAGAATCGGGTCATGATGCACAGTAACGGGCACCCATCGGGTGCGGCTCCGGCCGCCGCCGGGCAGGGCACAGGCGCGGACGGGGCGCCGGCACGCAAACGCCCGCGTCCTGGCGAGCGGCGTGTGCAGATCCTGCAGACGCTGGCCGGGATGCTGGAAGTGCCGCGCGGGGAAAAGGTCACCACCGCGGCGCTGGCCGCCAAGCTCAGCGTATCGGAGGCGGCGCTGTACCGCCATTTCGCCAGCAAGGCGCAGATGTTCGAAGGCCTGATCGGCTTTATCGAGCAGACCGTCTTCGGACTGATCAATCAGATCACCACCCAGGAAGAGCATGGCTTGCGCCAGGCGCACGCCGTGGTGCGCATGCTGCTGTCCTTTGCCGAGAAAAATCCCGGCATGACGCGCGTGCTGACCGGCGAAGCGCTGGTGGGCGAGCATGATCGCCTGCAGGAGCGCATCAACCAGGTCGTGGACCGGATCGAGGCCTCGCTGCGGCAGTGCCTGAAGATCGCCATCAGCCAGGGTGCGTTTCCGCCCGACGCCGATGTGCCGGTGCGCGCCGCGCTGATCGTGGCGACCGTGCAGGGACAGTGGCATCGCTATGCCAAGAGCGGCTTTCGCAAGCTGCCCAGCGAGAACGCGGACGCGCAACTGCGCGTGCTGCTGGGCTAAGCGCCGCTGGCGGCCCCGCTCGGGGCCGCCTCTCCTTCAGGCCGCCGGCACGTGAATGCTGGCCTTGATGTGCTTCAGGTTGGCCACGATGGTGAACGTCATCACGATCAGCAGCGACCACGAACTCCATTTGCCCACATGCACCGCGGACCACGCGCCCAGCTGGTTGGGGTAGCGCCACACCGCAAAGAACGTGCTGATGTTCTCCGCGATCCAGACGAACAGGCCGATCAGCACGAACGCCAGCAGCAGCGGCATCTCGCGCTCCCGGTCCAGCGGGCGGAAGCGCACCGTGCTGCGTGCATACAGCCCGGCAATGCCGCAAGCCAGGTACCAGCGGTAGTCGCCGATATAGTGGTGCGTGAAGAAGTTCGCGTACACCAGCGCCGCCATCAGGCCGGCCATCCAGTGCGGCGGATGGTGCCGCACGCGCACGTCCAGGATGCGCCAGGCCTGGATGATGTAGCTGCCCACCGCCGCGTACATGAAGCCTGAAAACAGCGGCACGCCCAGCACCTTGGTGTAGGCAAAGTCAGGATAGCTCCACGACTGGATGCCGCCCGATGTCTTGAAAACCTCCAGCGCAAAACCCACCACGTGGAATAGGCTGATGGCCCTGAGTTCGTCCAGCGTCTCCAGCCGTGCCCACACCATCGCCGCCTGGATCACGACTGCTGCCGCCAGCAGCAGGTCGTAGCGGGGGACGCCCATCCAGCCGCCGCGCGGCACGGCGAAGACCGCCAGGAAGAACAGTCCCGCGAACAGGCACGAGCGCGCCTCCTTGACGCCGAAAGCGAGGAACTCGCAAAGTCCGCGGCGCGCGCCGGCCAGCGCCAGGCCGGGGCGGGGCGCGGTGAGCAGGCGGTCGAAGCGGTTGGATGCGGCGTGCCGGCCGCTGTGCAGCTGGAACGGATCGGGCAGGCGCTTCGTAGCGGTGATCATGTTGGCCTCAATCCGCATAGGCGCGCGCGAGCGCACGCTGCCGGGTGGGCTTGTCACGCTCGATCCACTGACGCAGCGCAACACCGGAAGCCGCCAACGTCATCAGCGGCAAGCCGATCCACAGGCATTCCAGCCAGAAGCGCGTTGCGCCGAACAGCCCGGCGCAGGTCAGTGGTAGTGGCCGCCACGGTAGCGTCACGCGCTGGTCAGCGAACGGATAGAACAGCGCCGTGCCGATGCCGCGGTCGGTCAGCAGGTCCAGCAAGGGATGCGACACGGCGCTCAGCGCGACGAACACGAACGCGATGCCGCGCCGCCAGCCGCAGCGCCGCGCCGCCAGCGCGGCCAGCAGGCCCAGCGCTACCGCGAAGCCGATCGAGTGGGTCAGGCCGCGGTGGCCCAGCAAGGTGTTGTAGCGCACCCCGGCGTACCAGACGTTGAGCATGTCGACATCCGGCACGATGCTCGCTGCGACGCCGGCCAGCAGCAGGCCGGCCGGCACCCGCCGCCGTCCCAGCACGGCCGCCAGCGCGAGTGGCGGGGCGCAATGAAGGTAGGTTGGCATGACGTCGCTCCTTCGATCAGGCCGATGCCGAGGCCGCGGCCGCGTCTTCTTCGCCGGTCGGGGCGGCAGGCTTGTCGCGCAGCGGCTGCCATGCGGCGCCCGCGGCGTACCAGTCGATGCGCCGGGTCATCACCATGATGGCGGCCAGGATCACGAACATCAGCAGCGAGCCCAGCATCAGCGCGTTGTCCTCCGACAGCAGCAGGCCATAGAGCGCGCCGTACAGCACCGTCAGCAGCGTGGCAAAGGCCAGCCCGCGCCGCCAGCTCTGCAGCACGAACGACAGGTAGAACCCCAGCAGCCCGATGCAGGCACCGCTGGCCGCCAGGTAGGCCAGCGCGAACGAGATATGCTCGGACAGGCTCAGCAGCAACAGGAAGAACACCGCGAGCGCCAGGCCTACCAGCAGGTACTGGATCGGGTGGATGCGCAGGCGCTTGATGAGCTCGAACATGAAGAAGCCGGCAAAGGTCAGCAGCACGAACATGGCGCCGTACTTCACCGCGCGCTCCGCCTGCAGGTAGATGTTGACCGGATCGATCAGCGTCACCGACACCGTTTCCAGCGTGCCGTCGCCCGAGCCAGCGAGCTGGCCGCGAGCCTTGGTGTTGTACGAGGTCACGCTCCAGTTGCTGCGAAAGCCTTGCGCGGTCACGCTGCGGGTGCGCGGCAGGAAGTCACCGTCGAAACTCGGATGCGGCCAGGCGGAATCGAGCGAGATATCGTTCTGGTCGCCTACCGGGGTGAAGGCCAGCGACTGCGCGCCCAGCAGCGGCAAGGTCAGCGAGAACGGCACCACGCGCTGTGCCTGTGCGGACCTGCCATCCAGGCCGGGCTTGGCGGCCTTGGCGGGCGGCAGGTCGATCTCGGCGTGCAGGCCTTGGGACAGGCTCTTGAGCAGTGCGCCTTGCTCCAGCTTCAGCGCCTTGCCGTCCAGCTCGAACGCAGGCGCCGCCATGAGGCCACGCGTGTCGCTGATGCCGATCGTGATGTACGGCTGGCCCACCTCAAAGCCGACGTGGCCGGCCGAGCGCGGCAGCTCGGCCGGATCGGGCAGCGCGATGGTGCCCTGCCAGCGGCTTTGCATCTCGTACACCAGCACCTTGTGAATGCCGCGGTAGCGCTCGCTCGGCGTGACCTCGCCCTTGACGCGCAGCGTGGTGGGGAAGACCAGCAGTTGCCCAGCCTCCGCCTGCAGCACGGTGGCATTGGGCCGCTTGGGGTCGCTGCTGTCCGTCACGCGCAGGATCTCCTTGTACGGCAGCACCAGCACCGGGCCGGTCAGGGTTTGCGGGCCGGCGTAGCTCTGCCAGACGCTGCGCACCGCTTCCTCGCGGTAGTGCTTGCGGTCCTGCACGGCGTTGCCCACGAGGTGCAGCGGGATCAGGATCAGCAGGATCAGGAACGCCGTGATGGCGGACTTGAAAAACAGGATTCGGTTCATGGCGGCAGGCGCGCGGGAGTGACGATGCCGCTAGCTTAGGCTTGCCATGTGAGCCGCCGCGGAAGCCTGCGTGAAGCGATTCGCGCGATTGTGTGTTGAGTGTGAAGCCGCTAGGCCGCAGGCAGCGTCAGCGTCGCGCACGCGCCCCCCTCGGCGCGGTTGGCCAGCTTGATGTCACCGTGATGCAGCGTGGCGATCTCGCGTACGAAGCACAGGCCCAGCCCGGTGCTCTTGTCCTGCCCGCCGGGGCGCGGCAGCGAATAGAAACGCTCGAACAGGCGCGGCAGCGCATAGTCGGGAACGCCTGGGCCGTGATCGGTGACGCGCACGGCGATCATGTGGGCGGGCTCATTGCCGTGCGCCACGGACACGTCGACCGTGCTGGCCGCCGGCGCAAAGTCGATGGCATTCTCCAGCAGGTTGCCAAGCGCCTGGTGCAGCAGGAACGGATCGCCCCTCACCACCGCTGCGGGCTGGCCCGGCGGCAGCAAGCGCAGCGTCAGGTCGCGCTGGCGGGCGCGCGGCTCCAGCTCATGCAGCAACTGCTCGATCAGCGGCTCCAGTGCGACCGGCGCGTGGGTCTCCAGGCTCTGGCGTTGCTCCAGCGCCGCGAGCGCCAGCAGCTTGCGGATCATTTCCTCAAGCCGCTGCGCCTGCCGCCGGATATTGGCGACGAAGCGGTTGCGGTCAGCGGCCGGCATGTCTTCCTGCAGCAGCTCGGCGGCGCCGCCGATGGCCGCCAGCGGGCTCTTCATCTCGTGCGTCAGCGTATGGATATAGTGCTCGACGTACTGTTTGTCTTCCAGCCGCAGGCGCATGCTCTCCACCGAGCGCCCCAGCTCGGCCAGCTCGCTGGCGCCGCGCAGCGGCATCTCGGCGCGCTCGCCCGACGCCACCGCACGCGCGTAGCGCTGCAGGCGGCGCAGGCCGTGCACCAGCCATAGCGTGCAGGCCAGGCCGATCACGAACGCACCGCCCATCAGCAGCAGGCCGTTGAGCAGGATCTTGCGCTGGCTGCGCTCGATGAACGGCGCCATGGTCACATTGGGCTTGGCCACGGTCAGCACGCCGATGGTCTTGTTGCCGTCGCGGATGGGGGCTGCCACGTGCATCACTGTGCTGGCGTCGTCGTCGGGGTTGGCGCGGGTGCTGCGCGCGCCGTACTCGCCGCGCAGCGTGCGGTAGACGTCGTTCCAGCGCGAGTAATCCGCGCCCACGGCGGCCTCGCCGGAATCGAAGCGCACGATGCCGCGCTCGTCCGTGATGTAGATGCGGTAGCCCACCGCATCCTTGTGCATGCCCCACACATTGGCGTCGACCTTGTCCTCGCGCAGCCGCGCCAGGCGGCGCGCGAAGGCGCCGTTGGCAATGCGTCCGTTCTTCATGTCGTCGGCGGCCAGCACTGCCAGCACGTGGGCGGTGTCGACCAGCGTGTCTTCCATGGCCTGCCGCACGCCGGGCTTGACCTCCTGCACGAACACCCGCAGCGTGAGGAAAGCCGCCAGCCCGACGATCAGGAAGAAGCCGAAGAAGATGCGAAGCCCGATATGCATGCGTGGCCGTGGGTGGGTTGTGAATGAAGTGGAAGCCGGGCTCAGATTTCGAGCGAATACCCCATGCCGCGATGGGTGCGGATCGAATCGCACTCGGGGTCGAGCGCGCGCAGCTTGGCGCGCACCGTCTTGATATGCGTGTCGACGGTGCGGTCGATGGTGTCGACCGCATCGTGCCAGACCAGGTCCATCAGCTGCGCGCGCGAATAGATGCGCCCGGGGTGCTGCAGCAGCAAGGCCAGCAGCCGGTACTCGTAGCGGGTCAGGTCGAGCCACTGGCCACGCCAGGCCAGGCGCGCGCCGTCGGCATCGAGCGTGAAGCCTTCGGGCGGCGCCGGGGCTTGCACCGGCGCCTGCGGTGCTGCGCGCTTGCCGGCACGCCGCAGGATAACGCGCACCCGCGCCGCCAGTTCGCGCGGCGAGAAGGGCTTCACTACATAGTCGTCTGCGCCGATTTCCAGGCCGACGATGCGGTCGATTTCCTCGTTGCGCGCGGTGAGGAAGATCACCGGCACATCGGAGAAGGTACGCAGCGTGCGGCAGACTTCGAAGCCATTGATGTCGGGCAGGCCCACGTCCAGGATCACCAGGTCCGGCGCCTGGGCGCGCAGGCGCGCCAGCGCGGCGCTGCCGAGCGCGCAATGCTCGACCGTCATGCCTTCGGTGGAGAGCGCATAGAGGATGGTGTCCGCGATCGCGGATTCGTCTTCGATGACCAGGATGCTGGGTGGTTTCGTCAAGGCTGGATTGGCGTTTGGTTGGCGTCTGGCGGCGCGCCGCCGCCGGCGCGTTTGTTTGCTCTATAATAAGCGGGTCGCGCCGATTTGAAGACTGGCTTGCGGGCGCGCGGCGGCATGGTAACCCCTGGAGGATTGGTTTTGGGGGTTCCGGCAGCCAATATAAATGCGGCTAAAGAGGTAGGTCGGTTCCCTGCCACGCAAGGCACCGGCACGCGGGACGCAAGACCCGTGCAAAACCCGATTTGGCTGCGCCGTCGTTGATGCTGTGCTTGATGTCAGGTTTGATGTCATCCGCAGGCAATGTCCACGCAAGGCCGGTCGGGTTTTTTTACGCCTGTTTGCCAACGGGCTTATTCCATGACAGACGTAGCTCCGCCTCCTGCCGCGCTTGCCCTGCCGACCGACTCGGTCGGCATCGTCGCGCCGCAGTGCATGCATTTCACCGAGCCGTTGAAGCTGCGCAACGGCACCTCGCTCGCCGACTACGACCTGATGGTCGAGACCTACGGCACGCTCAACGCCGCCCGCTCCAACGCCGTGCTGGTGTGCCACGCGCTTAACGCCTCGCACCACGTGGCCGGCGTGTACGCGCACGACCTGCGCGATGTCGGCTGGTGGGACAACATGGTCGGCCCGGGCAAGCCGCTCGACACCGACCGCTTCTTCGTCATCGGCGTCAACAACCTTGGCTCCTGCTTCGGCTCGACTGGCCCGATGAGTGCCAACCCCGCCACCGGCCAGCCCTACGGCGCCACCTTCCCGGTAGTCACCGTGGAAGACTGGGTCAATGCCCAGGCGCGCGTGGCGGACCGGTTCGGCATCACCCAGTTCGCGGCGGTGATGGGCGGCAGCCTGGGCGGCATGCAAGCGCTGGCCTGGAGCCTGATGTACCCGGATCGGCTGCGCCACTGCATCGTGGTGGCCTCCACGCCCAAGCTCTCGGCGCAGAACATCGCCTTCAACGAGGTCGCGCGCAGCGCCATCCTGTCGGACCCCGATTTCCACGGCGGCAACTACTACGCGCACGGCGTCAAGCCCAAGCGCGGCCTGCGCGTGGCGCGCATGATCGGCCATATCACCTACCTGTCCGACGAGGACATGGCGGAGAAATTCGGCCGCGAGCTCAAGACCGATGACATCCGTTTCTCCTTCGATGTCGAGTTCCAGGTGGAGAGCTACCTGCGCTACCAGGGCGACAAGTTCGCCGAGTACTTCGACGCCAACACCTACCTGCTGATCACGCGCGCGCTCGATTACTTCGATCCGGCGCTGGCCTTCGGCGGCGATCTCACGCGCGCGGTGTCGCAGACGCGGGCCAGCTTCCTGGTGGCCAGCTTCACCACCGACTGGCGTTTCGCCCCCAATCGCAGCCGCGAGCTGGTCAAGGCCCTGCTCGACAACAAGCGCCCGGTCAGCTACGCGGAGATCGATGCGCCGCACGGGCACGATGCCTTCCTGCTGGACGACCCGCGCTACCACAACCTGATGCGCGCCTACTACGAACGCATCGCCGAGGAGATAGGCGCATGAACGCCGCGGCCAACCCCAATATCCTGGCGCTGCGCCCCGACTTCCGCGCCATCGCGCGCTGGATCGAGCCCAATTCCACCGTGCTCGACCTGGGCTGCGGCGACGGCAGCCTGCTGCGCGTGCTGCAGGACGAGCTCGACGTGCAGGCCTACGGTATCGAGATCCAGGACGAAGGCGTGCTGGCATGCGTGCAGAAGGGCGTGCACGTGATCCAGCAGAACCTGGAAGGCGGCCTGGCGCTGTTCGAGGACAAGAGCTTCGATACGGTGATCTTGTCGCAGACGCTGCAGACCATCCACAACACCGCGCAGGTCCTGCGCGAGACGCTGCGGGTGGGGCGCGAATGCATCGTGTCCTTCCCCAACTTCGGCTACTGGCCGCACCGGCTGTCGGTGTTCCGCGGGCGCATGCCGGTGTCGGAGGCGCTGCCGTACCAGTGGTACAACACGCCGAATGTACGGGTGCTGACCATCAGCGACTTTGAATCGCTGGCGTCCAAGGTCGGCCTGCGCATCCTCGACCGCGTGGTGATGCACGAGGGCGTGACGGTCAACTGGGGCTCGAACTGGCGCGGCAGCCTGGCGGTGTACCGGGTTTGCGCCACCTGAGCCGGCGAGGGCGGGGGGGCTGCGCTTAGCCGCCCGCCGCGCTAGCCGCTGGTTTCCAGCGCGGCCTGCGCCACCAGGTAGTCAATCAAGGCGCGCACCTTGGGGGCCAGGTGGCGGGTTGGCGTGTAGACCGCGAAGGCCGTGCCTACGTAGGGTTCAAGGATTTCCCAGTCGTCCAGCACCGGCACCAGGCTGCCCGACGCCAGCGCCGCGGCGGCCGAGAAGTCCGGCACCAGCCCGATGCCCCCGCCGGCCTGCGCCATGGCGACAATGGCCGCGCTGTTGTTGAGCGTGACCTTGGGCGGGATGCGCAGCGCCACGGTCTGCCCGTCGCGCCTGCGCCGCAGGCTCCAGCGCTCGCCAAAGGCGCCATAGCCCAGGTAGAGGCAGCGATGCCCGGCTAACGCCGCCGGCTCGGCTGGCGTGCCATGCCGCGCCAGCCAGCCGGGTGCCGCCACCAGCCGGTAACGCACCGCGCGGATTGGCCGCGCTGCCAGCCCCGGCGCCAGTTCGCGCGCAATGCGGATGGCCACGTCCACGCCTTCTTCCACCAGGTCCACCAGGCGGTCCGCCAGCGTCAGTTGCAGGTCCAGTGCGGGAAATCGGTCCAGCAGGGCCGGCAGCCGTGGCGCCAGCCAGGCCTGCCCGAACACCACCGGTGCGCTGACCCGCAGCAGGCCGTGCGGCGCGCCGCCGTGGTCGCTGGCCAGCGTGCTGACTTCCTGCGCCGCGGCCACCATCCGGGCGCACGCGGCGTGCACTGCCTGTCCGAGCTCAGTCAGGGTGAAGGCGCGCGTGGTCCGTTGCAGCAGGCTGCCGCCGATGGCCGCTTCCAGCCGCGTCACATGGCGGCTGACGGCGGAGGGTGTCATGCCAAGCTCGCGGGCGGCGGCGGAGAAACTGCCGCATTCCACCACCCGGGCGAATACGGCCATGGCGTTGAGTTGCGCGACCGGCATGGGCTGGCTCTCGCATTTATGATTACAGATCAAATAGTAATTGCTTATCGGATGAATTGTTGACCTGAATGCACGATGGAACAATGACGTCCAAGCGTACGAAGCTCCGTAGGAGACATCCATGAATATCGATCGATCTGGCGCCGCCGTGGCTTCCCCGGCCGCCACCCAGGCCCCGCAGGCCACGGAACCCGCACGGCGTGGCGGTGCCTGGCGCATGGTGGCCGCCATGGCCCTGTCGGGCACCATCGGCTGGTTCGTGGTGACCAGCGGGCAGTCGCCGCTGGACGTGGTGTTTTTCCGCTGCATCTTCGGCGGCGCCGCGCTCCTGGGCACGCTCGCCCTGCGGCGCGGCTGGCAGCCCATGCGCGCCCGCGACTGGGGCTGGCTGGCGCTGGGCGGGGTCACGCTGATCTTCAACTGGCTGGCCTTGTTCTCTGCCTATTCGTACAGCGGCATTTCGGTGTCCACGGTCGTTTATCACACCCAGCCCTTCTTCCTGTTGCTGTTGGCGGCGCTGTTCCAGCGCGAGGCCATCGCGCCCGGACGCCTTGCCTGGCTGGTGCTGGCCTTTGGCGGCGTGGTGCCGATTACCGGGCTGGAGCACGGCGGTGCCACCGGCAGTATGCTGGCCGGGGTCGGGCTGGCGATGCTGGCGGCCTTGCTGTACGCCATCACCACCATGGCCACGCGCCGCCTCAAGGGGATTCCGGCGGGGCAGATCGCGGGCCTGCAGATGGCGATGGGGGTGGTCATGCTGTTCCCCCTGGCGCATCCGGCGGTCGAGACGTTCGGCGGGCGGACCTGGGGGGCATTGCTGGCGCTAGGCCTCGTGCATACCGGCGTGATGTACACGCTGCTGTATGGCGCCTTCCAGCGCCTCAACGTGCTGTCGATCGCCACGCTCTCGTTTGTCTATCCGCTGGTGGCCATCGTGATTGATGTGCTGGTGTTCGGGGTGGTGCTCACGCCGCTGCAACTCGCTGGCATGGCGCTGATCCTGTTGGCGGTGATCGGCAACCAGCTTGGCTGGAATCCGCTGCGGCGGGCGCGGGCGGGGGGCTGACCCTGCGGCGGACTGGAGGGGGCGCCCGGTTGAGGCGGTGCCAGCGCCCGTCCGCCGTTTGCAGTATTATCGAACGATCGTACTTTTTTGGTCCCAAACATGTCCGCCACGCCAGCCAGCCAGACCGTCCATTCCTTCGACCACGCGATCGCGCTGGAGCCGGCGGGAGGTAATCTCTTCCACGGCCGCACCACGCCGGCCTACTGGAACATGATCGGCCCCTTCGGTGGCATCACGGCGGCCACCTTGCTGCAAGCCGTGCTGCAGCATCCCGAGCGGCTGGGCGATCCGTCCGCGCTGACCGTCAACTTTGCCGGCCCGATCGTCGAAGGGCCGTTCGTGATCGAAGCGCGTCCGGTGCGCACCAACCGCAACACCCAGCACTGGACCATCGAGCTGCGCCAGGGCGATGAAGTGGCGACCACGGCCACCGCCTTCTTCGCCGTGCGCCGCGAGACCTGGAATTGTGGCGAAGCCGTGTTCCCGCAGGTGCCGCCGGCAAGCGATGTCGCCCCGATGGCCGGTTTCGCACCGGTGCGCTGGCTGGATGCGTATGAGTTGCGGCCGGTGCGCGGCGCCAAGCCGAATGTCGAGGTCGGCACCGAGAACCCGGACAGCGTGACCCAGTTCTGGCTGCGCGACGCGCCCGCGCGTACGCCGGACTTCGCCGCGATGGCGGCGTGGTGCGACACCTTCTACCCGCGGATCTTCCTCAAGCGCTCCGGCTTCGTGCCGGCCGGCACGGTGTCGCTGACCACGTACTTCCATGCCGACGGCCCGACCCTGGCCGCGCTGGGCAACAGCCACGTGCTGGGCAGCGCCCAGGCGCAGGTGTTCCGCCAGGGCTTCTTCGACCAGAGCGCGCAGATCTGGAGCCCGCAGGGAGAACTGCTCGCGACCTCGCACCAGATCGTCTACTACAAGCAGTAAGAGGCCATTTTGAAACAGCCTCCGAGCGAGTCAGCGTTCGCGCTGCTGGGTGTCGGGGGGCTAGGCCGCGGCGCGGGCCCGGGCTTCGTAGCGATGCACGGTGTTGCGCATCGCCCAAAGCAGCACTACGCCGGGCACCGCCACCACCACGGTGCTCAGGTAAAACGCCGACCAGCCGAAGGCCTCCACCAGGTAGCCCGAGCTGGGGCCAACATAGACGCGCCCGACCGACGCCAGCGCCGAGAGCAGCGCGTACTGGGTGGCCGAGAACGAGCGGTTGCACAGCGTCATCAGCAGCGCCACGAAGGCCGCCGTGCCCATGCCGCCACAGAGGTTCTCCACCGCGATGGTGGCGCCCATGGTCCACAGGTGGGGCGGCGTCACCGCCAGGATCCAGTAGCCGAGGTTGGACACCCCCTGCAAGATGCCGAACAGCATCAGTGAGCGGTACAGGCCCAGGCGCACCATCAGCGTGCCGCCGAACAGCGCGCCCACAATGGTGGCGGCCAGTCCTAGCGTCTTGTTGACCAGGCCGACTTCGCCGGCCGAAAAGCCCACGCCGCGGATCAGGAAGGTGGTGGACAGGCTGCCGGCAAACGCATCGCCCAGCTTGTAGAGCACGATCAGCAGCAGCAGCCACCAGGCGCCCGGGCGCGAGAAGAAGTCGCGCAGCGGGCCCAGGATGGCTTCCTCCATGGAGCGCGGCGTGCGCGCCGGCGATTCCGCCTCGGGCGCCCACAGCAGGCTGACGATGCCGATGCCCATCAACCCCGCCATCAGCAGGTACATCTGCTGCCAGCCCAGCACGCGGTCGGCCAGCCACAGTGCCAGCCCGCCCGACACCAGCATCGCCAGCCGGTAGCCCAGCACCTTGACCGCCGCTCCCACGCCACGCTCCGGCGCGCGCAGCACGTCGGTGCTGTAGGCGTCGAACACGATGTCCTGCGAGGCAGACAAGAAGGCCACCAGCGTGGCCAGCGCCGCCAGTGTCCACAGCGCCTCGTGCGGCGGGCAGAAGGCCATGCCCGCGATGCCCAGCACCAGCCCGATCTGGGTCACCAGCAGCCAGCCGCGGCGCCGGCCCAGCAGCGGCGGCGTATAGCGGTCCATCAGCGGGGCCCACAGGAACTTGAAGATATAGGCCTGGCCCACCAGCGAGAAAAAGCCGATGGTCTTGATATCCAGCCCTTCCACCGTCATCCAGGCCTGCAATGTGCCGGAGGTGAGTGCCAGCGGCAGCCCGGACGCGAAGCCCAGCGTGAGCATGGCGCCGATGCGGCGATTGCGGAAAATGTCGAGATAGGCTTGAAAGGTCATGAATCAGGATGGCAAGCGGGGCAATCGGAGCAAATCGGGGCAATCAGGCTGGGCAAGGCGCCGTGTATTATTGCATTACCGTCAGCGCCGCCCCGATGCGCGGGGCGCGCCGGGCCCGGACCGTGTCCTGGCCGCATCAACCCTTGCTCACCCTGCTTGCCGAAAACCGCATCCAAGGAATCGTCCATGTCCGATCGCCAGCGTTGTCAGTACCGCCACCGGCGGGCCGGGATTGCGTTGCCACGTCGACTGGCCGCGCTGGCGCTGGCGGCCAGCGCCGCGTTGAGCATGAGTGCGGCCCAGGCCCAGGCCCAGGGCCAGGCCCAGCCGCAGGACGCTGAAGATGGCATCCGCGTGCAACGCGGCGGCGCGTCCATCCGCCAGATCGTGCCGGTCGAGGTCATCGAGCAGCAGGCCTCGCAGGAGTACGAGCAACTCAAGGAAGAGGCGCAGGCCAAGAAGACCCTGGTCGGCGACAACAACCCGCAACTGGTGCGCCTGCGCGCCATCGCCAAGCGCATCCTGCCGCAGACCCCGCGCTGGAACGAGCGCGCGAAGCAATGGAAGTGGGAAGTCAACCTGATCAACTCCAGGCAGGTCAATGCGTTCTGCATGCCCGGCGGCAAGATCGCCTTCTACTCCGGCCTGCTCGACCAGCTCAAGCTGACCGATGACGAAGTCGCCATGGTGATGGGGCACGAAATCGCCCATGCGCTGCAGGAGCATGCGCGCGAGCGGGCCGCCAAGTCCGAGATCACCAACCTGGGCGCCAACGTGATCTCGCAACTGTTTGGCTTCGGCAACCTCGGCAATATGGCCCTTGGCACCGGCGCGCAGTTGCTCACGCTGCGGTTTTCGCGCTCGGACGAGACCGAGGCCGACCTGGTCGGCATGGACATCGCCGCGCGTGCCGGCTACGACCCACGCGCCGCCGTGTCGCTGTGGCAAAAGATGGGGGCGGTCTCGCAATCTTCGGCGCAGTCGGGCTCGGAGTTCCTCTCCACCCATCCCTCGGGCCGCACGCGCATCGCCGAGCTGGAGAAGCACCTGCCCGAGGTGTTGCCGCTCTACGCGCGCGCCATCGATTCCAGCGTCGGCAAGCTGCCGCCCTATCGGGCCAATATGGCCAACCTGAGCGCTGCGCCGGTCGACAGCGGCGACGACGACCGGCAAAAGCCACTAAAAAAGTAAAGGCACCCGAGAGGCTCACTTTATGGCAGATCCTGTACGATAAATACATCGAACCGGGGCAATGAGGAGAGGACCATGAAGCGTTGGGTGCGATTCAGTCTGATGGCCGGCGCGTTGCTGGCGGGCGGCAGTGCGCAGGCGGCCGACCAGCTGCTGAGCATGCCGATCGACAAGGCGCTGGCGACACCGGCGGCCAAGGAGCGCGTGGACCCGTCGATCAGGCTGCTGTTCGGTTTCAACAAGCTGCCGGGCGCGCAGGACGGCCAGTCTTTCAAGACCGTCAAGCGCATGCGCCGGCCTATCGACAACAGCAGCTCCACCGGCGGACCGCCGCCGCCGCCCGACGACGAGTTGTGCGCCACCCTCTTCGTGCAGGCGGTGCAGGAGTTGCAGCAGCGCGCGACCAAGGAAGGCGGCAGCGCCGTGGTCAATATCCGCAGCAACTGGAAGGACGACGAGACCGCCAGCGACAGCACCTACGTCTGCGCCAAGGGCAGCGCCTACCTTGGCGTCGCGCTCAAGGGCGTCGTGGTCAAGGCCGGGATCTGACCGAAGGGATTTCCCGGGGCGAAAAAAAGCCGGCGATGGTTTCGCCGGCTTTTTTTCATTCGCGGCTGGTGCCGCCGTATTAGCGCGTAAGCGTGTCAGGCGCTCAGGCCAGTCGCCTCGTCCGCGCCGACATGCACGTTCATGCATTGCACCGCGGCGCCGGCAGCGCCCTTGCCCAGGTTGTCCAGGCGCGCCATCAGCACGATGCGCTCGGCCGAGCCGAACACGAACAGGTCCACGCGGTTGGTGTCGTTGCTGGCCTGCACGTCGAAGAAGCCGCCGTCCAGGTTGGCTTCGTCGCCCACCGGCATCACGCGCACGAACTGCTCGCCTTCGTAGTGCTTGCGGTACAGATCGGCGATCTGTTCCGGCGTGACCTTGCGCGCCAGGCGATCCGGGTATACCGGCACCGTCACGGCCAGGCCCTTGAGGAAGTTGCCGACGATGGGGTTGAAGATCGGCGCCTGCGCCAGGCCGGCCTGCACGCGCATCTCGGGCAGGTGCTTGTGCGCGAGGCCGAGCGAGTAGGGGCGCGGGCTGTCCAGCTTCGGGTTACCGCCGGCTTCGAACTCGGCAATCATCTGCTTGCCGCCGCCGCTGTAGCCGGTCAGCGAGAACGCCGAGACCGGGTAGTCGGCCTGCATCACGCCGGCTTCCACCAGCGGGCGCACCGCCATCAGGAAGGCGCTGGCGTGGCAGCCCGGCACGGCGATGCGCTTGCTGGCGCGGATCTTCTCGCGCTGGCCGCGCGTGAGTTCCGGCAGGCCGTAGGCCCAGCTGTCGGTGGTGCGGAACGCCGTGCTGGCGTCGATCACGCAGGTATTGGGGTTGGTCACCAGCGCCACGGCCTCGCGGGAGGCAACGTCGGGCAGGCACAGGAAAGCGACGTCGGCAGCATTCAGAAAGCGTGCTCGTTCGGCCGGATCCTTGCGCTTGTCGTCGGCGATACGCAGCAGCTCCACGTCGGAACGGCCGGAGAGATAGTCGAGCAACCGGAGACCGGTGGTGCCTTCCTGACCATCTACGAACACTTTGAAAACCATGGCGGACTCACTCGGAAATACGAAGGGTCCCATGCCGGAATCGGATGGGAAGCAGCATTGTAACTAGGTTGGGGGACGTCGCAGGGCGCATGCCGCGGCGCATCGCAAATTCCCTTGTTAGTTGTAACCTAGTAGGTTAAATTCGATGGGGAAACATACGCCTCACTGCAGGCTCTCGGTGATCAGGACCTTGGCCATCGAAGGGCGGGTTTGCCTGACCAGTTCCGCTGCTGGTCGTGTCATTCAAGGAGCTGGAACCATGAAATGTCCAGAATGCGGGGGTGCGGAACTGGTGCAGGACACGCGCGACGTGCCTTATACGTACAAGGGCGAAACTGTCATCATTTCCGCGGTCTCGGGCGGCTTTTGTCCGGCGTGCGGGGAAATCGTGCTGGATCCGAATCAAGCGGACCGGTACGGCGAAGCGGCGGTGGCTTTCCAAAAGCAGGTCAATGCCGCCATCGTCGATCCCGCCTTCATCGTGGCCGTGCGCAAGAAGCTGAGCCTGGACCAGCGCGAGGCCGCCGAGATATTCGGCGGCGGCGTCAATGCCTTCTCGCGCTACGAAACTGGCAAGACCAAGCCGCCGCTGGCGCTGGTCAAGCTGCTCAAGGTGTTGGAGCGGCACCCGGAGCTGCTTGAAGAGGTGCGCTCGGCGTAGCCGGTGCGCCCTCGGCCGAACCTGTTACAGGGGGAAGTCGTAGTCGATCGACAGCGGCGCGTGATCGCTGAATTTCTCGTCCTTGTAGATCGAGGTGGCTCGCGCGGTCTCGGCGATCTTCGCCGTGGCCAGGTGGTAATCGATGCGCCACCCGACGTTCTTCGCATAGGCCTGGCCGCGGTTGCTCCACCAGGTGTACTGCTCGGGGCGTTGGTCCAGCTTGCGGAACACGTCCACATAGCCGTGCACGTCGAACAGCTCGCCGATCCAGCTGCGCTCCTCCGGCAGGAAACCCGAGTTCTTCAGGTTGCCCTTCCAGTTCTTGATATCGATTTCCTTGTGGGCGATGTTGACGTCGCCGCACAGCACGATCTCGCGCCCGCTGGCCTTGAGCTGCAGCAGGTGGGGCAGGAAGGCTTCCATGAAGCGGAACTTCGCCTGCTGGCGTTCTTCCCCGCTGGAGCCGGACGGCACATAGACTGAGATCACGGCGAGGTGCGGATACTGCACCTCGACATAGCGGCCTTCGTTATCGAACTCGTCGACGCCGAAACCGGTGATCACCCGCTCCGGCTTGTGGCGCGTGTAAAGGCCGACACCGCTATAGCCTTTTTTCTCAGCATAATGGAAGTAGCCGTGGTAGCCGTGTGGCGCCAGGAACGCTTCCGTCATGTCGGCAGCCTGCGCCTTGAGCTCCTGGACGCAGACCATGTCGGCGTCCTGCTTGCCCATCCATTCGAAAAAGCCTTTCTTGGCTGCGGAGCGGATGCCGTTGAGGTTGGCGCTGATAATCCGTAACATCTCGGGAAATTTTGAAATCAGAGAGAAAAGATGACGCAGCAGACGACGCCGCAGCCCGGCGCTGGCGACCTGAGCCAGACCTTCATCCGCTTCGCGCTCGACGCTGGCGTACTGTCCTTCGGCGAATTCGTGACCAAAGCGGGCCGCAAGTCGCCGTACTTCTTCAATGCAGGCCTGTTCAACCAGGGTGCGATGCTGGGCCAGGTGGCGCAATTCTATGCGAAAACCCTGCTGGCATCCGGATTGGAGTTCGACGTGCTGTTCGGGCCGGCCTATAAAGGCATCACGCTGGCGTCCGCCACCGCGGTGGCGCTGGCCGGGCTCGGACGTGACGTCGGCTTCGCCTATAACCGCAAGGAAGCCAAGGACCACGGCGAGGGCGGCACGCTGGTGGGCGCCAAGCTGCAGGGCAAGGTCGTGATCATCGACGACGTGATCTCGGCCGGCACTTCGGTGCGCGAGTCGATGGCGATGATCCGCGCGGCTGGCGCGGAGCCGGCCGCGGTGCTGATCGCGCTCGACCGCATGGAAAAGAGTGGCACCGCCGATCAGGTCGGGACGCATTCTGCAGTGCAGGATGTGCAGCGCGAATATGGCGTGCCGGTGATCTCCATCGCCAGCCTGAAGGACCTGCTGGCTTACCTGGACGCATCGCAGGATCCCGCGCTGGGCGGCTCGCGCGAGGCAGTGGCTGCCTATCGGCAGCGCTACGGCGTATAGTCTGGAATCTGTTGCCTGCTGCTTGCAACTCTTTGTCGCAATGCAGCAGATTACAGGGAACCGCGCACGAAAATCGCCGGTCTGACTGATCTCGCTGGCCGGCCCCCCGGGCGACGCCAGCGATTCGCCTTGCCGCCCGGCAAGGCGGCGCAGCATCTCTTCAGGAGGTTGGCTGGCGATGGACATCAAGACGATCCGCGAGCAGGCATTCGCCATGCCGCTTACCAATCCGGCCTATCCGATGGGGCCATACCGCTTCATCCATCGCGAATTCTTCATCATTTCCTACCGTACGGATCCCGAGCTGTTGCGCGCGGTGGTGCCGGAACCCCTGGAGATCACCGACGCGGTGGTCAACTACGAATTCATCCGCATGCCGGACTCCACCGGGTTTGGCGATTACACCGAATCGGGCCAGGTGATTCCCGTCACCTACCAGGGCAAGCCCGGCAACTACACCCACGCCATGTACCTCGACGACCATCCGCCACTGGCGGGCGGGCGCGAGCTATGGGGCTTTCCGAAGAAGCTGGCCAGCCCCGCACTGGCGGTCCACACCGATACGCTGGTCGGTACGCTCGACTATGGCCCGGTGCGCGTCGCCACCGGCACCATGGGCTACAAGCACCGCGAGCTCGACAAGGACGCGCTGGGCCTGGCGCTTGCAAGCACGCCCAACTACCTGCTCAAGATCATTCCGCACGTGGATGGCTCCGCTCGCATCTGCGAACTGGTCTGCTACTTCCTGAAAGACGTGCAGATGAAGGGCGCGTGGACGGGGCCCGCGGCGCTGTCGCTGTCACCGCATGCGCTCGCGCCGGTGGCTGGGCTTCCGGTGCTGGAAGTGCTCGGCGCCAAGCATTACGTTGCCGACCTCACCCTGGGGCTGGGCGAGGTGGTGTTCGACTACCTGGCCTGAGCGGCCACGCATCCAACGATTTCCAACGGTTTCCATCGGTTCCGGCCCTTCCGGCCGGCCCGGCTAACCTGAATCATCCAGACAGGAGAAACGTCCATGAAGCTCCAAGGAAAATCCGCCATCGTGACCGGCGCTGCCAGCGGCATCGGCCGCGCCATTGCTGACCTGCTGGCCAAGGAAGGCGCGGCGGTCGCCATTGCCGACCTGAATCTCGAGGCTGCGCAGAAAGCTGCCGCCGATATCGAAGCTGCCGGTGGGCGCGCCATCGCCGTGGCGATGGACGTCACCAACGAGGACGCGGTCAACAGCGCTACCGAGGAGGTGGCCAAGGCGTTCGGTGGCATCGACATCCTGATCTCCAACGCCGGCATCCAGATCGTCAACCCGATCCAGAACTACGCCTTCTCCGACTGGAAGAAGATGCAGGCCATCCACGTCGATGGCGCCTTTCTCACCACCAAGGCCGCACTCCAGCACATGTACAAGGACAAGCGCGGCGGCACCGTGATCTACATGGGCTCGGTGCACTCGCACGAGGCCTCGCCACTGAAGTCCGCATACGTTGCTGCCAAGCACGCGCTGCTTGGCCTGGCGCGCGTGCTGGCCAAGGAAGGGGCGGAGTACAACGTGCGCTCGCACGTGATCTGTCCGGGTTTCGTGCGCACGCCGCTGGTCGACAAGCAGATTCCGGAACAAGCCAAGGAGCTTGGCATCAGCGAAGAAGAGGTGATTCGCCGCGTCATGCTGGGTGGCACCGTGGACGGCGTCTTCACCACCGTGGACGACGTGGCGCAGACCGCGCTGTTCCTGTGCGCCTTCCCGTCGGCGGCGCTGACCGGGCAGTCCTTTATCGTGAGCCACGGCTGGTACATGCAGTAAGCGACAGGAAAAGCGGCCGGGCGGCGGTACCACCGCCCGGCCGGCATGACCGCGTGCAAGATCGGAAAGCAAAGTCATCAAGGAGGGGTCGTGGCAGGTGGACGTCGGCAGAAGCTGGATAAAGTGGCACAGGAAAACACAGTGGCACAGGGAAAGGGCACGCCGAAGCAGGCTGTAAAAAGCGCCGCGGCTGCCGTGGTAGCGAACCCGGCGGCGCCCACGCTCAAACGCGAGGCGCCAAAGCCCGAAGCGCTACGAGAGCCGGAACCCAACCTCCTGCCCCCCGGCGGCTGCGCGCCGCCGGACCTCGCGCCCGAGGGCGCCGGCCGCACGCGGCCGGTTCACCATGAATACACGGTCCGGGCTTTGGTGCTGCAGGGCGGTGGCGCGCTCGGCTCGTATCAGGCGGGCGTGTACCAGGGGCTGGCGGAGGCGGGCATCCAGCCTAACTGGGTGGCCGGGATTTCAATCGGCGCGCTGAACGCAGCCGTGATCGCGGGCAATGCCCCCGAGCGCAGGGTCGAGCAGTTGCGTGCATTCTGGGACTACATTTGCCAGCAGCCCTGGCTGCCCAGCCTGCTGCCTTACGAGGTGGCCGCGCAGGGCGCTGCGCACTGGCCCGATCCGCTGCGCATCTGGTTCGACGGCATCGAGGCCGCGCGTGCCATCTTCGAGGGGCAGCGGGGCTTTTTCCAGCCTCGTCCGTGGCCCAGCCTGGTGGAGCGCCAGTGCGGCCCCGCCAATGCCAGTTATTACGATACAAGCCCGCTCAAGGCCACGCTGGAGCGCTTTGCCGATTTTGATCGCATCAACTCGCAACATAACGAGATGCGCGTGTCGGTGGGCGCGGTGAATGTTCGGACCGGCAATTTCGCCTATTTCGACAACACCCGGCGCAAGCTGCGCGCCGAGCATTTCATGGCCTCCGGCGCCTTGCCGCCCGGCTTTCCCGCGGTGGAGATCGATGGCGAGTTCTATTGGGATGGCGGCCTGGTGTCCAACACGCCGCTGTCGGAGGTGCTGACCGCCCAGCCCCGGCGCGACGCGCTGATCTTCCAGGTGGACCTGTGGAGCGCGCGGGGCAAGCTGCCGCACAACCTGCTGGACGTGGCCGAGCGGCAGAAAGACATCCAGTATTCCAGCCGCACGCGCACCATCACGGATTACATGAGCGAGCAGCAGAACTACCGCCGCATGCTGAGCGAGGTGATGGCGCTGGTGCCGCAGGGGCAGCGTGACAATGACTGGTACCGCAAGGCGGCGGAGTATGCATGCGATGCGCGCCGCAACGTGATCCAGCTGATCTATCGCGACAAGACGTTTGAGGGCAACGCCAAGGATTATCAGTTTGGCTTGCTGACGATGAACGAGCACTGGACCAGCGGGCTGGACGACATCCGGGAAACGCTGAAGCATCCGGAGTGGCTGGCCATGCCGACACACGAGAAGCCGTTTGTCACGCACGACATCCATCGCGGCAACGGGCACGCCTGACCCAAAGCGAGGGACCGGCCTGGCCTGGTCCCTTCGCGTTGCGCTTGTGCCTCAGACCACCTTCAGCTTCGCCAACGCCGGCTTTCCCGGCGGATACGCCGGCTTCAGTTTCTCGAACACCGCCATCAGGATCTCCGCCACCATCAGGTTCCGGTGCGTCTTCGAATTCGCGGGCACGATATACCAAGGTGCTTCCGGCGTGCTGGTCGCGGCAATGGCGGCCTCGTAGGCGGTTTCGTAGTTCTTCCAGTACTGCCGCTCCTCCAGATCCTTCGGGTCGAACTTCCACTGCTTCTGCGGATCTGCCAGCCGTGCTTCCAGCCGGGCCTTCTGCTCGTCCTTGGAAATATGCAGGAAGCACTTGACGATGGTGGTGCCGGTTTCCAGCAGCATCGTCTCGAATGCCCGTAGCTGCTTGTAGCGGCGCTCGCATTCGGCCTCGTCGATCCACTCGTGCACTCGCGTGATCAGCACGTCTTCGTAGTGGCTGCGGTTGAAGACCACGATCTCGCCGGCGCGTGGCACCTGGGCATGGATGCGCCACAGGTAGTCGTGCGCGAGTTCCTCGGCGGTGGGGGATTTGAAGCTGACGACGCGGATGCCGAGCGGGTCGAAGCTGCGAAAGACGCCGCGCACGGTGCCATCCTTGCCGCTGGTGTCCATGCCTTGCAGCACGATCAGCAGCTTGCGCTGGTGCTCGGCATAGAAGATGTCCTGCTGCGCGTCGAGCTGGGTGCTCAGTTCGATGAGGCGGGCCTGGTCGGCGACCTTGTCGCCGCCGGAGAACGGCTTGGCGTCGGGACTGAAGCCGGCCAGGCTGAAGTTCTTGCCCGAGGTGATGCGGAAATCAGCGAGCGGCATTGTCACTCCATAGAGGGCGCGGCCATGGCTGGCCGCATTCCGCTATGGTCAGGCAGGCAGCCGGTCCAGGTCAATGCTGCCTTCGAATACCGTGGTGGCAGGGCCGGTCATGCGTACCGACTCGCCTTCGCCGTCCCAGGCAATCGTCAGGTCGCCGCCATGGGTGTGCACCAGCACCGGCGAGTCCAGCAGGCCGCGGCGAATGCCGGCGACGACCGCCGCGCATGCGCCCGTGCCGCAGGCCAGGGTCTCGCCGGCCCCGCGCTCGAACACGCGCAGGCGGATCGTGTGGCGCTCCACCACCTGCATGAAGCCGGCGTTGACGCGGTTGGGGAAGCTCGCGTGGTGCTCGATGATGGGGCCGTCCTGCAGCACCGGGAACGTCTCGGTGTTGTCCACCACCTGAACCGCGTGGGGGTTGCCCATCGAGACTGCCGAAATCCACCCGGTGCGGCCGTTTACTTCCAGTCCGTACAGCGTATCGCGGCCTTCGGCCCTGGTCGGCAGGCCTTCGGGGCGGAATGGTACGCGGGCAGGTTCGAGTTCCGGCGCGCCCATGTCGACCGTGACCTGGCCGTCGTCCTGCAGCGTCAAGGTGATCACGCCGTTCATCACTTGCACGCGCACCGAGCGCTTGTCGGTCAGGCCGTGGTCGGTGACGAAGCGTACGAAGCAGCGCGCGCCATTGCCGCAGTGCTCCACTTCGCCGCCGTCGGCGTTGAAGATGCGGTAGCGGAAGTCGACGTCGTCCCGGGTGGGTTTCTCGACCACCAGGATCTGGTCGGCGCCCACGCCGAAATGCCGGCTGGCGAGCGCGCGCCACTGCGCCGGGGTCAGGTTCAGGGTCTGGTGGATGCCGTCAAGCACGACGAAGTCGTTGCCGGCGCCGTGCATCTTGGTGAACTGGAGTTTCATAGTGCGATTGTAGTCGGGCCGTCCGGCGCTTGCTGGCGGCGTGTCGAGGGTGGCGCGGGCTGCATGTCTGGCTGGCGATGCCGCCGCCGCGCCCACGTGGTCAGTAGTTTTCGCGCTCGCCGTCGGGGCGGTGCTTGAAGCGTTTGTGCACCCAGTAATACTCAGTCACGCGGGGGCGGATGCAGTCTTCGAAGAAGGCATTCATGCGCCGGGTGTCCTCGGTCACGCTGTCGCCAGGGTAGTTTTCCCAAGCCGGCAGGATACGCAGCACATAGCCCTGGTAGTCGGGCAGCATCTCGGTATAGATCGGCACAACCTTGGCCCCCGTCAGCCGCGCCAGGCGTGATACCGAGGTCAGGGTCAGGGCTTCCACGCCAAAGAACGGGATGTACTCCGAGTCGCGCTCGCCAAAATCCATGTCGGCGATCAGTTGCAGGGCCTCGCCCTTGCGCAGGCAGCGGATGATGTCGCGCGCGCTGTCGTTGCGGGCAATCATCTTGGCGCCGAAGCGGCCGCGCGCGTGTTTGAGGAACCCGTCGAACAGGTCGTTCTTCTGCTTGGTGTAGAGCGACGCTCCGGAGCGTTTGACGTGCTCGCGCAGGTGGATGGTGAGGCGGATCGCGCCCGCTTCGACGCCCGAGAGATGCAGCGTGACGAGGATGTGGGGCGTGCCGTCCAGCGCCACCAGGTCGGCCTGATCGTCGATCTGGACCCAGCGGCGCATCTGCGCCTCGCTGCCGGTCCAGAAGATGCCGCGCTCGGCAAAGCTGCGAAAGACGGTGCGAAAGGTCTGCCGCGAGAGCGTTTCAATCTCGGCGTCGGTCCGCTCGGGGAAGCACAGGCGCAGGTTGGTCTGCACCACGCGGCGCCGGCTGCTGGGAATGAGGTAGAGCAAGCTGCCCAGGCCTTCGCCGAAGCGTGCCACGAGCGGATAGGGGAGCTTGCCCAGCACGGTCAGCAGGCCGATGCCAAGCCAGGTAAAAATACGGCTCATCTTTGGTCGTTGGAGTGGGAGACAGGCGCCGGTGCCGGCACCTCCAGGGGGTTGCGCGAAGCGTCGGCTGCGGGCGCGCGAGGTGGCTGGGCGGGTGGCGGTTCGGCGCCGCCCGGCTGCTTGTAGCGGTTGTAGCCCCACAGGTACTGCGTCGGGCATGCCTTCACCAGCTTCTCGACGGCCGCGTTGATCACCGCGACGGCTTCTGCCTGGTCGTCGGGCAGCGGGTCTTTGATGACCTGCATATGGCCGAGGAAGCCCGCGCCACGCGGCAGGCGTTCGGCGAAGATCACCGCGATGGGCGCGCCCGTGAGCTGCTGCAGGCGCTGCACCAGCGTCATGGTGTAAGCCGGCTTGCCAAAAAACGGCGCCCAGGCGCCTTCGCCGCCGGTCGGGACCTGGTCGGGCAGGATGCCGATGGCCTCGCCTCGCTTGAGTGCCTTGACCAGCATGCGCACGCCGCGCGGCTGCGCCGGCGCCATGGCCAGGTTAGGGCGCGTGCGCATCTTGACGATCCAGTCGCGCAGCCAGGCCTGGTGCGGCGGCTTGTACAAGGCCGTGACCGGATGCCGCAGGGCAAATGCCTGTGGGAGCACTTCGAAGCAGCCAAGATGCGGCACCAGGATGATCAGCCCGCGGCCCTGTGCCATCAGCTTGTCGAGTTCCGGCCAGAGCCGGTCGGCAAAGCTGTACATGCGCGCCTCGGGATGGCGCCGGCTCCAGAAATAGGGCATTTCCAGGATCATGCGACCGGTCGAGCGGGCCGCCTGCGCCACCATCGCGTCGCTGGCGTCGGGATAGGCATGGCGAAGGTTTTCCCTGAGCCGCGTGCCATAACGCCCCGGCAGGCGTGCCGCCAGCAATCCGAGCGCACCGCCGATGGCGTGCAGCCAGGAGAGCGGCAAGCGGGAAATCAGCCAGAACAGAAAGGTCATCGGATTGCGATAGCGGCCCGGCGGGCCGGGTGGGTCATTAATGTTTTGCCGGGCGCTGCCGTTAGTGGGGCAATCAAAATGAATCTGGTGTTGTTACGGGGCCCACCGTACGGCTTGCACCGCCCGCAGGCTCGCGCCAGGCCGGAAACGCGCCGCCTGTCGGGTGGCGCGGCCTGGCCGCGACAGCGTCCGGTATTGGCAGGTGTGCCAGATAACCGGGGCGCTGCAGCGTAGCTTGCAGGCGCGTATAATAGCGCGTATCGCCGAGTTAACTGACAACTTGCGGGGCGATACCGTTCTACCGGAACGGCATGAAAATTCCGCTAAAGCGTCGCCGCCCGGGCTTAGAGGTTGGCGCGCAATAGCCAAACCTGGAGAAAAGTTCGTGGCAAACGACTTCTTGTTCACTTCGGAATCCGTCTCCGAAGGCCATCCCGATAAGGTCGCCGACCAAATTTCCGATGCTGTCCTCGATGCCATCCTGGCCCAGGACAAGTACGCGCGCGTGGCCGCTGAAACGCTGTGCAACACCGGCCTGGTTGTCCTGGCCGGGGAAATCACCACGACTGCCAACGTCGATTACATCCAAGTTGCGCGCGACACCATCAAGCGCATCGGCTACGACAATACCGAATACGGCATCGACTACAAGGGCTGTGCAGTGCTGGTCGCTTACGACAAGCAATCGCCTGACATCGCCCAGGGCGTGGACCGCGCCTCCGACGACTACCTGAACCAGGGCGCCGGCGACCAGGGCCTGATGTTTGGCTACGCCTGCGATGAAACGCCGGAGCTGATGCCTTTCCCGATCTATTATTCGCACCGCCTGGTCGAGCGCCAGTCGCAACTGCGCCGCGATGGCCGCCTGCCCTGGCTGCGTCCCGACGCCAAGTCGCAGGTGACCGTGCGTTACGTCGACGGCCGCCCGCACAGCGTGGATACCGTGGTGCTGTCGACCCAGCACTCGCCGGATATCACCCAGGCGCAGATCCGTGAAGCCGTGATCGAGGAAATCATCAAGCCGGTGCTGCCGGCCGAGATGCTCAAGGACACCAAGTACCTGGTGAACCCGACCGGCCGTTTCGTCATCGGCGGCCCGCAGGGCGATTGTGGCCTGACCGGCCGCAAGATCATCGTCGACACCTACGGCGGCGCTTCGCCCCACGGTGGCGGTGCTTTCTCGGGCAAGGATCCGTCCAAGGTCGACCGCTCGGCAGCCTACGCTGCCCGCTATGTCGCCAAGAACGTGGTCGCCGCCGGCCTGGCGCGCCAGTGCCAGGTGCAGGTCAGCTACGCCATCGGCGTGGCCCGCCCGATCAATGTGACGGTGTACACCGAAGGCACGGGCAAGATCTCCGACGAGGCGATCGCCGCGCTGGTGCAAGAGCATTTCGACCTGCGCCCGAAGGGCATCGTGCAGATGCTTGACCTGCTGCGCCCGATCTACGAGAAGACCGCTGCCTACGGCCACTTTGGCCGCGAAGAGCCGGAATTCTCGTGGGAAGCCACCGACAAGGTCGCGCTGCTGCGCGCTGCGGCCGGCCTGTAAGGCTGCTGCGAACCTTGCATCGGAAAGACCGCCTTCGGGCGGTTTTTTTTCGCGCCAGCCATGGTGTTCCTGGCTTGCCACCGCCTTGTCCTGGATCAAGCGGGGCAAGGCTGGGCGTGGCGCGCCATGGCCGCGAGGGTAGAATCGCGGGATGGCAAGGGGGCCCGGCGAGTGGCGCTTTGTTCGCCTGCCGCGGCGCGCGCATGCGCGCTCAAGACCGCCGGAGCCCGCATACCGAGGATGCCCATGTCACTTGATTCGACCCTTACCCCTTCCACGCCCAGCCCCGCCGCCACGGCCGGGGCAGCCGCGCCCGCGTTCAACCTGATCCGGCCCCAGCCCTATACCGAGTGGGCCCCGCAACTCGATGCCGGCACCAAGGCGGGGTTGCGCCGCGAGCTGGAGCAGGGCGCCGTGCTGTTCTTTCCCCAGTTGCGCTTTCAGTTCGAGCCCGGCGAGGAGCGATTCCTGGACAGCCGCTGGTCGGACGGCAAGTCAAAGAACATCAACCTGCGCGCCAACGACCAGGCCGTGCGCGGTGCGACGGGCGGCGAGCAGGACCTGAAAGACCTGTACGTGCTGATTCGCCGCTATGCCGAGTACAGCGAGAAGCTGGTGCTCAGCCTGTTCCCTGAATATGGCCCGCATATGGTGCGTGCCGGCACCTCGCTGCGCCCGAGCGAGATCGCCGGGCGGCCGGTGAGCTGGCGCAAGGACGACACGCGCCTGCATGTGGACTCCTTCCCGTCCAACCCGATGCTGGGCCAGCGGCTGCTGCGCGTGTTCCACAACATTGACCCGCAGGCGCCGCGCGTGTGGCGGGTGGGCGAGCCGTTTGGCGATTTCGCCAAGCGTTTCGTGCCGAAGACCAAGGGCATGTGGCCGGGACAGGCGCGGGTGATGGAGATGCTGCATATCACCAAGCGCCGGCGCTCGGAGTATGACCATCGGATGCTGCAGCTGCACGATCTTGCAAAGGCCGACCTGGCGTATCAGGCCAATGTGCCGCAGCAGGAATTTCAGTTCCCGCCCGGGTCGACCTGGATCGTATTCAGCGACCAGGTGCTGCATGCGGCTATGCGCGGCCGGGCCATGATGGAGCAGACCTACTACCTGTCGCCGAAAGCGATTTCAGACCATACGCATTCGCCGGAAGCGGTGTTGGCGCGGATGCTGGGGCGGCCGATGGTGGTGGGTTGAGGCTGGGTGGTAGTTACGCCAGCGGGGTGGAAAACACCACGGGCTTCGCTTTGCGTGGCTCCTAGCTAAGCCACCCCTCTCCCCGGCCCTCTCCCCCTGAGGGGAGAGGGAGAGACAGCCGTCGTCGTGGCGCGCAGCGTTGGCCCGTTCGGCGGCTTCGATCAACGCCGCAGGTTTTCCTTGTCATTCAGCGCATCAGCAGCTTGATCATCGTTTCAAAGCGCTTGCCATAGGGTGGCTTCAGCAGCCCGGCGCCATTGATGCCGGATTGGCGGAAGATCGGCTTGAGCTTGGAGAAGGTCTCAAAGCCCGCCTGGCCGTGATAGGCGCCCATGCCGCTGGGGCCCACGCCGCCGAAGGGGAGGTTTTCCTGGGCGATATGCAGCAGCGTTTCGTTGATGCTGACGCCGCCCGCCACGGTTTGCGCCATGACGTGGTCGATCGTGCGGCCGTCTTTCTCGAACAGGTAGAGCGCCAGCGGGCGTGGGCGGGCGTTGATGTAGTCAATGGCCTCTTCCAGCGTGCGGTAGGTCACCAGCGGTAGCACCGGGCCGAAGATTTCCTCGCGCATCACCGTGGCGTCGGCGGGGACATCCAGCAACAGCACCGGCGCGAGGCGGCGGCGCTCCGGGTCCGAGGGCAGCTGTGACAGCGGCACCACGCGGGCCCCGGCGCGGGCGGCATCGCTCACCAGGCCGTCCAGCCGCGCGAAGTGCCTCGGGCTGATGATGGTGGTGTAGTCGGGGTTGCCGGCATGGCCCGGCAGGTCCGGCTGGTCTGGGTAGAGGCGGGCGGCGCAGGCGCGGGCGGCTTCGACGAAGGGCTCGCGCAGGGCCTCGGGCAGCAGCACATAGTCCGGCGCGATGCAGGTCTGGCCGGCGTTGAGCAGCTTGCCCACCAGGATGCGTTCGACTGCGCGCTCCAGGTCGGCGCCGGGGCCGACGATGGCCGGCGATTTGCCGCCCAGTTCCAGCGTGACCGGCGTGAGATTGGCGGCCGCCGCACGCATCACATGGTGGCCGACCTGGGTTGAGCCGGTAAACAGCAGGTGGTCGAAGGGCAGGGCGGAGAAGGCGCTCGCCACTTCCGCGTCGCCATTGATCACCGTGACCTCGTCGGCGGCGAAAGCCTGTTGCGCCAGGCGCGCGAATAGCGCGGCGAAGCGCGGCGTGTACTCGGAGAGCTTGACCATGGCGCGGTTGCCCGCGACCAGTGCGCCCACCAGCGGGCCCACGGTCAGGTAGAGCGGGTAATTCCACGGCACCACGATGCCGATCACGCCTAGCGGCTGCGGCATCAGCCGCGACGTGGCGGGCTTGAACCACAGCCCGGTGCGTACCCGCCGCACCCGCATCCAGCGCTTGCCATGACGCAGTGCATCGTCGATCCCGGCCACGCTGGGAAAGGCCTCGAGCAGCGCGGTCTCCTGGCGCGGGCGGTTGCCGAAATCGGCGCTGATGGCTTGCGCGATCTCGTCCATGTGCCCGGTCACCAGCTTGCGCAGGCGCCGCAGCCGGTCGGCGCGCACTGCCCAGGCCGGGGCCTGGTCGCGGCGTGAGGCGGCGCGCATGGCGTCGAATACGGATGACATCTCGGGCACTTCTCTCATGTCGCGCTCTCCTTGGGGTCGTGCGCCGCCCTTGGCGCGCGCGGCGTTTAGATCCCCGCACCATATGCCAAGCGGCGCCGCCTGACAATGGAGGCCGGCCACTAGCCGCGTGCTTCAAACAACCGTATTCATCGATCCTCCTTCTCCCTTTCCAGTGCCCTGGCAAAGCCCTACACTGATTTCGCGGCATGCTTTCGGCGTGCCAGCCAGACCGGGTTGGCCGGCATGCGCGGCTTGCCGAAGCGTTCGGCGCAACCCCGGCACACTGACCTCGGACCAGGCGGGGAGACGGATGGAAACCACCTTTGACTATCTCGTCGTTGGCGGCGGTTCGGCGGGGTGTGCCCTGGCCGGGCGGCTGGCCGACAGCGGCAGCGACAGCGTGGCGGTGCTCGAGACCGGCGGCCACGATCACCATGTGCTGGTGTCGACGCCGGCGGGCTGCGCGGCCATGCTGCCGCGTGCCGGTAGCCATAATTACGGCTACCGTACCGTTGCGCAGCCCGGGCTGAACGGGCGTCGTGGCTACCAGCCGCGCGGGCGCGGCCTGGGAGGCAGTTCCTCGCTCAATGCCATGATCTACACGCGGGGCACGCCGGCGGACTACGACCGCTGGGCCTCGGCCGGCTGCGACGGCTGGGCCTGGGACGATGTGCTGCCCTATTTCCGCCGGGCCGAATGCAATGAGCGCGTGGCCGGGCGCGATGACGATCCCTGGCACGGCGGCAGCGGCCCGCTCCATGTGTCGGACCTGCGCACGCCCAATCCCTTCGGCCAGCGCTTTATCGAGGCGGCCCAGCAGGCCGGCTATCGCCGCAACGACGACTTCAACGGCGTGGACCAGGAGGGCGCTGGCTGGTACCAGGTGACCCAGCATGGCGGCGAGCGCTGGAATGCCGCGCGCGCCTACCTGCACCGCGGCGACGCCGCCGACCGCGCCAGCAATGGCGGGCGCGAAAACCTGCATGTGATGACGGGCGCGCAGGTGCTGCGCATCGAGTTCGAGGGCCGCCACGCGGTGGGGGTGGTGGTGCGGCAGGATGGCCGCGAGACCCTGTTGCGGGCACGCCGCGAGGTGATCGTGTCGGCCGGCGCGTTCGGCTCGCCGCAACTGCTGATGGTGTCGGGCATCGGCCCCGCCTCGCATCTGCGCGAGCTAGGTATTCCCGTGGTGCACGACCTGCCGGGCGTGGGCGCCAACCTGCAGGACCACCTCGACGTCATCGTGCACAAGCGGGTGGCGGCGTCCGAGCTGTTCGGGGTCTCGGTGGGCGGCGCGTTTCGCCTGCTGGCCGAGATACTGCGCTACCGGCGCGAGCGCACCGGCATGCTGACTTCCAACTTTGCCGAGGCAGGCGCCTTCCTGAAGAGCCACGCCGGGCTGGACGAGCCCGACCTGCAGCTGCATTTCGTGGTCGGCATGGCCGACGACCATATGCGCCGCATCCGCCTGGGCCATGGCTATTCCTGCCACGTTTGCGTGCTGCGCCCGAAAAGCCGGGGCGAGGTACGGCTGGCTTCGCCCGATATCCGCGAGGCGCCGATGATCGACCCGTGCTTCCTGTCGGACCCGCGGGATCTCGACGGCCTGGTGGCCGGCGTGCGGATCGTGCGCCGGATCCTGGCCCAGCCGCAACTGGCGGCGTTCGGCGGCAAGGAGCTGTATTCGGCACACTTGCCGGCCGATGGCGGCGACGACAGCGCGATCCGCGCGATGATCCGCGCCCATGCGGATACCATCTACCATCCCGTGGGGACGTGCCGCATGGGCATGGACGAATACGCGGTGGTCGATCCGCAACTGCGCGTGCGGGGCGTGGAAGGCTTGCGCGTGGTGGATGCTTCGATCATGCCAACGCTGATTGGCGGCAACACCAATGCGCCGGCCATCATGATCGGCGAGCGCGCGCATGACCTGATCCGGCACGGCCCGCGCGTGGTGTTGCGCATCGCGGAGGTATTGGCCGTGTGAGGGGCCGTGTGAGGGGCGGTGCGAGGGGTGGGGGTTCGCCCCTCACACCGGCGCTCAGGCCGTAGCCAGGCGGAAGGTCGATACCGTGTCGCGCAGCTTGCCGGCCTGGTCATCCAGCGATTGCGCGGCGGCGGCTGCTTCTTCCACCAGCGCGGCATTTTGCTGCGTGACTTCGTCCATCTGGCCCACCGCCTGGTTGACCTGCTCGATGCCCGCGCTTTGCTCGTCGGAGGCCGCGGCGATCTCGGCGATGATGTCCGATACGCGCTTCACCGCGTTCTGGACTTCGCTCATGGTCTTGCCGGCATCCTCGGCTTGTGCCGAGCCCGTGCGCACGGTGTTGACCGAGCTGTCGATCAGGTCCTTGATTTCCTTGGCGGCGCTGGACGAGCGCTGCGCCAGGCTGCGCACCTCGCCGGCCACCACCGCGAAGCCCCGGCCTTGTTCGCCGGCGCGCGCGGCTTCCACCGCGGCATTCAGCGCCAGGATGTTGGTCTGGAAGGCGATGCCCTCGATCAGGCTGGTGATCTCCGCGATGCGGTTGGAACTGGTGCTGATCGCGCCCATGGTTTGCACCATCTGCTGCACGGCGGTGCTGCCGTGTTCGGCCACGCTGGCGGCATTGCCGGCCAGGCCGCTCGCCTGGCGCGCGTTCTCGGCGTTCTGGCGCACGGTGGTGGTCAGCTCTTCCATGCTCGATGCGGTCTGCTCCAGCGAGGCGGCCTGTTGTTCGGTCCGTGCCGACAAATCGGTATTGCCCGCGGCGATCTGCCGTGCCGCCACGCTGACGGAATCGGTCGAATGGCGCACCTCGCGCAGCGCCACAGCTACCCGCTCCAGCAGTCGGTTGAAGGCGGCCGCGGTACGGCCGATCTCGTCCAGGCGGCCCACCGGTGCGCGGCGTTCCAGGTCCAGGGAGTCGCTGACGTACTCCAGGCTCTCCTCGATTTCGGCCAGGCTGCCGTGGATACGGCGATACAGCGTTGCCGCCAGGAAGCCGGTGACCAGCACCGCCACGACGATGACCGCCGAGAACACGCGAACCGCCGTGGTGTACTGCTCGCTATTGTGCTTCACGGAGAGTTCGCCCAGCTCGCCGTTATAGTTGATGTGATCGTCGATTGCCTTGCGCAAGGCGATCGATGCGTCGTTCAGTTCGCCGCTCACCAGCATGGTGTGGGCCGTGGCGAAATCGTTGGCGCGCGATTTTTCCAGCATGGCGACACGCGCGGCGCGGTAGCGCTTGAGCGCGGCGCGGTCGGCTTCGAGCATCTTGCGGTCGGTATCGTCGCTGATGTCGTCACGCTCATACTTTGCGGCGGTGGTGTCGAACTTCTCGTCGGCGCGGGCCAGGGCGGCTTCGGCTTCGGCCTTGGCCTTGGGGTCTTCGCTCATGGTGTGCCTGTAAAGCGAGATACGCATGGCGTTGACGTTGTCCTTGAGGGTGTCCAGGGTGCGTACGCTACCTAGCGTGTTGTCGTTGAAGTACTCGAAACGCTGTTCCGACTCGCTGAGTTGCCAGATGCCGCCGAGGCCCACGACGAGCAAGGCGAGCAGGGCCAGGGATAAAGATAGCAGCAGGCGTTGGCTGATGTTCATGTCGGGATGTCGGCACCCGCCGTGTAGCCGGGCGCGCCGCTTGGTCATTTAAAGGGGATCAATACGCACTTATGTATTAAGTGCATGACATTAATACCAAGGGGTTTACGGCAGGACCCGCGCCGCCTGTAGCGCGATGGCCAGAAAAAAGCGTGACGAGGCGAGCGGCGCGGCCGCGTGCCTCAGGCCGGCCAGGCGCGGGCGATGACCCGCGCCAGCGCGGCATCGTCGCCCTCCAGCGTGCCGAACACGCGGCCGTGCTGGCGCCCGAGCCGGCTGGCCACGAAGCGCTCGGCATCGTCGGCGTCGGCATGGGCGAGCATCAGCGCCGCCTGCGCGGTCAGCACGAGGCCCTGGGCAAAACGCCGCGCGCCGGCTTCAAGGTGATCCGGCGCGTCGCGCAGCATCGCCTGCAGCGAGGCGAGTTCGGCCCGCACCGCCGGATGGCCGCCGGCGCGCCGGCCGAGGTCCTGCAATAGCCGCCCCGCGTCCTCGGGATTGCGCTGGAGCGCGCGCAGCACGTCCAGGCACATGATGTTGCCGGAACCCTCCCAGATCGAGTTGACCGGTGCCTCGCGGTACAGCCGCGCCATCGGGCCTTCCTCCACGTAGCCGTTGCCGCCCCACACCTCCATGGCTTCGCCCGTCACCTCGATGGCCCGCTTGCAGACCCAGAACTTGGCCGCCGGCGTGACGATGCGCTTCCAGGCGGCCGACAACGGATCAGCATCGGCCCGCTCGAAGGCGTGCGCCAGTTCCATCATGAGCAGGGTGGCGGCCTGGCTCTCCAGCGCCAGGTCTGCCAGTACGTTGCGCATCAGCGGCTGCTCCGCCAGCAGGCGGCCGAACGCCATGCGATGCCGCGCGTGATGGACGGCCTGCACCAGCGCCGCGCGGATGATGGCGGCGCTGCCGATCACGCAATCCAGCCGGGTATAGGTGGCCATCTCGATGATGGTCGGGATGCCACGGCCCTCCTCGCCGATCAGGATGCCGGTGGCCTCGCGGAATTCCACTTCGCTGCTGGCATTGGAGCGGTTGCCCAGCTTGTCCTTGAGACGTTGGATCTGCACCGGGTTCTTGCTGCCGTCGTCGCGAAAGCGCGGCACGAAGAAGCACGACAGCGGCCCATCCTCCGCGCCCATGCGCGCCACCACCAGGTGGGCATCGCACATCGGGGCGGAGAAAAACCACTTGTGCCCGGTGAGCGCGTACTCCGCGCCGCGGCCCTCGCCGCGCACGGCGCGCGCGACGGTGGTGTTGCTGCGCACATCGGAGCCGCCCTGCTTTTCCGTCATGCCCATGCCGATCATCACGGCTTGCTTGTCGCGCCAGGGCAGGTCGCGCGGATCGTGCTCGGTGGCAAACAGCTTCGGCCCCAGCTCCGTGAACAGCGCCGCCTCCTTCTGCAGTACCGGGATGCTGGCGAACGTCATGGTGGGCGGGCACAGGGATCCGGACTCGGCCTGCGCCTGCAGGAAATAGCCGGCGGCGCGCGCCACCCACGCGCCCTCCCTGGGCTGCGCGAACGGCAGCGCCTGCAGCTGCTGGCCGCGCAGCAGGGCCAGCAGGGCGTGCCATGCTGGCGGAAATTCCACTTCGTCGATGCGCTCGCCGGTGCGGCTGTGCGTATGCAGTTCGGGCGCGTGGCGATTAGCCTCGGCCGCCCACTGCTGCACATCGGGTTTGCCCAGGCGTGCACCGAAGACATCGAGCGCACCGGCGTGCCAGCCGCCGCCAAGCCGCTCCAGCGCGGCGCGCAGCGCGGGGTCGCCGGTGAACAGGTTGTAGCCGGTCAGGTCCGGGACCTGGTTGAACACGCGGTGGGTGGCAGCTTGGGTCATGAGGTCTCCTGTGCAGTCTTCTGCGCGCGCGGCGCATGGGCATGTCTGATTGCATGGTAGAGCAAGCGGCGCGCTATGTGCGTGGGCTTGCACTGTGTCCGGCCCCCAACACTTTGCGCCGACATGGCAGGGCTCGCGGGCCCGGCGCTTGCCGTTCGCCGCTCCCCGGCGATACACTGCACGCTCCTTTCTCGACGCTGCTGCGCAGAAGGTACTTTTTGCCCCGGTTCCCCGGAGGCACCCCCGTACCTTGTATTCCCAGCAGCCATGTCCTCACTTCCCCGTCTTGAAAAAGCCCTGCAGCGCCAGGGCATCCATGTCGAACGCAGCCAGGGTGTCTATCACCTGCGCAACGAACACGCGCAAGCCTCGGTGCTGTTGCCCGCCACGCTTGCCCTGGAAGCGAAGGCCGTACGGCAGTTGCTCGACTTCGCCGCGGTGCGTTCTCCGGACGGCCACCACGGCGTCTGCAAAGCCTGCGCCACGCCAGACTTTCATCCCGGCGGCATCGCGCCGGTCGGATCGATCGTTGCCACCGACGCGGATTTCGTCATTCCTGCCGCGATCGGTACCGACATCAACTGCGGCATGCGCTTGATCACCACAGGCCTGAAGCAAGCCGCCCTGCTGCCGCAGCAGGATGCCCTTGTGAGCAGGCTGACGCGTGCCCTGCTCGAAAACGGACGAGACGTGCCGGTGCATAGCGCCGCGTTCCGCGCCCTGTTCGACGAGGGACCCGCCGCGTTCATCGATCGCGTGGCCCCCCAAGGCTTGTGGGCGCAGGTCGATCGGGCCCGGCTGGAGGCCGAACTTGCCGCTTGCGTCGGACTGGACGCGTTTGGCGGCAGTGCCCGCTATGCGCCGGATGCGCACGTCGGTAATCGCGAGGTCTTTCGCGATCCCTGCCTCGGCACGCCGGGCGGTGGCAATCATTTTGTCGAGCTGCAGGTCGTGGACGAGATCTTCGACAGGCATGCCGCGTATCGCGTTGGCCTGGCGCCCGGCGATGTCGTGGCGATGATCCACAGCGGCTCGCGCGATGTCGGCTTCTACGTGGGACGGCGCTGGATGGACCGGGCGCGCCAGGCCTGGCCCGCCGGCCTGAAGCATCCGACGAGCGGGCTGTACGGCTTGGCGGGCAGCCTGGCGTACGAGTACCTGGTGGCCATGGGCACGGCGGCACGCTATGCCTGGGCCAACCGGGTGGTGCTGGCTGAACTCGTGCGCAAGGAGCTGGCCGAGTTGTGCGGCGCGACGGCTTCGCGGCTGGTGGTCGACGTGCCGCATAACGTGGTGCTGCGCGAAAACGGCCTCAATATCCACCGCAAGGGCGCGACACCCGCGCATCACGGCGACCTGGCCCTGATCCCCGGTTCCATGGGGGATGCTTCCTATATAGTGAGAGGTTTGGGTCACACCGACTGGCTCTCGTCATGCAGCCACGGCGCCGGCCGCAGTGTCCGGCGCCAGGCCTTGCGCCGCTTGAAAAGCGATCATGCCAACGCCGGGTGGCGCTGCGTCACGCTGCGCGAGGAGCGCAGGGCGGAAGAAGCGCCCGAGGCCTACAAGCCGATCGGTCCGGTGCTGCAGGCACAGGAAGAGGCCGGGCTGATCGAAGCGGTGGCGCGGTTGAAGCCTTGGGTGACCTTCAAGGCTTGAAGTGGCTGCGGTTTCGAATGGCAGTGCATGCGCACGCTAAGTCATGGTGCGTTGCAGCGTAGTGGCGTGCAATGGTGTGCATGCCTGTCGCCTGGGGCCCGCGCGGCCCTCTGCCATACCTTGACGCACGACACTCCAGATTGAAACAGGGGTGGTCAAGCCCCGAGCCTTGTGCTTAAATTCACCCCGTTGGATGAAACAGGGGTGCCGTACGGATGGGCCGTGCGGCTGAGAGAGTCCCTTCGAACCCGATCCGGCTAGTACCGGCGTGGGAAGTTTCATGGTTACCGAACAGCTCCTGCCTTCTCCAAGGCACATGACCCGGCCACACCGCCGCGGCCATGCTCACAGGGCTCCTGGTTTCGTCCATCCCCGCAAGAGAGAGGACGACACCCATGGCCCGCACAAATACCGCCCCCGCCGCATCTTTCGAGTCGCTTGAAACCGATCTCGACAAAAAGTTTGCTTATCCGGCATCCAGCAAGACCTACCTGACCGGCAGCCGCCCCGATATCCGCGTGCCGCTGCGCACGATCCTGCAGACGTCCACGCGCACGGACAAGGGCGAGATGTCCAATCCGCCGATTCCCGTGTATGACACGTCGGGCCCGTACAGCGATCCGGACATCCATATCGACCTGAAGGCCGGCCTGCCCTCGGTACGCGGCAAGTGGATCGAAGAGCGCGGCGACACCGAAGTGCTGTCCGGCCTGTCGTCGGAATACGGCCTGGCGCGCGCCGCCGATCCGGCCACCGCCCACCTGCGCTTTGCCCAGCTGACCAACCCGCGCCGCGCCAAGGCCGGCGCCAACGTGTCGCAGATGCACTATGCGCGCCGCGGCATCATCACGCCCGAGATGGAATACGTGGCGCTGCGCGAGTCGCTGAACCTGCAAGCGCTGTACGACAAGCCCGAATACAAGGCGCTGCTGCGCCAGCACCCCGGCAATGCGCTGGGTGCCGCGCTGCCGCTGCGCCCGGAAGACATGACGCCGGAATTCGTGCGCCGCGAAATCGCTGCCGGCCGCGCCATCATTCCCGCCAACATCAACCACACCGAGCTGGAGCCGATGGCGATCGGGCGCAATTTCCGCGTCAAGATCAACGGCAACCTGGGCAACTCCGCCGTGACGTCGTCGCTGGCCGAGGAAGTGGAAAAGATGGTGTGGTCGATCCGCTGGGGCGCCGACACCATCATGGATCTGTCCACCGGCAAGCACATCCACGAAACGCGTGAGTGGATCCTGCGCAACTCGCCGGTGCCCATTGGCACGGTGCCCATCTACCAGGCGCTGGACAAGACCGGCGGCATCGCCGAGGACCTGACCTGGGAAATGTTCCGCGACACGCTGATCGAGCAGGCCGAGCAGGGCGTGGACTACTTCACCATCCACGCCGGCGTGCTGCTGCGCTATGTGCCGATGACCGCGGACCGTGTCACGGGCATCGTCTCGCGCGGTGGTTCGATCATGGCCAAGTGGTGCCTGGCGCATCACAAGGAAAACTTCCTGTACACGCACTTCGACGAGATCTGCGAAATCATGAAGGCGTACGACGTGTCGTTCAGCCTGGGTGATGGCCTGCGTCCGGGTTGCATCGCCGACTCCAACGACGACGCACAGTTCGGTGAGCTGCGCACGCTCGGCGAGCTGACCGACAAGGCCTGGAAGCACGACGTGCAGGTCATGATCGAAGGCCCGGGCCACGTGCCGCTGCAACGCATCCAGGCCAATATGGATGAAGAGCTCAAGCACTGCTACGAGGCGCCGTTCTACACGCTCGGACCGCTGGTGACGGACATCGCCCCCGGCTATGACCACATCACCAGCGGCATCGGTGCGGCCAACATCGGCTGGATGGGCACCGCCATGCTGTGCTACGTCACGCCGAAGGAACACCTGGGCTTGCCGGACAAGGAAGACGTGCGCGAAGGCATCATCACCTACAAGATCGCCGCTCACGCGGCCGACCTTGCCAAGGGCTGGCCGGGCGCGCAGCTGCGCGACAACGCATTGTCCAAGGCACGTTTCGAGTTCCGCTGGGAAGACCAGTTCAACCTCGGCCTGGATCCGGAACGTGCGCGTTCGTACCACGACGCCACGCTGCCGGCCGAAGGCGCCAAGATCGCGCATTTCTGCTCGATGTGCGGTCCCAAGTTCTGCTCGATGAAGATCACGCAGGAAGTGCGCGACTACGCCGCTTCGCTCAAGCCGGAAGCCGAGAAGGGCATGCAGGAAAAGTCGATCGAGTTCGTCAAGAGCGGCAGCAAGATCTACTCGTAAGGCGTAGGGCCATGGTGCGGCGCCTGCCCGTGCAGCGCCGCACGCGAAGTACCGTGCCCCTTCCCCGAAGGGCACGCCATGACTTAAAGGAGGCCGGTGCTCGCCGCGCCATCGCGGCGAGCACCGGCACAACCATCCCATGACAACGCAGTCGTTTGATGTGGCCGTGCTCGGCGCCGGCCTGGCCGGGCGCCTTTCCGCCTGGCAACTGGTGCGTGCCGGCCTGCGCGTGGCGCTGGTCGAGCGCGGTGGCCCCGACGGCGTTGGCTCGGCCGCGCACGTCGCCGCGGCAATGCTCGCGCCCCTGGCGGAATCCGCCATTGCCGAGCGCCGCATCGTCGAGCTTGGCACCGCCAGCGTCGACTTGTGGCGCACCTGGGTGGCCGAATTGCCGGAGCCGGTGTTCTTCCAGGAGGACGGCACGCTGGTGGTATGGCATACCCGCGACCGCAGCGAGATGTCGCTGTTTACCAGCCGGGTGCGCGCGGTGGCGCCGCCGGAGTTGGTGGCGCAGCGCATGCGCGCGCTGGACGGCAATGGCGTGGCCGCGCTCGAGCCCGCGCTCGCGGGCCGTTTCTCCCAGGGGCTGCTGCTGGCCGGCGAAGGCCAGCTGGACAATCGCGGCACGCTGCGCGCATTGCTGGCTTGCGCGGTGGCAAGCGGGCTGCATTGCGTCTGGGAGGCCGGTGAAATCGAAGCGGGCGACCTGCCAGCGCTGGGGATCTGCGCACGCACCGTGCTGGATTGCCGTGGCCTGGGCGCCCGCGCCGCCTGGCCGGGGCAGCCCGCCGCGCACGGCAGCATGCCGGGATTGCGCGGCCTGCGCGGTGAAGTCGTGCGTGTGCACGCACCCGAGGTCAAGCTGCATCGCCCGGTGCGCCTGCTGCACCCGCGTTACCCGATCTATATCGCGCCCAAGCCCAATGACCTCTACGTGATCGGCGCCACCGAGCTCGAAAGCGAAGATGACTCGCCGATGAGCGTGCGCTCCGCGCTGGAGCTGCTTTCCGCGGCGTATTCGCTGCACCCCGCTTTTGGCGAGGCGCGCGTGCTGGAACTCAATGTGCAGCGCCGCCCGACGCGCCCGGACCACCTGCCGGCCATCCGGGTCGACCAGCATGCCCGCATCGTGCGCCTCAATGGCTTGTACCGGCACGGCTTCCTGATCGCCCCGGCGGTCACCGAGGCCGCCTGCCAGGTCGTGCGGGCTCTGCTCGACGGCGATCCTGCCGCGCATGCCGTGCCGGCCTCGGTGCGCTGGCCTGGCATGATCGCGGCCGCGCTCGATACCGTCACCGGCTCGCCGGTGCTGCACTGAACGACAATGACCATGGATATCCTGCTCAACGGCCGTCCGCTCGCCCTTGCCGATAACGCCACGCTGGCCGATGCGGTGGCGGGCGCGGGCATCGCGCCGCCATTTGCCGCCGCGCTCAACGGCCAGTTCGTGCCACGCGCCGCGCATGCGGCCACCGTGCTCGCCGCCGGCGATCGTATCGACCTCGTGCAACCCGTGACGGGAGGCTGACCCCAAATGACCTTCAATTCCGCAGAACCCCGGCGCGACCTGTTCGCCGACCCCTTCGTGCTCTATGGCGAGTCGTTTGCCTCGCGCCTGTTGCTGGGTACCGCGCGCTATCCGTCTCCCGCCACGCTGCAGGCCGCGGTGGAGGTGGCCCGGCCCGCCATGCTGACGGTGGCGCTGCGCCGCCAGGGCTCGGTCGGCGATGGCGAGGGCGGCCAGGCTTTCTGGCAGATGCTGCGCTCGCTGAACGTGCCGGTGCTGCCCAATACCGCTGGCTGCATGGCGCCGCAGGAAGCCATCACCACCGCCATGATGGCGCGCGAAGTGTTCGAGACCGACTGGATCAAGCTTGAGCTGGTGGGCGACGACTACACGCTGCAGCCCGATACGCTCAACCTGCCCGCCGTGGCCGAGACGCTGATCAAGGAAGGCTTCAAGGTGCTGCCGTATTGCACGGAGGACCTCGTGCTATGCCGCCGCCTGCTGGACGTGGGCTGCCAGGCGTTGATGCCGTGGGCCGCGCCCATCGGCACCGGCAAGGGCGCCGTCAATCCGCACGCCATGCGCCTGTTGCGCGAACGCCTGCCGGATACCCCGCTGATCGTCGACGCTGGCCTCGGGCTGCCGTCGCACGCGGCCCAGGTGCTGGAGTGGGGCTACGATGGCGTGCTGCTGAACACCGCCGTGGCGCAGGCTGCCTATCCGGTCAACATGGCACGCGCCTTCGCGCTGGCTGTGGACGCGGGCCGCACCGCCTACCTGGCCGGCCCCATGCCGGAGCGCGATATCGCGCAGGCCAGCACGCCGGTGGTGGGCATGCCGTTCTGGCACGCCGAAGGCGCGGAGGACCGCGCATGACCCGCAATCTTCTGCCTGCCGGCATCGACGCCGCGCTGCGCGATACGCTGCTGGCGCGCTATGGCGCCACCTTCGGCACCAGCGACAAGGCCTGGCGCGCGTGGGTGCAGGGCAACGCCCCCGCCGCGCTCGGCGATGCCGACGTGGTGCTGTTCGACGGCGAGGCCGACGCGGCCACGCTGGCGCGCATTGCCGGCGCCGGCGCCATCGCCATCGAGAGCGACCGCGAAGGCGGGCAATGGAGCGACACCGTGCGCTCGCCGATGGGCACCTGGGTCTTCAGTGCCCATGCCGACGACGACACCGCGCATTCGCCGGCCTTCGTCGCCGTGCTGCTGGCTTGCCTGGCGCTGCATTTCCCCGCGCACGATGCGCTCTGCCTGGCGCGCGCCTGGCAGCGGGGCTCGCTGGACTGGCCGGTGGATTTCGCGCGCTTCCCGCACGTGCGCCACGCCGCGCTGGTCGCGCCGGAGCAGCGCGCCGAGCCCTTCGCACCGTGCCCGCCGCTGGCTCTGTACGCGGTGGTGCCCAGCGCCGAATGGATCGAGCGGCTGGTGCCGCTGGCGGTGCCCACCGTGCAGTTGCGCTTCAAGTCCGATGACGCGCAGGCCGTGCGCGGCGAGATCGAGCGCGCCGCCAAGGCCGCGCGCGGCAGCGCTTCCCGCTTGTTCATCAACGATCACTGGCGGGCTGCCATCGACTACCACGCCAGCCAGGGTGGCGACAGCGGCATCTATGGCATTCACCTCGGCCAGGAAGACCTCGACGAAGCCGACCTCGATGCGCTGCGCGCCTCCGGGCTGCGCCTTGGCGTGTCCACGCACGGCTATGCCGAGATGTTGCGCGTGGCCACCATCGGCCCGAGCTATCTTGCGCTGGGCGCGATCTTCCCGACCACCACCAAGATCATGCCGACCGCGCCGCAGGGCCTGGGCCGCTTCCACGCCTACGTCAAGCTGATGCAGCCTGTGGTGCCCTCGCTGGTGGGCATCGGCGGCGTCGATGCGGCGCGCTTGCCGCAGGTGCTGGCGGTCGGCGTTGGCAGCGCGGCCGTGGTGCGCGCGATTACCGAGGCGGCTGACGTGCCCGCGGCGGTGACGAATCTGCTGGGGATGTTTCCGGCGGCGTGATGTGCCGCCTGGCCCGGAGCGAGGGTGCGCATGCGTGCGTCCGACCGCTCTCACTCCGGGAGTCCGAGCTTGCTCATTCCGCCGCATACCGATGCCAGTCATTCGCCTAGCGACGCCCGAAGACGTACCCGGCCTGCCTGCCATCGAACGCGCCGCGGCTGAACTATTCCCCGAATCCGACCTGCCCCCCGCGCTGCGCCAGCAAGTCACGCCGCTCGAAGACCTGCAACGCGCGCAGCGCGAGCGCCGCCTGTGGGTCGCCATCGCCCCCGACGGCACGCCAGCCGGCTTCGCACTCGCCAGCGTGCTTGGCCAGCATGCCTGTCTTGACGAGATGGACGTCCACCCTGCCCATGCCCGCCGCGGCATTGGCCGCGCCCTCGTGCGCGCCGTGGCCGATGGTTTCCGCCGGCAAGGCCTGCAGTCGCTCAACCTCACCACCTTCAGCCACCTGCCGTGGAACGCGCCGTTCTACGCAAGCCTCGGCTTTCGCCGCCTCGATGAAGCCGATCTCAGCCCGGCGCTCTGCGCCGCACTGGCGCGCGAGGCGGCGCTCGGCTTGCGCCAACGCATCGCCATGCGCCTGGCGTTGTGAGCCGTGCCGGCGCCGCACTGCGTTACGATAGCGCCGTGCCATCCACATCCACTCCGGCGAACCCCATGATCTCGTCCCAGTTCGTCATCTACACCTGCTCACCGGAAGGCGTGGCGCGGATCGACTATCAGGACACCGAGCACTTTCGCGTGACGCGCGATTTCCTGGCCAATCCCGAGCGCATGCTGCGCGTGCTGTTTGGCGACGAGCCGGGCGGCGAGAGAGAGCCGGCCTAGATGCTCCGCTATCCCACGCTGATCGTTTCGCTGATGATGCTGCTTCTCACATTCAGTGGCGGGGATGCGCACTGGATCGCCGGTGTTGGCATGCTTGACCGAGCGTTGCAGGGCGGCGCCTTTGTCTGGATCTTCCTGTTTTGCGTCCTGGCCTACGTTCCGCTCGTGGTGCTGGTTGCCAGCTACACGCTGCGGGATCTGCTGGCGCTCTACCCGTATAGGAACCGGCGCGCTGTCGTCAGCCTGTTCCTGTTTTCCGTGATGCCGGCCATTGCGCTCTACCGCTTCAATGCCTGGTTTGTCCCGGAGATCCTGTAGGCGCTGGCAAGCGCCTGCGCTCAGCCGCGCGCGCCACGCGCCAGGAGCTTGTACAGATGCGAGCGTGAAATGCGTAGTTGCTCCGCCGCTCGCTTCTTGTTGCCACCGTGCCGCGCGATGGCCTGCAGCACGGCCTCGTACGCGACTTCCCGCAGGTCCGCCGGCGATGCGGCACCCGCGTTGATCTCAGCCTCGTCCGCCGCCTCATTCGCTGCCTGGTCATACGGCAACGCCGGCTCGTTCAGGCTGTGCGCCACCGCGCTTTCCTCGCCCCGGGCGAAATCCGCCGCGCGCAGCACGCGTGCGTCGCAGAACACCAGCGCTTCCTCGATCTTCTGCCTGAGCTGGCGCACATTGCCCGGCCATCGCCGCTCGGCCAGATAGCGCGGCACCTCGGATGCCACTTGCGGCACCGGCACCTGGTTGCGCACGCAGAAGCCGCGCACGAAATGGGTCAGCAGGGCAGGGATGTCCTCGCGCCGCTGGCCCAGCGCGGGAATGCGCAGCACCACGCCGCTCAGGCGGTAATACAGATCCAGGCGGAAGCGGCCGCCATCGATCAGTGCCTGGATATCGCGGTTGGTTGCCGCCACCAGCCGGAAGTCCACGCGCTGCGCCTGCCGGCTGCCCAGCCGCTCCACCATATGGTCCTCCAGCACGCGCAGCAGCTTGACCTGCATCTCCATCGGGATATCGGCAACCTCGTCGAGGAACAGCGTGCCGCCGCCCGCCTGCTCCAGCTTGCCGGCCTGCCCAAGGCGATGGCTGCCCGTGAAGGCGCCCGCCGCATGCCCGAACAGCTCGGCCTCGATCAGCGTGGCGGGCAGCGCGGCCAGGTTCAGGCTGACCAGCGGCTTGCCCTGCGCCGCGCGGCTGGCGCCGTGGATGGCGCGCGCCACCAGTTCCTTGCCGGTGCCGCTTTCGCCGAGGATCAGCACCGGCACGTCCAGGCGCGCTACCGTGTCGATTTCTCGGCGCAGCCGCTGCATGGGCGCGCTATCGCCAATCAGCAGGCCGGGGCCGGTGCCGGCCTGCTGCTCGCGCAACGCGTCGAGCTCGCGTTGTGTTTGCGCCAGTTGCGAGCGCAACTGCGTCATCTCGCGGTGCATGCGGCCGATGGCTTCAGGCTCCTTGAAGAGGATCTGGCCGATGGCGCCAACCACCTCGCCCGCGGCGCTGATCGGGATGCGGTTCACCACGCGTGTCACACCGTTCATCTCCTGCAGCTGCCCGATCTCGGCTCTACCGCTGGCTGCCACCTGCGCAAGGCGCGAATTGGGGATGACGTCCACCGCGGGCCGGCCCGTGCCTTCACCGGTGCGCAGGCCGAGGAATTTCTCGTGCACCGGGCTGATGAAGCGCACGTTGCCCGCGCGGTCCGCCACGGTGATGGCCTGGTAGGGGTTGGTGATGAAGTGATCGAGGATCGCGCCGGCAAAGGGCACCGCGCCGAGGAAGTCGAAGAGGGCTGCGTCACGCTCGGCCGGGCGCAGCAGGATGACCTGCCGCTCGCGGTCGCGCAGACGCATGGCGATGAAGCGGCGCGCGGGCTTGCTGTCGGGGCAGGGCAGGGTGCATTCGAACAGGCGGCCGGCATCCTGGGGGGAGTCGCCGTCGCCGGCGAGCCCTGCGCTGGCGGCTAGCGCGGCGGTTGCCAGCGTGGCGTTGGCAGCGAGTCCCAGGCTGGCTAGTACGTCTCCCGCGTGGCTGGCGACCAGTACGCCAAGGCTGTCTTCAGTGCCGGGGAAAGTGTCTTCTGGTGTCGCTGATGACGACATGCTGTGTCTCCGTTGTGGGCACTTTTGTGTCCTTATCGTGGACACAATATCAGCGAGCGATAAAAAGAACAATGAAATCAAGGGCTGATGCGCCTGGCACGTTTGCTGCGTTTATGCCTTTAGATAGCCCACGACCATAACAACAGCACTAAGGAGACCGCCGTGTCCTGGCAGCCCGAAATCGATGAACTGGCCTACCGCAAGCAACTCGCCGCGCAGCTCGGCGGCCCCGACAAGGTCAAGCGGCACAAGGACGCCGGCAAGCTGACCGTGCGCGAGCGCATCGACGCGATCGCCGATGCCGGATCGTTCCGCGAGGTGGGCGCGCTCACCGGCAGCGGCCAGTACGATAGCAACGGCCGCCTGGTGGGCCTGACGCCCGCCAACCTGGTGATGGGGCGCGCCAAGGTGGAAGGCCGCCCGGTGGTGCTGGTGGGCGATGACTTCACCGTGCGTGGCGGCGCCAACGACGGTGCCGTTGGCGAGAAGCTGATCCATGCCGAGAAGATGGCGCACGACCTGCGCTTGCCCATGGTGCGGCTGGTAGACGGCACCGGCGGTGGCGGCTCCGTGCGCAATATCGAGAACAAGGGCTACACCAACATCCCCACCATGAAGGTGTGGCAGCACGTGGTGGAGAACATGTCGCTGGTGCCGGTGGTGTCGCTGGCGCTGGGCTCGGTGGCCGGCATGGGCGCGGCGCGCGTGGCCGCGAGCCACTACTCGGTGATGGTCAAGGGCACCGCGCAATTGTTCAACGCCGGCCCGCCGGTGGTGGCGCGCATTGGGCAGGTACTGGAAAAGAACGAGCTCGGCGGCAGCCAGATCCATACGCGCAACGGCGTGGTCGATGACGAAGTGGCGAGCGAGGAAGAAGCCTTTGCGCGCGCGCGCCGCTTCCTGTCCTACCTGCCGGGCTCGGTGCATGAACTGCCGCCGCGCGTTGAGCCAACCGACGATCCCGCCCGCCGCGATGAATGGCTGCTCAGCGCGATCCCGCGCGACAGCCGTTCCGTCTACAAAGTGCGCCCCATTGTCGAGACGCTGGTGGACCAGGGCTCCTTGTTCGAGATGGGCCGGCACTGGGGCCGCGCCATCGTGACCGGGCTGGCCCGCGTGGATGGCTGGCCGGTGGCCGTGGTCGCGAGCGATCCATATCACTACGGCGGTGGCTGGGACGGCCCCACCGCGGAGAAATTCATCCGCTTCGTGGACCTGGCCGAGGCCTTCCACCTGCCGGTGATCAATATGGTCGATATCGCCGGCTTCCAGATCGGCCTGGAAGCCGAGAAGGCCGGCACCATGCGCTACGGCGTGCGCGCGCTGGCCGCGGTGTACCAGGCCACCACGCCGTGGTGCTCCGTGATCCTGCGCCGCGCCTATGGCGTGGCGGCGGCCGGGCATCAGCATATGGGCCGCTTCAACTTCCGCTACGCATGGCCGTCCGGCAACTGGGGCTCGCTGCCGATCGAGGGCGGGCTGGAAGTCGCCTACAAGGCCGAGATCGAAGGCGCCGACGACCCCGTGCAAAAGCGCGCCGAGATCGAGCAGCGCGTGCGCAGCCTGACGTCGCCGTTCCGCAGCGCCGAAGCCTTCGTGGTGGAAGACATCATCGACCCGCGCGATACGCGCTCGCTGCTGTGCGAGTTCGCCAACCTGGCGGCGCCGCTGCGCGAGCCGGGCGTGCGCAAGTTCGGCATCCGTCCCTGAGACGAGAGACCGCCAGGCAAATCAGATGCAAACAAAACAATGGAGACCGCCTTGCCCAATCACCGACCTATCCTTGCGCACCGTCCCACCCTCAATGCCATCGTCACTGCCACGCTGGCCGTTGGCGCCACACTGCTGAGCGCCACCGGCGCGCAGGCGCAGGAGCACTGGCCGCAGAAGCCCGTCACCATCGTCGTGCCGTTTCCCGCCGGCGGCATGACCGACCTGTTGGCGCGCCGCATCGCGCGCGACATGCAGGCCGAGTTCAAGCAACCGTTCGTGGTGGATAACCGCGCCGGCGCCAGCGGCCAGATCGGCACCGAGATCGTGGCACGCGCCAACCCGGACGGCTACACGCTGCTCGTCAGCGCCACGCACCAGGTGATCAATCCCGCGGTGCGGCCCAAGCTGCCGTACAACGCCAGCAAGGACTTCACCCCAATCGCGCTGCTGGCGACCACGCCCAACGTGCTGGTGGTGAACAACAATGTGCCGGTGTCGAACCTGCAGGAATTCCTTGCGTACGCGAGGAAGCAGAAGGACGGCCTGTCGTTCGGCTCATCCAGTATCGGCGGCGCCACGCATATGTCGGGGGAACTGCTGCGGCTGATGACCAACACGCCGCTGACGCATATTCCCTACAAGGGCGCGGCGCCGGCGCTGTCGGACCTGCTCGGCGGCCAGATTCCCGCGCTGTTCCATGACGTGATGACCATGGCGCCCTATGTGAAGGACGGCAAGGTCAAGGCCATCGGCGTGACCTCGGCCAAGCGCAGCGAGGCCTTGCCCAATGTGCCCACTATTGCCGAACAGGGCGTACCCGGCTACGAGGCCACCACGTGGATTGGTTTCTATGGGCCGGCCAACCTGCCCAAGCCGCTGGTGGAGCGCCTGAACCGCGACGCCGTGAAGAGCATGAACACCGCGGAGTCCAAGGCTAACCTGGCGCAGAGCGGAACCACGCCCGGCACGCTGAATGCCGAGCAGTTCGGCGCGTTTGTGCAGGCGGAACTGGTCAAGTGGAAGCGCGTGGCCACCGAAGCCAAGGTGAAGGTGGATTGAGATGAGCGACAACATTCTTGAATTGCTCGCCCCGCGTTCGGTTGCCATCCTTGGCGCCTCCGATAATCCGATCAAGGCCGGCGGCCGGCCGATCGATTACCTGCGCCGCTACGGCTTTGCCGGGCGTGTGTATCCGGTCAACCCCAAACGCGCGCAGATCCAGGGCCTGCAGGCCTATCCCGAACTTGCCGCGCTGCCCGATGCGCCCGATGTCGTGGTGGTCAGTGTGGCGGGGCAGGAGGTCGAACAGGCCATCGACCAGTGCCTGGCGATCAACGCGCGCGCGGCGGTGATTTATTCATCGGGCTTTGCGGAGCTTGGCGATGCCGGCGCGGCGCAGCAGCGCAGGCTGGTCGAGCGTGCGCGCGCGGGCGGCTTGCGCTTGTTCGGCCCCAATACGCAAGGCGTGGCCAACTTCCGCGATGGCGCGATCCTGCATTTCTCCACCATGATCAACGAGGAAGCCGGCCAGGACGGGCCGGTCGCCATTGTCAGCCAGAGCGGCGCGGGCTCTTCCATCGTCTACGGCGGCCTGCGCCGCAAGGGCATCGGCGTGCGCTATATGGTGGCGACCGGCAACGAGGCGGACATCACTGCCTCAGAGGTGCTGCGCGCGGTCGCGGCCGATCCGGACATCCGGGTGCTACTGCTCTATATCGAATCGCTGAAAGACCCGGCCGTGCTGGCGCAGGCCGCGCGCGTCGCGCACCAGCGCGACATTCCCATCCTTGCGGTCAAGGCTGGCCGCACGCAGGCCGGGCAACTCACCGCCAGCTCGCACACCGGAGCGCTGGCCGGTGAGGACGCATTGGCTGACGCCTTCCTGCGTCAGCACGGCATCCAGCGTGTGGCTGATTTCCGCGAGCTGGTCGAGTACAGCCAGGTGTTTATCGGCGGGCAGCGTCCGCGTGGACGCAAGGTGGTGGCGATCAGCAATTCCGGCGCAACATGCGTGCTGGCGGCCGATGCGGCCGAGGATCAGGGCCTCGCGCTGTGCCAGTTCGAAGGCGATGGGCAAGCCGCGCTCAAGGCAGTGCTTCCATCGTTCGTGTCGGCGCGCAATCCGATCGACATGACCACTGCGCTGCTGGGCCAGCCGCACATCTACGGGCAGACGCTGGAAGTGGTGGCCGCGCAGCGCCAGGCCGACATGATCTACGTGGGCTTTCCTATCGGCGGCGAGGGCTACGATTTTGCCGGCTTCTCCGCGCAGACCGGCCGCTTTGCGTCTGCCAGCGGCGTGCCGGTGGCGGTCAGCGCCAACCAGGAATGGGTGGCGCAGGCGTTCCGCGCGCAAGGCGTGCCGGTGTTCGACAGCGAGCGTGCCGCCATGCGCGCACTGGGCATGCTCGCGCGGCACGTGGAGGTGAATGCCACCGCGTTGGCCGAGCCCGCCGCGTTGCCGCCGGTGTTAGCCAAGGACAATGCGGCCTCCCACGTATCGCTCGATGAAGTGGCAAGCCTGGCGGCGCTGGCGCAGGCCGGTCTGCCGGTTGTGCAGCATCGCCTGTGCCGCAGCGCGGATGACGTGCGCCGCGCGCTGGGAGAACTGGGCACGCCAGTGGTCGCCAAGGGCGTTTCGTCCGATATCACGCACAAGTCCGAGCTCGGGCTGGTGCGCCTCGGCCTTGCCGACGAGGCGCAGGCACTGGCCGCCTTCCATGACCTGGACCGTGTGCTGCGAGGGCTGTCTGCCAGCCAAGGCATCGAGCATGGCGGCGTCTTGCTGGCGTGCCAGCAACGCGGCGCTTTTGAGTTGGCCGTGGGCGCGCACATCGACGACGTCTACGGACCGGTGGTGATGGTGGGGCAGGGCGGCGTGCTGGTCGAAGCGATGGACGACGTGCAGTTTCTCGTCGCGCCCTTCAACGTCACGCAGGCGCGCGAGGCCATCGGCCGGCTGCGCATTGCGCGCGCCTTCGGCGCGCTGCGCGGCATGGAGGCGGTCGATGTGGATGCGCTGGCGCAAATGCTGGTGCGCCTGGGTGACTGGATGGTGCGGGCACAGGGACAGGTACGCTCGGTGGACGCCAATCCGGTCATGGTGAGCCGCGCCGGCGTGGCGCCGGTGCTGGTCGACGCGGTGGTGATCCGCGCGGGAGAGACGGCATGAATGCCACGACGAAAGCCTGTGAAACCTTACGTCCGGTGCGTCCAGCATGTCCGGTACGCCGAGTGCTGGTCGCAAATCGCGGCGCGGTAGCGGCGCGGATCATCCGCGCGCTGCGCGGGCTGGGCCTGGAGTCGGTCGCGGTGTACTCGGATGCCGACGCCGGCTTGCCCTACCTGCGCGAAGCCGATGCCGCGCTGCGCCTGGGCGAAGCGCCGCCGCTGGCCAGCTACCTGGACCAGGACAAGCTGCTGGAAGCCGCGCGCGCCAGTGGCGCCGATGCGGTGCATCCCGGCTATGGCTTCCTGTCGGAAAACGCCGCTTTCGCCGAGCGCGTGGAAGCCGCCGGCCTGTGCTTTATCGGCCCGTCCCCGCACTGGATCCGGCGCCTTGGCCACAAGACTGAAGCGCGCGCTTTCATGGCCGCGCAAGGCATGCCGCTGGCGCCCAGCTCCGAGGTGCTGCCCGACGATATGGACACCGTTGCCGCCGCGGCGCAGGGTATCGGCTATCCGGTGCTGATCAAGCCCGCCGGCGGCGGCGGCGGCATCGGCATGGTGCCGGTGCGTGACGCGGCCGGCTTGGCCGCCGCCTGGCAGCAGGCGCGCTCGGTGGCGCAGCGCAGCTTTGGCCAGGCCGAGTTGTACCTGGAGAAGCTGGTCGAGCAGCCGCGCCATATCGAGTTCCAGGTGCTGGCCGACCGCCACGGCGGCGTGCGCATCCTGTGGGAGCGCGATTGTTCCGTGCAGCGCCGGCACCAGAAGGTCATCGAGGAAGCGCGCGCGCACGGGCTGGACCGTGCCGAGGTGCAAGCCATGGCGGCCAAGCTCTCGGCGTTGCTGTCCGGCATCGGCTACGACGTGATCGGCACGGTGGAAATGCTGCACACGCCGGCCACCGGATTCGTCTTCCTGGAGATGAACACGCGCCTGCAGGTGGAGCACGCCGTCACCGAGCAGATCACCGGCGTGGAGATCGTGGCCGCGCAGATCCGGCTGGCGCGCGGCGAGCGCATTGATGATGTGCTGCCGGGTGGCCTTGTCCCCGCGCAAGGGCATGCCATCGAGGCGCGCGTGTATGCCGAGGACCCGGTGCGCTTCTTCCCGTCGCCCGGCCTGCTAGAGGTATTCCGCCCGCCGCAAGGCGCGGGCATCCGCGTGGAAACCGGCTACGCCGAAGGCGCCTGCGTCACGCCGTACTACGACCCCATGCTGGCCAAGGTGATTGCCACCGGCGCCGATCGCGGCGAGGCCATCGCCACGCTGCGCGCGGCGCTGCGGGATTTCGCAGTTGCCGGCGTCAAGACCAACATCCCTTTCATCCTGCGCGTGCTCGCGCATCCCGATTTCCTGGCCGGGCGCATCGATACCGCGCTCGCCCAGCGTGTGCTGGCCACGCCTGCCGCAGAGAACCAACAACCTACCCAGAGAGCTGCCTGATGAACAAGATCGAAGCCGCGGTAAGCGGTCATGTCTGCGCCATCCACATCGAAGTTGGCGCTACCATTGCGCCCGGCGACGCCGTGATGATGATCGAGTCCATGAAAATGGAGATCCCGCTCGAATCCGAATATGCTGGCGTGGTCAAGGCCATCCTGGTGCAGCCCGGCGACGCCGTCGCCGAGGGCCAGGCTGTGGTGGAACTCGCATAACGCGAATAAGGAAGCATTGTTTTGGAAAGTCCCGCTCAGATTGTCCCGGTAGCACCGGGCACGCCCGAGAAACCCTACTTCGGCATCGACGTGCCGCTGATGCGCCATCTTGGCCTGCAGCCCGTGCGGATGGAAGAGGGCCTGTGCCGCACGCGCCTGCCGGTCAGCCCGTTCCTGGTCAACAGCCGGGGCGACGTGCATGGCGGCACCTTGATGGCCACGCTGGATTTCACGCTCAGCGGCGCCGCGCGCTCGCATGCGCCGCTGGAAACCGGCGTGATCACTATCGATATGTCCACGCATTTCCTGGCTGCAGCGCGCGGTGAACTGCACCTGGAAGCGCGCTGCATGCGGCGCGGCGCGCGCATCGCGTTTTGCGAGGGCGAAGTGAAGAACGCCGCTGGTGAAGTGGTGTGCGTGGCGCGAGCTGCGTTCAAGCTGGTGCCGCTGAGCAGCGGCGGCGACTGACGCTTCAGGCGTTGCCGCTGGCCGGCCGGTAGACCTGGGCGAAGCGCGCCTGCTGGACGATGCCGTAGTCGTTCGGCGCGTATTGCATCAGCCAGTCGCCTGCCGCGCCATGCAGCACGTCGCCGCCGGCTGAGCGGGCGATGCTGAAATCCTGGTCCATGCGTTTGGCCAGCACCACGCCCGGGATGTTCTGGTAGGCGCCATCCTGGCCGTGGGTGCCGGCTTGCAGCGGTTCGTACTTGGGGTCGAAGCGTTCGCGCGAGACGACCCAGCGGTCGCCGGTTGAGCCGGTGATGATGGCGTCGCCTGGCTGGTAGCGGTTGGGGCCTTCGAGGCTGATGAGTTCGCCGGGTTCCTTGGCGAAGGCTACCTGGACTACTTCGTGTTTTTGGTAAGGGGCGGCGGCAGGGTCGGTGCGCAGGTCGATGTGGGTGAGGGTGGGCATGGTGTTGTAAGGGCTTGGAAGCTCAAAGTCAAAGTCTAAGTCAAAGGCAGTTTCACTCCCCTGCGGGGAGCGACCTGTTTTCTTGTCTTGCCAAGAAAGTAGGCAAAGAAGGCGCCCCATACGGCCTCTAACACCGTCACGGCTCGCTTCGCTTCGCATTGGGAGGGGGCGGCTCGTGTTTCACCCCAGTACCCGCGGCGCAAAGCCGTGATTCAGCGGCCCGTTGCCCGCCCCAAGCGCAAAGTCAGCACCCGCCACGATCGCATCGGCGACAAAATCCAGCGCCACTTCCACCGCTTCCACCAGCGTATCGCCGCGCGCGAGTTGCGCTGCGATGGCCGCCGCCAGTGTGCAGCCGGTGCCATGCAGGTTGCGGGTGTCAACCCGCTGATGCGTGAACACGCGCACGGTGCCGTCGGCACTCAGCAGCAGGTCGTCCAGGCCGGCATCGGCCGGATCCAGGTGCCCGCCCTTGAGCAGCACTGCCGGGCAGCCCAGCGCTACCAGGTCGCGTGCCGCCTGCTCCATTTCATCACGCCGGGTGATCTTGCGGCCCAGCAGGTAGGATGCCTCGGGCAGGTTGGGCGTGACCAGCACGGCGCGCGGGAACAGCAGGCGCACCATGGCCTGGGTAGTGGCGTCGTCCGCCAGGGTGGCGCCGGAGGTGGAGATCATGACCGGGTCCACCACCAACTGGCGAATGCCATGCCGGTCCACCGCGGCGGCTACCGCCTCGACGATGGCGGCGGTGCCCAGCATGCCCGTCTTGGCCGCATCCACGCCGATATCGCTGGCAACCGCATCGATCTGGGCCGCCACCATGTCGGCCGGGATGGCATGTACGCCGGTCACGCCGAGCGTGTTCTGCGCTGTGATGGCGGTGATGGCGCTCATGCCGAAGCAGCCCAGCGCGGCAAAGGTCTTGAGATCGGCCTGGATGCCGGCGCCGCCGCCCGAGTCGGAGCCGGCGATGGTCAGGGTGCGCGGGGGGCGGTGTGTCGTCAGGGTCATGTGCTGGGCCGGCGGTCAAGAAAAATTCATGGCGGTGGCGGTGCCAAGCGTGCCGGGGCAGGCTACAATACCGCCACTCCGAGGAGCGTTGCAACGAATGGGCCTTATTGTGCCATTCGCCAGGCTCGGACTGTCTTCAACGGCGCTCGCTGATCCGTGGCATACACACGGAGGCGAGTCGACCTATCCGCCCGCTATGCAAAGGCCCTGGTTTTCACCATCCTTGCATGGCGCGGCCGTATTCCCCGCACTCGTCCTTCGTCGCCACTCTTCATCGGAGTGAAACATGAACGCAGTGACTGACCTGAAGAACGATTACCTCGTGGCCGACCTGGGCCTCGCCGGCTGGGGCCGCAAGGAAATCGCCATCGCCGAAACCGAAATGCCCGGCCTGATGGCCATCCGCGACGAGTACGCCGCTGCCCAGCCCCTGAAGGGCGCGCGCATCGCCGGCTCGCTGCACATGACCATCCAGACCGCCGTGCTGATCGAGACGCTGGTGGCGCTTGGCGCCGACGTGCGCTGGGCATCGTGCAACATCTTCTCGACCCAGGACCACGCTGCCGCGGCCATCGCCGCTTCGGGCACGCCGGTGTTCGCCTTCAAGGGCGAATCGCTGAAGGAATACTGGGACTTCACCCACCGCATCTTCGACTGGAAGGATGGCGGCACCCCCAACATGATCCTGGACGACGGCGGCGATGCCACGCTGCTGCTGCACCTGGGCGCCCGCGCCGAGAAGGACGCATCGCTGATCGCCAACCCGGGCAGCGAGGAAGAGACCTTCCTGTTCGCCGCGATCAAGGAAAAGCTGGCCAAGGACCCGTCCTGGTACAGCCGTAACCTGGACGCCATCAAGGGCGTGACCGAGGAAACCACCACGGGCGTGCACCGCCTGTACCAGATGGCGCAAAAGGGCGAGCTCAAGTTCCCCGCCATCAACGTCAACGACTCGGTGACCAAGAGCAAGTTCGACAACCTGTATGGCTGCCGTGAATCGCTGGTGGACGGCATCAAGCGCGCCACCGACGTGATGATCGCCGGCAAGGTTGCGCTGGTGGCCGGCTACGGCGACGTGGGCAAGGGCAGCGCGCAGGCACTGCGTGCCCTGTCGGCCCAGGTGTGGGTGACCGAAGTCGACCCGATCTGCGCACTGCAGGCCGCGATGGAAGGCTACCGCGTGGTGACCATGGAATACGCTGCCGACAAGGCCGACATCTTCGTCACCTGCACCGGCAACTACCACGTCATCACCCATGACCACATGGCCAAGATGAAGGATCAGGCCATCGTCTGCAACATCGGCCACTTTGACAACGAGATCGACATTGCCTCGCTGGAAAAGTACGAGTGGGACGAGATCAAGCCGCAGGTCGACCACGTGGTGTTCCCCGCCGTTGGCGATCAACCCAGCAAGAAGATCATCATCCTGGCCAAGGGCCGCCTGGTGAACCTGGGCTGCGGCACGGGCCACCCGTCGTACGTGATGAGCAGCTCGTTCGCCAACCAGACCATCGCCCAGATCGAACTGTGGCAGGAGCGCGAAAGCGGCAAGTACCCGGTCGGCGTCTACACGCTGCCCAAGCACTTGGACGAAAAGGTCGCGCGCCTGCAGCTGAAGAAGCTCAACGCGCAGCTGTCCGAGCTGACCGAGCAGCAAGCCGCCTATATCGGTGTGAACAAGCAAGGCCCGTACAAGGCCGATCACTACCGCTATTGATCTGCCGGTGGCCGGCGGCTGATCTGCGTTTGATCGACCGCCGGTTCGTCAACCCGCGGCGCCCGCGCGCCGCGGGTGCCGTGCCCCGAATCTGCCCCGAATCCGTTTTACCCAAGCGAAGGAGTCGTCATGAGATTGTTGGCCGTCTGGATCATCAACGCCGCCGCGCTGTTCCTGGTGGGTAGCCTGATCGATGGGATTCATCTTGGCGGCTTTGGCTCGGCCATGATCGCCGCGCTGGTGCTTGGCCTGGTGAATACCTTGATCCGCCCGATCCTGGTGATCCTGACCTTGCCGGTGACGCTGCTCACGCTTGGCCTGTTCATCTTCGTGATCAACGCGCTGCTGTTCCTGTTCGTGGGCAAGCTGCTGGCCGGTTTCGTGGTCACCGGCTTTGGCGCGGCCCTGCTCGGTTCGATCCTCTACAGCGTGATCTCCTGGGCCCTGTCGAGCGTGCTGCTCGGCGAACGCCGCAGCGCCTGACGCCGTCCGGCGTCCCATGCCAATTCTTCAGCGCGCCGCGCCATAGGCGGCGCGCCACCATCATGCAAGACCGCTACTTCAGCTTTGAATTCTTCCCGCCCAAGACGGCGGAGGGCGCCGAGAAGCTGCGCAACACGCGTGCGCAGCTCGCTCCGCTGCAGCCCAAGTTCATCTCGGTGACCTTCGGCGCCGGCGGCACCACCCAGCAGGGCACGCTGGACGCCGTGCTGGAGATCCAGCGCGAAGGCATCGAGGCCGCGCCGCACTTGTCGTGCGTGGGTTCCTCGCGCGAGAGCATCCGCAATATCCTCAAGACCTACCGTGAAGGCGGCATCCGCCATATCGTCGCGCTGCGCGGCGACATGCCGTCGGGCATGGGCGAGATCGGCGAGTTCCGCTATGCCAACGAACTGGTGGAGTTCATCCGCGCCGAGACCGGCGACTGGTTCAACATTGAGGTGGCGGCTTATCCCGAGTACCACCCGCAGGCCAAGTCGCCCCGCCACGATCTCGAGAATTTCGTGCGCAAGGTCAAGGCCGGCGCCGACTCGGCCATCACCCAGTACTTCTTCAATGCCGATGCGTATTTCCGTTTCGTCGAGGATGTGCGCGCCATGGGTGTGGACGTACCGATCGTGCCGGGCATCATGCCGATCACCAATTCCTCGCAGCTGATGCGCTTCTCCGAGATGTGCGGTGCCGAAGTGCCGCGCTGGGTGGCCAAGCGGCTGGAAGGCTTCGGCGATGACCGCGAGTCGATCCGCGCCTTTGGCCTGGATGTGGTCACCGCGCTGTGCGAGCGCCTGCTCGCGGCCGGCGTGCCGGGGCTGCATTTCTATACGCTCAACACGGCCAGCGCGACCAAGGCCATCTGGCAGCGCCTGAAGCTCTAAGGCATCCGCCCGCACCAGCGACATGCCAGCCCGCCGCCCCGACCCCTTCATCGACCATCTGCTCGAACTGCTGGGGCCGCTGGCGGCGCGCATCGGCCCGATCACCGCGCGCCGCATGTTTGGCGGGCACGCCCTGTACTACGACGGACTGGTGTTCGCGCTGGTGCTGGGCGGGCGCTGCTACCTGAAAGTGGACGACCAGACGCGCGGGGGCTTCGAGGCCGAAGGCGGCGAGCCGTTCCGCTACAGCCGCAACGGCCGCGAGATCTCCATGCAGCATTACCTGAGCGCTCCACCAGCCTGCCTGGAGTCGGCCGAGGCCATGACGGCCTGGGCGCGGCTTTCCGTGGAATCCACGCTGCGGCTGGCCAACCAGGCGGGCTGAGCCGCCGCCGGGCGGTGGCATACTTTGGCCCATGGCCACCGACCCTGCCACCGTCACCGCCACGTTTCGTTTCTACGAGGAACTGAACGATTTCCTGCCGCGCGCGCAGCGCGGCCGGGATTGCGTGTGCGCCTGCGCGCGCGCCGCCACCGTCAAGCACATGATCGAAGCGCTGGGCGTGCCGCACACCGAGGTGGAGCTGATCCTGGTGAACGGCGAGTCATGCGGCTTCGAGCGCCTGCTGCAGGATGGCGACCGCGTCTCGGTCTATCCCAAGTTCGAGGCCTTCGACGTCACACCGCTGCTGCGCGTGCGCGCCGAGCCGCTGCGCGCGACCCGCTTTGTTGCCGACGCCCACCTGGGCGGTCTGGCGCACCTGTTGCGCCTGACCGGATTCGACACGCTTTACGACAACCATTACGCCGATAGCGAGATCGAAGCCATCGCCATGCGCGAGGGCCGCATCGTGCTCACGCGGGACCGCGAGCTGCTCAAACGGCGCGGGGTCACCCATGGCTGCTACGTGCGCGCCATCAAGGCCACGCCCCAATTGCGGGAGATCTTCGCGCGGCTCGACCTGGCCCGTAGCGCGCGGCCGTTCTCGCTGTGCCTGGATTGCAATGCGCCGCTGCGGACGATCGACAAAACCGAGGTCGACGGCCGCGTGCCGCCGGGCGTGCTCGCGCGCCAGGAGCGGTTCGTGACTTGCGATTGCTGCCAGCGGGTGTTTTGGGAGGGGTCGCATTGGCGGCATATGCGGGGTTTGGTGGAGGAGTTGGTGCCTGTGGGGCGTTGTTTGTAGTTTGGGTTTTTGGCGTTGGTCGCTTGTTTCTTTGAGCGGTGTTGGTTTTTGGACCCAAGGGCCGTACGACATCTCCCTTGCGGGGTTGGTTGCTGTTTCTTTGTGCGGCGTTGGTTTTTGGACCCAAGGGCCATACGACATCCCCCTGCGGGGGCTGCCGGTCACTTTTCTTTGACCGGCAAAGAAAACTAACGAAAAGAAAGCCGCCCTGCCGGGAGCAGAGCAATAAGGCTTATGTGGGGCGGTGGTTGCGTCGTACGGCCCGGAGTGTTGGCTAGCCAATCCTACCGGCCCAAAGGGCATCGTTTCTGCATGACCCATGGGTTACGTGGTGCAGCCCCTGACCTCGTGTGCGGTGACCATTCCCACATCTGCCGTTCGCGGGGCGAAGTGCTGCGCCGTTTCGGGTGTGGCTGGTTTCGTGGTTTTGTCTCGGAGGGCAAGCCTGGTGAGTTGCGGGCGCGGCCCTCGCGGACGGGCCACGGTGCCCACCACGAAACCAGTGGGGGGTGAAGTAAGGTGCCGCTCGCGCCGGTACGGCAGGGCATCAAATGGCCGGGCGTCCGCCGTCAGAGACAAAACCACGAAACCACCAATGCAGGCAGGATCGTGGCGTTGCGCACCGCGAACGGCAGATGCCCGAACGCTCACCGAGCAAAGCGATCAGGGGCACCACCACGTAACCCATGGGTCATGCAATTGCGATGCCCTTTGAGCCGGTAAGGCGCGCCAGCCAACACTCCGGGCCGTACGACGCAACCACCGCCCCACATAAGCCTTATTGCTCTGCCCCCGGCAGGGCGGCTTGAGCTTCCCCCGAAATTTCGCCTTCCAAGAGGTGAGGTATAACCTCAACTAGTTGGAAGGAAGCGAAATGCGAAAGATACCGAAACAGGAATTCACTGCGGAGTTCAAGGAACAGGCGGTCAGGCAACTGCGTGCCGGGAAGACGACAGGAGAGCTGGCTGCGGAATTGGGCGTGTCTGATCAGACACTGCGCAACTGGCGCAAGGCCGCCGAGGCGGGCAAGCTCAATGGGGCCGGTGCCAAGCCTGTGACTCCTGAACAAATGGAGCTGTCGCGCCTGCGCGCGGAGAACAAGCGCCTGGCGATGGAGCTTGAAATCGCAAAAAAGGCAGCGGCGTACTTCGCGAGGGACCTTCTGTGAAGTACGCCTGGATCGAGCAGGAACGAGCCACATATCCGCTGGCGATTCTCTGTAATGTCCTGACGGTTAGTGTGAACGGCTATCGGGCCTGGAAGCGCGGCGGCACACCGTCGCGCAAGCGCCTGACCGATACGCAAATGATGGCGTTGATCCGCGCGACCCATGCCCAGCTCAAAGGCGCATATGGATCGCCACGCATGCTCCGGGAAATCCGTGCGCGAGGCTTCCCAGCCTCCAAGGAACGGGTCGAGCGGCTGATGCGCGAGAACGGCATTCGTGCCCGGCACAAGCGACGCTGGCGGGCAACGACGAATTCCAGGCACTCGCTGCCGATCGCGCCGAACCGACTGGAGCGCAACTTCACGCCCGCAGCGCCAAATCAGGTTTGGACGGCGGACATGACCTACATCTGGACCGACGAAGGCTGGCTGTATCTGGCCATCGTGCTTGACCTGTTCAACCGCGAAGTGGTTGGCTGGTCGATTCGGCCCCGGATGACGGCAGATATCGTGACAGATGCGCTGGCGATGGCTTGGTTCCGCCGCAAGCCCGCATCGGGATTGATTCACCACTCGGACCGAGGCAGCCAGTATGCTAGCCAGGCCTTCCAGGCCAAGCTGGTGGATTACGGCATGGTCTGCTCGATGAGTCGCAAAGGGAACTGTTGGGACAATGCCCCGAGCGAGAGCTTCTTCAACAGTCTGAAAAACGAGCGGGTGCATGGCCAGCGCTACGCCACGCACGAGCAAGCCAAAGACGATCTCTTTGACTACATCGAGATCTTTTACAATCGGAGCCGCCGACACTCCACGCTCGGCTATGTGTCCCCGGCCCAGTACCTCCGGGACTGGGAACACCCACGGGACATGGCGGCTTGACTCCCTTACCCTTGGAAGGCGAAAAACAAGGGGAACCTCAAGATCTTGCGCAGCCCATGTTTGTGGCAATGCGATGGTGCTGGCAAGCAGCAGACTCAGGCAAAAACGCCTTGCCCAGCGTTGTCGGACGGTGGTGACCATACGCTGCTCAAAAGTTCGCGGCCCCGGAATCCAGCGAGGTGTCGGCTTGACGCCTTCGGCTCGCGTCGGCTGCGAATCGTTACCGGCTGCTGGTTTGTTGTCCGGCTCGGGCGAGGGGATGCCTTGCGGGTCCATGGCGGCCATCTTGCTTACACGCCGCTCGTGAGCGGATGGGGCTCATCGGTCACCGTGTAACCCAAGTTGCGCAGCTTCTGCTTGACCAGCTCGCGCTGCTCCTTGGAATAGGTTACGTCGTCCTCGATCTTGAACGGCACGTCGATGTTCAGCGTCTTGACAAGGATGTTCAGCGCGTAGTCGCGGGCGCGTAGATAGCGCAGTTCTTCGGGCGTCATGGCCGATTCGCTGCCATCCGCGTTATAGCGGCGCAGTCCGATATCCTTGATCTCCATCGGGTCGTTCAGCACGGGGATCAGCACCGGCACGAACTTCGGCGTGCGCCAGGCGCGGAACTGGTAGAAGATCATGAGTGGGTCCTTTTTCCTGTCGCGGTTACCTGCACTCAACGCACGCGTCATCAGTTCCATACTGCCGGGGTCGTCCAGCAGCGCGAGGCCGAAGACCGCGCCGACGCGCACCCCGTAGTTTTTTGCCACTAGATAGGGCTTCAGATCGGCGATGCGCTGCTCCGGTGGCACGGGGATTTGCGCCATCGTGAGCAGGAGATCCCTGTCGCCTTCTTTTGCAGGTGGTCGCATCTGCCCCTTCAGAATAGGGTAAACCTCGGAACGAGGGTTCTCGATCAAGCCGAGTACGCTTGCTTGACCTCCTCCTTTACTAAAGCCTTGCGCCAGTAGCGTTGCCGATTCAAGCGTGGGAACTTTCCGCAGAAAGCCGTAGGCAATTTCCATTGCGGTACTGCTCGTTCTTGGATCGCTCACGATAGCGCGGACCTCCGGCACGATGGCATTCTGTTGCAGACGAACATAGGCATAAGCTTCATCCCACTGCTCGTGGTCGATCATTTGTGCCAGGCTTGGCATATTCGTTTGCTCCTGTATGACTTGATCTTGCGCAGCACACACCTGTGGTACCGCTACGGTGCAGCTGAGCAGCAGGCTCAGGCAAAGACGCCTTGCCCAGCGTTGTCGGACGGTGGTGACCATGCCGTTTTCTTCTCCGTTGACGATTCAGACTTGTTGAGTAGTGCGATCCCGCGTGCCGTGACAATTTCGGAATACTCCGGGGAGGACACAATCTTCGGCACCGTCTTGCAGCACAGCATCTTGCCGCCCACATACCAGCCATTGCCAACATCCTGTTGTCGTCCTCGTTGCCGGGTATTGGCGTCCAGTGGACCGATGCCGTTCAAACCGGTATAGACATACATCAGCATCCGGCGAGACCAGAAATCCTCCAGGTTGTGGCGTTCATCCCTGCCTTGAATTTGCACGTGAACATCGTCCCCCTTGGGGTTATGCGTTGCGGGGTGCCATAGTCCGAGAAAATGTCCGATCTCGTGGGCGAAAGTCTGGATGAGCTGATCCTGACTGGAAGGCTGGCCGCCATGCATCTGCTCGGCGGCCACCAGGGCGGTATTGCAAAGCCCCCAGCCAATGCCACTACCGATTGTGGATTCCACCACATACATGTTCAGATGCCTCGCCTTGCGATTCAGATTGGTCACCGCGGGGAACTCGTTCACTGCGGGTTGCCCGTTTTTGGCAGGCTTGACGGTCATCGCCCCTGCCTGCGTCAAGTCAATGGTGTCATTCAGCCATTGCTTGACCTCAAAGCGAACCCCCGCTGCCCGCCAGATGTCATTGATCTTGTTGAAGATGGGTTCAAGCTTTGGACGCTGAAGGGACGGAGGAACCCGTGGAATCTCCGGCTTGCCGGCCTGCCCGATGGACACAAAATGCACCGCCACAGCGACGTTGATGGGGTCGTAGACCTGCACAGCCAGGGTGTGTAGTAGCGGCCCGCTGGGACTGCCATAGTGCACTTCAATTGCGGCGTTCGTTCCTTCCGCTTTGTTGCGCAGACCAGCGATTCCCGTCAACTCGATCAGATCACCCGTCGCCTGACTGATCTTGACCGTGCTCTCATCCGTGCTGACGAAGCTCAGCGGCACGCTTGCCCCGACATGCAGGCGCAGCAGCAACAGGTCAATTCTCTGTCCAGCCATCAGGCTCACGATTGGCCCGTCATGCTCCCGGTAGCCGCGCTCGTCCAGTTCGGGCCTGCCCGGATGAAAGGTGGTCGATTCGTTGTACCGCACGAAACGCACCGGTACAAACCGGTGTCCATCGTAGATTTCGCGTGCCAGCGGCTTTGGTGACCGTCCCGGCGTGGCAGATCCGACTGTGCCTTTGTTTTTCGGTTGTGGCGGAGGCGGGACGGTACATGGCTCCATGGTGCCCGGAGGGGCGCTGCCGCCGCCCGCTGCCAGCTTGGCGACGAAGTCGGGGTGAAACTGCTTGACGTTGGAGCCAGTGAGGTCGCGGTGAAAGCCAAACACCTGCGACGGATCGATCTTGCTGCCAGCGAGTTCGTGCCGCTCAATTTCGCCATTGGGCTCGATGCCGCTGTCCACCTGAAAGCGCAGGATCGCGTCCTCGATTTCGATGTGGTCCAACTTGTCATCGGGAATCTGCGACACAGCCACTTGCCCGGGACGTACGGACCGATAAGGCTTGTCGTAGTAACCCAGCACCATCAGGCGACGCTTGGCACCCTGGATGCCCATCGTCGTTGTGCTGTCGGTCTTCTCGTCATCGCTGTAGTCACGCGCGGTCAACTGGATCAGCGTGCCAAGAATCTCCAGTTCGCCTGTGATGCCAGGTTGCAGGCCCGGCAAGAGAATCTTGCCGTTGGCCTCTGTCGTGCCTTCGCTATCCGTTTGTCCAGGGATGCGCAGTTTGTAGCTGAGGCCGGCCAGCCCGCGCTCGGCTTCAGTCCGGGAGATACCCGGGAACAGCTGGAAATAGATGCGCAATGGGCGCAGCGGTATCGCCACCTTGCACACCGCGCCGCCCGGCTTGAGGGTCAACTCAGGATACGATGCAGGCTGCGCGGGCGTTGTTGCGGGCGGCTTTTGCGAAGGATGTGTGGAATGGGTTGCCATAAGCGGTCTTATAGAATTTCAATCTTTACGGCTTCGCCGAACTCAGCTAGCTTGAGCGCAGTCTCCCCGTGCGCATTGGTCACGCCTTCGATGAGGCTGCCATCGGCGCGCGTAATGCGGTACCCGTGCAGGTAAGCTCCTTGATGTCAGGCGCCCTCGGGGCATTCCTGACACAATGCGAAAAAAACCAGGCCACCTTACGTGACTTGGGCTCCCGAAAAAAATCCGCTACTCCGATGCATTTAGCTTCACGAGCCTATCGACCTGGAAACGGGATGTCTATGAGACTATTCCGGAATTGAACCCAGACAATGCGTAGTAATGCGAAAATTACAGGGATTTTGGATGGCACTGCGAACAGGCATGCCGCCAATTCTGCTAGCCTTGCGGCTGCCCCATCCGGCCCGCCATTGGCGTGCAGATGCTAAGCTTTCAACAAAAAGTGAATCTGTAGTCTGCCCCGAATCCCTGAAGGATTAGATCGACAACCTCCACACCCTCTGGTGCCTTGGCGCCACACAGGAACATGGCGTCGAGGCGAACCATCGGATCAACCGTTCCTGCGCCATCACTGCCCTCAAGCCTGTCCTGTCAGCGGCGCTGCTCAGCTTGCCCTGGGCCAAGGCTGCTCTGAATGAGACCTTGCACTTGGTTGCACACGTACCCATCGCGTGCGACCGGATCGCGCTAAGCCACGTCCGCCTCGCCACAAACCTCATCGACATGCCGCCTACAAGACAAGGCTTGCTGAGGCTTAACTTGGGTGGATTGCCGCAAGCCCTCGCCCGGCGCGGGCGGCTGATCAGCGTGCGGCCTGGGCCGCGGCGTCCGGGCTTGCCACCGGCCGCGCCAGCGCAAACAGTAGCAAGGCACAGAGCAACGCCGCCGCCAGGTTATAGCCCATCGCACCGGCAAACGCGTGGGCATAGCGTTGCGCGCTGCCAATGCCGCCGTCGGCTTGCAGCGCCCGCTGGAAGAACATGCCAGCGATGGCGATGCCGAATGCGCCGCCGACTTGCTGCATGGTCGACACCACCCCGGACGCCATGCCGGCCTGCGTCTCCCGCGCAAGGCCGAGCACGAGATTGAGCAGCGGCGTCATCAGCATGCCCTGGGCCAGGCCGAACAGGATCAGCGCGGGCACCAGATGCCAGGGCACCAGCATGGCGCCTGCCGCCACCACCTGGAGCGTCAGGGCGGCGTGCGCCCCGGCGTAAAGCAAGGCCGCCACGGCGAGTACGGCGTTGCCGAAGCGTCCCACCAGCCGGGGCGCCCACATCGACGCGGCAACGAATCCCACGCTGGCCGGTGCGAACACGCTGCCGGCCAGCAGCGGGCCGACGCCCAGCCCGGCCTGCAACAGCAGGGCAAAACACAGGAAGAACGCGCTGGCCGTGGAGTACACCAGCAGCACCACCAGCGTGCCTAGGGCAAAGCGGCGCTGGGCAAACAGGGCCAGGTCCACCAACGGCGCGGGCCGGCGCCGTTCCACGCGCAAAAAGCCGGCCAGCAAGGCGGCGGCCAGCGCCAGCGAGGCAAAGGTCCAGCCCGGCCAGCCGCGCGCCGGGCCCTCCAGCAACGGCACCAGCAGCAGCGTCAGCCCGGCGCTGGCCAGCAGCACGCCGGGCCAGTCCAATCCGCTTGCGGGCGAGCCGGGCGCTGCGATGGCCCGCGATTCGGGGATGCGCCGCGCGCCCAGCATGGCAGCCGCGCCCACCGGGATATTGATCAGGAAGATCAGGCGCCAGCCGAGGCCAAACAGGTTGCTCTGCACCAGCAGGCCGCCCAGCACCTGGCCGGCGATGGCGGCCACGCCAAGCGTCATGCCGAGCAGGCCGAAGGCGCGGCGGCGTGCGGCATCGTCAAAGCTGACGCGGATCACGGCGTAGATCTGGGGGAACAGCAGCGCGGCGGCGCCGCCCTGCAGCACGCGCGCCGCGATCAGCAGCGCCGGAGTAGGGGCCATGCCGCACAGCGCCGAGGCCAGCGTGAAGCCCACCATGCCGAGCACGAACAGCCGCCGCCGGCCGTGGAGATCGCCCAGGCGGCTGCCGGTGATCAGCAGCACTCCGTAGGCCAGTTCGTAGGCCGCCACTACCGCGCCGACCTCGCCGAAGCTGGCGCCCAGGTCGGCCTGGATGGCGGGAATCGCCACATTGACCACGAACAGGTCGAAGACGGTGACAAAGCCGCCTAGCAACAGTACGAACAGCGCGGGCAAGTCGCTTGGAGAGGGCATGGGAGATCCTGGTGAACGCTCAGGCCCGCATTCTCAGTTGCCCGTTAAAGTATTACAATTTAACTGCTTATGCTATTACAACGGGTAACAGACTAACGCCATGCCGCTAACGCCATGCCGCCACGCACCCTAGACCGTACCCGCGCCGCGCTGGCGGACTTCCTGCGCCAGCGGCGCGAATGCATCTCGCCCGCGCAGGCGGGCCTGCCCAGCGCCGGCCGGCGCCGTACGCCGGGCCTGCGCCGCGAGGAGGTGGCGGCGTTGGCCGGCGTGGGCCTGACCTGGTACACCTGGCTGGAGCAGGGGCGCGAGATCGGCGTTTCGGCGGCGTTCCTGGAGAACCTGGCGCGCGTGCTCCGGCTGGACGCCGCCGAGCGGCGCCACCTGTTTCTGCTCGCGCACCAGCGCCCGCCGGCCGAGAGCGGGCGCACCTGGTGCACGGTGCCGCCGCTGGTGCGCCGGTTGATGGACGACCTGCCGCTGCGGCCTGCTTATGTGCTCAACCTGCGCTGGGATGTGCTGGCGTGGAACGCGGCGGCCGAGCGCGTGTTTGGCTTTGGCGCTTGCGCGCCGGGCCATCGCAATCTGCTGCGCATGATCTTTCTGGACCCGGCCATGCGCGAGCGCTTTGCCGGCTGGGAGGCACAGGCGCCACAGATGCTGGCGAGCTTTCGCCGCGACCTGGCGCGCGCACCGGACGATCCGACCCTGCTTGAGCTGGTGGACGAGCTGGAGCGCGCGGCGCCGGATTTCAGGCAATGGTGGCGCCAGCACGACGTGCAGGGCGTTTGCACCGGCATCCGCGCCTTGTGGCTGGATGCGGTGGGCACGGTGCGCTGCGAGCATGCCACGCTTACTGCGGACGAGGAGCGTCACCTGCGGCTGGTGGTCTATGCGGCGGTAGCGGGGGAGCCGGGCAGCGAGGCGTTCGAGGCATGGCTGGCCAGCGGCATCGGCAGCGATGCGCGCGCGCCGGCCGTATACTGATCGTGCAATTCATTTGGAGTCGATGGTGTCGGTAGAAAACCTGGCGTCCCCCACAGGACGCACCCCAGAATCGGCGACTACGCCAGAGCCGGCAGCGCAGGCATTGCCGCCCAAGCCCGTGGCGCCGCCCACGCCCGATATCAATGATTGCTGCGGCAATGGCTGCGATCCCTGCATCTTCGACCTGCACGCCGCGGCGATGGAGCAGTACCGTGCCGAGCTCAAGGCCTGGCTGGCGCTCGCCGGCCAGACGGCCGATGCTGGCACGGGTGGTCCCAGCTTCTGATCCGGCTGGCACGCCACACCTGACACGCAAGCACCACGCAAGTACCACGCAACCACCACGCACGTACCACACAAGGAGCCTGCCTTGACCGTCACCGACCGGAATATGCTGGCCGATCTCCACGCGTTCGTGCGGGACCATCCGCGCCTGCTGGTGCTGACGGGGGCCGGCATCAGCACCGATTCCGGCATTCCCGGCTACCGTGACGCGCAGGGCAACTGGCAGCGCACGCCGCCCGTGCAAGCGCAGGATTTCTTTCGCTCGCATGCGGTGCGCCAGCGCTACTGGGCGCGCAGCATGCTGGGCTGGCCGGTGCTTGCCAGCGCGCAGCCTAACGCCGCGCACTTCGCGCTGGCTCGGCTGCAAGCGGCGGGCTATGTGCGCCAGCTTGTCACCCAGAACGTGGACGGCCTGCACCAGCGCGCCGGCAGCACCGGCGTGATCGAGCTGCATGGCCATGTGGGCAGCGTGATCTGCCTGCAATGCGGCACGCGCCGCCCGCGCGCCTCGCTGCAGGCGCAGCTCGAAGCGGACAACCCGTCGCTAGCCGAACTGCGCGCGCTGCCGGCTTCCGATGGTGATGCGCATCTGGAACTGGCCAGCTTCGAGGCCGTGCACATTCCCGCGTGCGGGCATTGCGGCGGCGTGCTGAAGCCCGATGTGGTGTTCTTTGGGGAGTCGGTGCCGCGCGAGCGCGTGGATGCGTCCCTGCAGGCGCTGGATGAGTCGGATGCCTTGCTGGTGATCGGCTCGTCGCTCACGGTGTTCTCCGGTTACCGTTTCTGCCTGGCGGCGGAGAAGCTGGGCAAGCCGGTGGCGGCCATCAATCTTGGCCAGACCCGTGCCGATGCGCTGCTGGCGTTGAAGGTGGATGCCTCGTGCGCGGCTGCGCTGATGGACCTGGCCGGGCGGCTGGACTTGCCTGCGGGCGCCGCCGCCCGCTAAGCGCGCTCAGGGACCGCGCCGAGCCAGCGGATTGTCGGGGCCGGGCACAGGCAGCGCGCGCTGCGCATCGCCGGCACGCAGGGTATAGCCGTGCGTGGCGTCCGGCCCGCCGACGATCTGCAGGCCCTCGCGCAGCAGCCAGGCCCGGATCTGGGCTTCGGTGGCTTCCGGGTGAAACTGTGCGTGCAGGTTGCCGCCGCCGTCGCTGTGCGCCGGCAGTGGGGCGTTGTCGCTGTTGTAGCCTCCCACCCGCAGGCCGAATTGCAGCACCGCCAGCGTGGCGGCAACGAGGGCAAAGGGCTTGACCCAGCGAGCGCCGTTGGCGGGCTCGGCGGGCGGTGGTTGCGGGGTGGGACGTTGCCTTGGTTTCATCTCGTCCGTCTTGCTGCTGTTGCTGTTGCTGGCGACGCGGCATTGTAGCGTTTGGGGGTGATCAATAAAGCCCACGCTGGCGGGGAATACGGCCGGCGCCCGGCACTGGCTTGTGCGCGCTCGGCTTCAGCGAGCGCCACCCTTCGTCAGAGGGGGCTTGCCGCCGCCGGAAGGCATGAAAGCAAGCTAGGGAATCCCACTACAGCACTGGCGCGGATATTGCATAAAAATTCGCTGTTAATACTGTGAAATTTCACAAGGCGGACAAAATGCAAGTAGCGAGGCTGGCCAGCCCTGGCCGGGAGACGATTTGACGCGCCGCGCGCACTGCGGTGGGGCGCGGGTGGGGTGCGGTGGGTGCCATGAGTGCCGCAGGGGCGGTGCATGCGAAGGCCCGGCGCCATGAACACGCGCTTTGTCGAAGCCTTCATGTGGGTAGCGAGGCTAGGCAGCTTTCGCGCGGCGGCCGAGAAGCTGCACATCACCCAGGCGGCCATGTCCAATCGCATTGCCTCGCTGGAGCAGGAGATTGGCGCGCGCGTGTTCGAGCGCGAGGCGCGGGACCTGCGGCTCACGCCGGTAGGATTGCGCCTGCTTGGCTACGGCGAGCGGCTGCTGGAGTTGCAGCGGGAGATCATGGTGCTGGGGCGCTCTGGCCACGAGCTGTTGGGGCTGGTGCGCATCGGCGCCATCGAGAGCGTGGTGCATACCTGGCTGGTCGACTTCCTGCGGCACCTGCAATCATCCTATCCGGGCATCGAGGTGCAGATCACCTCCGAGACCACCGAAGGGCTACACAAGACCTTGCGCGCCGGCGGCATCGATATCGCCTTGCAGACGGACCCCGCAGTGGGCGAGGGCATCACCAGCACGCCGTGCCTGCCGATGGCGATCGGGTGGGTCGGGCCACCCGGTGCGGCGCAGCCCGATGAGGGGAAACTGGCCACGTTGCTGCAGCACCCGACCATCACCATGAGCCCGGGATCGCAGCCGCACGTGGCGCTCAAGGAGCTGTACCGCAAGGCCGGGCTGCCCGTTGGCAAGGTGCACTGCGTGAGCTCCATCGCGGCCATCGTGCGGCTGGTGAAGGCGGGCTTTGGCAATGCGCTGATGCCGCTGGCGCCGGTGCGCGAAGAGGTGGAGCGAGGCGAGCTGCGCGTGATCTGTTGCGATGTGCCGCTGCCGCACCAACGGCTGGTAGTGAGCCATCTCGACCATGCGGCGTCGGAGGCGATTCGCCTGGTGGCGGATCTGGCCTGCCGCGAATCGGATCGCTTTGTGCGTTCGTTGCCTGCACCGTTTGCGCCGGAGTGAAGCACGGCCGCGCGCCAGGCTGGTGCGCGAACGCGGCCGGATCGAACAGAAAAACTGATCGGAAACACGAAGAAAAACCCGTTTGTCGCGCACGGCGATCGCGCCGATCATCTTCTCACCGCTTTGTATTGGCGTGGCAACCGGAGAGTTTGATGAGCGAGATGTTTGCGACCGAAAGTTTGGTGACCGAAAGCTTGGCGACTGCGCGCGCGGCAGGCATGGCCCCGCAGGGCATGCTGTTTGTCGCGTCGAATGTGGATGCGGCCGACGAGGCCGATTTCAATCAATGGTACGACCGCGAGCACGTGGAAGAGCGCGCCCGCATCGAAGGCTTCATCTCCGCCGCGCGCTATGAAGCCGTGCAGGGCGGCCCCAAGTATCTCGGCCTGTATCGCACCGAGTCGCTCGGTGCCTTCACCTCCGCGGCTTACAAGGCGGCCTTTCGCCGCCAGACGCCATGGTCGGTGGCCAACCTGGACCGCATGCGCCAGCCGATGCGCCGCGTGAGCGAAGTCACCGCCACGGTCGGGCAGGGCACCGGCAGCTGGATTGCCGTGCTGCCGCTGGCGCAGCCGGAAGATCCGCTGGCACTGATCGACCTGGCGGGCGAGGTTGGCGGGCAACTGTCCGCGCAGCCCGGCTTTGTCCAGTCCTACCTGCTGATGCCCGATGCCGAGCTAAGCCAGCCGTTGCCCAGGGAGAGCCTGGCCGGCCGGCAACTGCTGCCCATCCTGGTGATCGAGAGCAGCGCCGAAGCCGCGAGCGAGCAGGCGCTGCAGGAAGCGGCAAGGCGTCTTGGCGCATCGATGCAGCAGGCCGCACGCTACGCGTTGAAATGGAAGCTCTTCTCCGGGGAGGTGGCGTGATGACCAACGCAAGCACGATTTCCAGCACGCAGGGCGCCGCGGGCACGCTCGATGCGCTCACCCACGCCGCCAAGCCCAGGATGGGCCGGCTGGCCGCGGCCAGCACCATCGGCACCACGCTGGAGTGGTACGACTTCACCGTCTACAACCTGATGGCCGCGCTGGTGTTCAACGCGGTTTTCTTCCCGTCGTTCGATCCGCTCACGGGCACGATCCTGGCGTTTTCCACCTATGCGGTGGGCTATGTCTCGCGCCCGCTTGGCGGCGTGCTGTTCGGGCATCTGGGCGACAAGCTCGGCCGGCGCTTCGTGCTGGTCGCCACGCTGATCCTGATGGGCGTGGCCACGGGCCTGATGGGCCTGCTGCCCACTTACATGTCGTGGGGCATCTGGAGCCCGATCCTGCTGGTGGCGCTGCGCTTCGCGCAAGGCGCGGCAATCGGCGGCGAATGGGCTGGCGCGGTCTTGCTGTCGATGGAGCACGGCGAGCAGCACCAGCGCGGGCGCAATGCATCGTTCACGCAGGTGGGGCCGTCGTGTGGCACGCTGCTGGGCACCGGCTTTATCGCCGTGGTGTCGCTGTGGCTGAGCCCGGAAGATTTCCAGGCGTGGGGCTGGCGCGTTCCGTTCCTGTCGAGCGTGCTGCTGGTGCTGTTCGGGCTGTGGCTGCGCAAGGGCGTTGAGGAAACCCCGCTGTTCAAGGAGATGGAAGCGCGCAAGAGCACGGCCAAGACGCCGATCAAGGAAGTGTTCGTGGATCACTGGCGGCGCCTGCTGGTGGCCGGCGGCGTGCGCATCGGCTCCGACGTGCTTTATGCGCTGGTGGTGGTCTTCACGCTGACCTACGTGACCAGCGTGCTGCACCTGTCCCGGCCGCTGGCGCTGACCGCGACCATGATCGGCGCGGCGTGCAACGCCATCGCGGTGCCCTTGTTCGGCAGCCTGTCGGACAAGCTCGGCCGCCGCCCGGTGTACATCGCCGGGGCCTTGCTGGGCGTGGTGTGGGCCTTTGTGTTCTTCCGCCTGATGGACAGCGCGCAGCCGCTGCAGATCTGCGCCGCGGTGGTGGTCGGGCTGATCATCCACGCCATGATGTACGGCCCGCAGGCGGCCTTCGTGACCGAGCAGTTCCCCACGCGGGTGCGCTACGCCGGGTCATCGCTGGCCTATACGCTGGCGGGCATCGTGGGAGGCGGCTTTGCGCCGCTGATCATCGCCAGCCTGTACAAGTCGTATGGCTCGACGCTGGCGATCTCGCTGTATGTCAGCGCCGCGGTGGCGCTGACGCTGGTGGCGCTGCTGGTGGCGCGGGAAACCGCGAAGAAGCCGCTCGAAAGCTGATTCGGCTAGCCCTCGAGCGCCGTCGCGAAGACCGTTTCGCGGCGGCCCTGCAGCAGCGCCTGGCGAAAGGAGAGCACATGGGCCGTGACCGCGCTGGCCGCTGCCGCGCCGTCGCCGTCGCGCAGCGCCTTCAGGATGGCGCGGTGCTCGGCGCCGACCTCGGCCAGGTGCCCTTCGGACGACAGCGAAATGGCCCAGAAGCGCTGCGAGCGCGCGTGCAGCACCTTGAGGATTTCGATCAGGATCGGGTTGCCCGAGACCTGCGCGATTTCCTCGTGGAACAGGCGGTCCAGGTTGGTCACCTCGGGCAGGTTGCGCTGCGCCACGGCATCTTCCACCTGGCTCAGCAGGCTTTCGAGCTTGTGCAGGCCGGCGGCGGTGATGCGCTCGGCGGCCAGCCTGGCGCACAGCGTTTCGTTGGCCAGGCGCACGTCGATCAGGTGCAGCGCATCGTCGATGGACAGTGGCGAGACCACCACGCCCTTGCGCGGCAGGATCTGGACCAGCCCTTCGTTGGCCAGCCGGTGCAGCGCCTGGTTGATGGGCGTGCGGCCAAGGTCAAGATCGTCGATCAGGGTGGAGATGTTGAGATGCTCGCCGGGGCGGTAGACCAGCGTGGTCAGCCGCTCCCGCAGGCCGGCATAGGCCAGCTCATTCTGCGATGGTTCTTCGGTCCTGGCCCGGGCGCGCGATGTGCCGGCGCTACGGCGATCCACTGATGGCAAAACTCTCTCCCGACAACACGGCAACGCGTGCAAGGGCGATATCGTACTACCAAAAGCAGGCGCGAACGCCCGGGCCTTGTGCTCACTGCGCCTGGCGGTGACGACAACGTCTTTCCAGGTGGATTTGCCGGCGCCCGTGGCGATAACCCTTGCCAGCGCATTCTCTCGCTCCCACGCCCCCCCGGATGTGCAGGCACGAACTGCCTTACGGCCAAACATCAAATCAGGTTGGGAAAATTCTCACCAATTTCGAGAAGTTTCCTACACACGCTGCGGTTTGAAGCGCGAACACTCCAGGTTTGGTTGCACTTGTCCGCTCAGATGCCTGAGCGGACAAGTGCAACTTCTCTGGCCCGCCGTAGGCGGTAGCCAAGGAGATAGCCAGGCGGCAGGAGTTGACGTTGGAGGCGGTGTACGAGAGGCGCTATCGTTGGTTGGACAAAGGCATCAGGGCTGTCGGACGCGCCGCGTAGCGGTGCGCCGTCGAAGCTGTCGCCGGAGCCGGTTGAGCAGTTGAAGATGTGGGCGACGCAGGAGGCGCTGACGGCTGCGGAACTGCTGGCACGACTCGAAGCGAGGTTCGGGATTCGAGTTCATCGCAATACGCTGACAGGGCTGCTGGTCGAACACGTTGGCAAGCCGCTGACCGTGATTCTCGACAGTGCTTCGGTCCACACGGCTCGTGCACTGCGGCCTTATCTCCGGCCGCTACCGAAAGGCTTGACGTTGTATTTGCTGCCACCGTATAGCCCGGAGCTCAATCGCATCGAGAAGCTCTGGCACAAGATGAAATACGAGTGGCTGGCCTTCAAAGCCCGCGACACCAAGGTCCTTGAAGCTGATGTCGAGGTAATCCTTCAGGGATTCGGGGCCGACTACGGCTTTCACTTTTTGTTGAAAGCTTACTGCCGCATCCGTTTGCCAGAAAAAATCAAATATTATTGGTCAAGTTAACCTTTATGTGGATCAGGTGGTCAACTATACTGGCCGTGGGGTAAGAAGCGGGTTTCAGCTGACAAGCGAGAGTATAGTGGAAAAAACGCAGTTGGCAGTTCCAGTCAGTATCAAATCAGAACAAACGGCTGCTATTGCTCGGTCGATTAAATATGCTGAGCCGCATAATATTCAAATAATTTTGACTAGGGTGAATTGATGAAACTGTTTGATGGATATGCTGCAGCTTATTTTCATCGCGATTTCTTTCGTATAGATGCAATGTCTCAGGGTCTGCTTAACTATGCCGATCCTGATGTCCCACCTTTCTACTTGGAAAATGATGTCAATGACGAAACACTAGGACGTACGTTGAGGGTCGCGTGGGGAGCAGGAAAAAAAGTGAGTGTGGATGAGTTTCAACAGATTTACAAATCAGGTGCTGTGCAAGAATCTGGGAGGGAAAGAGATGCTTTTGCTATCAAGAAATACGGCTATAAATCTCAGCGGGAGATGGGTAAGGGTATGGATTGCTGTTGGATACGGGTCTTGAACGGTAACGTAGAGATAAAGCCAACCCATCACAATCGTGTTGATGGTTATACGGGAATCTCAAATGATAGCTCAGAGCTTATTAACTTGCCTGACTCATCATCGGATCAAGAAATCGGTATAGCATTGCGAGAGGGGTTCAGACGTTGCGCCAGTATATATCGATGATTTTGTCAGAAGGGGTGGTATTTTCTCCAGTAACCAAGGTGGTAAAGCACGGTTATAACGGATGTGTAGTCAGACTTCGGAGTATTGAGGGGGAAGGCGCGACAAGGATTAGCCGGCAACCACTGCCAGCAGACCGGTAGCCACGTGCTGGCGCCCAAAGGGGGTATCGATATCTTGGAGACCTAAAGTGATTAGAGACACAAAGGGTACAGTTGAGTATTGGGATGAGGCGGTCGATTTCTCCGAGCGGACAATTGATCGTTTCACTATGGAGTCCCTGTCCCTATCGGGGGATCCGGAATATCGCCCGCAGTTCCTGTTTGAAATTGTCAAAGAATATTATCAGTTGATGCTCGAGAGATATTCGCGGGGCGATGCGCCTCAGGAGTTAGCTCAGTACTTTCTGCCACTCCTGAGTTTTTGGGAGGATTCCGAGCGATTGGGCCGTACAACGTGGACGACTCAGCAGTGCAATACGCGACATTCATGGTCATTGAATCTTGATCACTATATAGTCTGCTTTTGGTTGGTTGGGTTGGCATTAGTACTAGATATTCCAGGCGACCAATGGCAGCGACTTATTGTCTTGATTGGTAATGACGGCGAGGATGCACTACTTGATCGGGTCATAGCGACACGACAGTTAGATCGCAAGATCGGAACGAAAGTCTGCCAGGCAAGTCCTTATGCCAGATTGTTGGAAGCCATTGAGGCACCGCCGAGTAAACAGGCCAACCTCTTGAGAGAGTTCGTACAGCATTGGTATGAGGAATTGCATCGCTCACCAAAGAGGCCAGGACTGTCAGGAGCTACCGCAGTATATGATCGTCCGTATTGGTACACCCTCGGAGACAAACAACTGGAAGACAGCGGATATTTTGGGCGCTGGTGCATCGAGGCTGTTGCTGTCGCCAAGGCATTCGGTATAGACGACACCCTCTGCCTTGATCATCCCAACTACCCCGGCGATTTGCTGATGGATGGTCGCAGCCCTCGGTATCCTGATGCGGTAGCTGCAGAACAGCCAAGTGCTCCTACGCGAGGGTGGTTACAGCGCCTGCTCGGCAAGTGAACTATTGCCAATGGTCGTACGGAAACTCTCCCCCTTCGAGATACTGGCAATCCAGTATCTGCATTAACAATGCGGTTCGATAGTTTTATTGGAAATGGTGTGTTGCGATGAGTATTGCCATTTAAAGTTTGCAGAGTCGTTTGTGGCTGGAAGGCTGTCTGCTGAAGTTTTTGCGGAGGCCTATATTGAACTGTGGAAAATAGAACGCGATAGCGATTTTCTTCGGCTAGATCCACGGCCTTTAAATGAATGTCTTTCAAGCATTTTTCGTGCTGCGGACATGTATAACTCATACGAGTCTAGGGAGGAGTATGAGTTTGGCGATGAGATGCTTAAGTCCGAAGTCGCCAGGCTGATAAGACGGCTGAGTGACTGTTGCCTTGCAGGATGGTGCCGGAAAGTTCATCGTGAATCCACAGGCAGCTCAGTAATTTTAGGGGGGAAGCAATGATACGAGACTCAAACAGGCCACCGGCATTTTGGAATGAATGGAGTTCTTTTCTTGAAGAGTCTATCCATGACGGCTGGGAGACGCTGAAGCAGCCTTCGGCCAACCCGAGCTATCGGCCACAGTATATTTATGAAATGGTCAAAAATTATTATGAATTAATACTTAGGCGCTACTCTCGAGGTGACGCGATAAGTGAGTTGTCGCAGTATTTTTCCGGTCTACTAGACGCATGGGACGAATCCGAACGACTTGGTCTCGATATATGGGATGAAGATACGCGATACACCCGTCATGCTTGGAAAGTGAATATTGACCACTATGTTGTTTGCTTCTGGCTAACCGGTTTGGCACTCATGTTAAATATTCCCGACGAGCAATGGCAGCGTCTTGTGGCTCTGATGGGTAACGAAGGCGAGGATGCGCTGCTGGATCGCGTGATCGCCAGTCGGCAGTCTGGCCGCAAGATCGGCACGACATTATGCTTTCCGAACGTGTATCAGCGGCTTCTCGATGCGGTGGATGCGTTGCCGGAACAGCAGCCGAAAGCGTTGCGCGTGTTTCTCGATCATTGGTTCGTCAGCTTGAAAAATGCGGGCCATCCGAGTTTTCCCCCAAGCCACCGTACTCCCTATTGGTACACGTTCGGCCAGATCAACCCGGAAGGTGGCGCGTACTTCGGCTATTGGTGCGTTGAGTCCGTGGCGGTGGCCAAGGCCTTCGGCATCGACGATAGCCTCTGCCTTGACCATCCCAACTACCCCGGCGACTTGCTGATGGATGGCCGCAGCCCACGGTATCCCGATGCGGTAGCTGCAGAACAGCCAAGTGCTCCTGCGCGAGGGTGGTTGCAGCGCCTGCTCGGCAAGTGAGCTGTAGTTGTGTGGCTGTGTATCGGTCAGGATGGAGTGGCCTTGGGCATCACCGCCAATGCCAGTGGCTCCAGGGGCATTGGCGTCACCTGGAGCAACACCCACGTCAATGCTGGCGAGCGCTTGACCCTGGAGTCCGGTGGCGACACCTCCAACGTCTGGGCCATCACCCCTCTGTAGGGGCCAAACTCCAAGGGTATTGGTAACAGCGTCAAGAACCGCAAATTGCCTTGGACTCCTGCGCAGCCAGCTTGCATAGATGCCGTTGGAGCGGATAAAAAGCGAGTGAAGGTATGTCAGTGACTAGCCGCAACAGAATTTTCAGATTTTTGGCGTTACCCATATGCGGAGGGGTGACTCTTCCTCTTCCGTTTATAGTCTATTCGATGGCAAAAGAGGGAGCATTCGAACTAGGTGGGGCTCTCCTGTTCTTTTTAATTGGAACCGTCTTAGCCGCAGTTGTTGGTTGGCCTCTGCTGGTTTTAATTGAATGGAGATTTTCCCAGTATCGGTTCCGGTACATTATAGGAGGCTTGGTCTGCGCTCTGTTGGCCTGGATTTTTCTTGAGGGGGCTTTCTATACCGGAGCATGGGAAAAAATCTGGACGAACCCCAAGTTCTGGCACGAGTGGGCGCCTCGCCGCATCGTGCTTTTTTCATCAGTTGGATTGGGGGCAGGTGTCCTTTATTCTGGCATCGTCGCAATAATTAACAAAAAAGTGTCCAAGCAAACCGAAAATGGTGAAGACATACCACAGGGGCACTCCCTCACAAACCAAGAGTTACGACTTATCGCGCTGCCTGTTTGTGGCGGAATATCTCTCGTACTTATGGCTCCTGGAGTTCTTATGGGACATGTGCCTGTAAGTCTTGTCATATTTGAATTTATAAAAGGTGCCATTTTTACCATGATATTGGGTTGGCCACTGCTGGCACTGCTTGATTCAAAGCTAACCCGATATCGATTCCGGTACATCATCGGGGGGCTAGCTTGCACACTGCTGGCCTGGCTCTTGAGTGAGGGCGCTTTCTTTCCTGATGCCTGGGAGAAAATATGGACGAACCCAACTTTCTGGGCTGAATTGGCGCCTCGTCGGGTAGTCAGCTTCTCATTGATCGGATTGGGTGCGGGCGCCCTGTATTCCGGTGTTGTTGCCATTATCAACAAAAAAATGCCGGAGTGAGAGGGGAACTATGAGGGGCTCCAATCGCGTGATGTAGCGGAAAGCTTCCATCTGATACAGGAAGCTCAGTAATTTTAGGAGTGAATCCATGAGACGAGAAGTTCTCGGATCGTCCGAGTTTTGGAATGAGTGGGTTGATTTTGAATACGATTCGATTGCTCATAGAAAGAAAATCGATGCTATGCCAGGGGGCGATGCTAACTATCGCCCGCAATATCTATTTGAACTGGTCAAGAGCTACTTTCAATTGATACTCCGTCGTTACTCCCGAGGGGACTCAAAGTCCGACTTGGTTCAGCATTTTGGAGGGCTGCTGGATACATGGGAAGAGTCTGAGAAACTTGGCCGCAACGTATGGACGGCCGAGCAGGCGCGTACGCGCCACGCTTGGACCGTCAATCTCGATCACTACATCGTTTGCTTCTGGCTAACCGGTTTGGCACTCACGTTAAATATTCCCGACGAGCAATGGCAGCGTCTTGTGGCTCTGATGGGTAACGACGGCGAGGATGCGCTGCTGGATCGCGTGATCGCCAGTCGGCAGTCTGACCGCAAGATCGGCACAACATTATGCTTTCCGAACGTGTATCAGCGGCTTCTCGATGCGGTGGATGCGTTGCCGGAACAGCAGCCGAAAGCGTTGCGCGTGTTTCTCGATCATTGGTTCGTCAGCTTGAAAAATGCGGGCCATCCGAGTTTTCCCCCAAGCCACCGTACTCCCTATTGGTACACGTTCGGCCAGATCAACCCGGAAGGTGGCGCGTACTTCGGCTATTGGTGCGTTGAGGCAGTGGCGGTGGCCAAGGCCTTCGGCATCGACGACAGCCTCTGTCTTGACCATCCCAACTATCCCGGCGACTTGCTGATGGATGGCCGCAGCCCACGGTATCCCGATGCGGTAGCTGCAGCACAGCCAAGTGCTCCTGCGCGAGGGTGGTTACGGCGCCTGCTCGGCAAGTGAGCTGTAGTTGTGTGGTTGTGTATCGGTCAGGATGGCGTGGCCTTGGGTATCACCGCCAATGCCAGTAGCTCCAGGGGCGAAGGCAAGGAAGTCACCTGGACCAATGCCCATGTCACCGCGGGCGAACGCCTTACCCTGGAGTCCGGTGGCGACACCACCCTGCGCGGCGCGCTCGCCAGCGGCAAGCAGGTGGTGGCCGGCGTCGGAAGCAACCTCAACATTGAGAGCCTGCAGGACACCAGCCACTTCAAGAGCAAGGACCAAAGCCTCGGCGGCAACGCAGAATGGACTGGTCACCACGGGATCTACGCCGTTAGATGCCGGAATGGCCACCATTGTTGAACTCGACTTGATCGAGTGCGCCGAGCCGCCATCAATCGAGCTTGATGTCCGCCGCTGTGATCACGGCCTTCCACTTGGCCACTTCGGCCGCGGTGTGCTGGTTCAGCGCGGCGGGTTTGTAGGCGGTGTCCGGCAGCAGCTGGATGCCCTGGTCGGCCAGCTTCTTCGCAAACTCCGGGTCGGCGATGGCCTTGGCGAACGCGGCGTAGTTGCGGGCGATGACGTCCTTGGGTGTGCCCTTCGGCGCATACAGGCCGTACCAGGTGGATGCCTCGAAGTTCGGCACCACGGTTTCCGCCACGGTGGGCACGCCGGGGAACTGCGGCACGCGCAGCTTCGCCGTCTGCGCGACGGCGACGACCTTGCCGCCCTTGACCTGCGGCAAGGCGGTGTTGGTCTGGTCGAACATGCCATCCACCTGCCCACCCATGACATCGGTCAGGGCCGGGCCGGCGCCCTTGTACGACACCGGGGTCACCTTGATCCTGGCCTGCTGGGCGAACATGGCGGCGACCAGGTGCGAGGTCGAACCCACGCCCGCGTTGCCGAAGTTGAGCTTGCCCGGGTTGGCGCTGGCAAAGGCGACCAGGTCCTGCACGGTCTTGAACTTCGAGTTCGCGCCGACCAGCAGCACCAGCGGCGTATCGGGGAAGCGGAACACGCCCTCGAAGTCCTTGACCGGGTCATACGACAGCTTCTTGTACAGCGACGGCGCCGCGGCCATATAGCCCATATGCCCGACCAGGAAGGTGTAGCCATCGGGCGTGGCCTTTGCCGCCTTGCCCGCGCCGATGGTGCCGCCGGCGCCGGCCTGGTTCTCGATCAGCACCGGCTGGCCCAGATCGCGCCCAACGCGGTCCGCGATATTGCGGGCAAGCGCATCGGTCGGGCCGCCGGCCGCGAAGGGCACGATCCACGTGATCGGGCGGGTGGGGTAGCTTTGCGCCAGCGCACTGGTGGACAGGGCTAGCAGGGCCAGGGCGGCGCCCAGGTGCTTGGTCATTGTTGTCTCCATCATCAAGGTGGTTTTGGTTGTTCTGCGATGATCGGTACTGCTTATATGTACATTTAATAAATATGTTCAAACATATTTTAGGAATGTGGCACTCGACCGTCAACCCGGATTCGCATCTCGTTTACCCTTTACGCTTGGCTTGCGGGCCGCCAGGCGCTAGCATTTGCTTCGCCTCAGGCACATCGATCGATCATTCAGGGAACCCATGGAGCCACGCCACGCCGAGTTGACCAAGGCACTTATTCACGACATCACGAGCGGGGTCTATCCGGTCGGGTCAAGCCTGCCGGGCGAACTGGAGCTGGCCGAGAAGCACGGCGTCAGCCGGGGCACCGTGCGGGTGGCGCTGATGCGCATCCAGGAGCTAGGCCTGGTCTCGCGTAAAAAGCGTGCCGGCACCCGGGTGGAAGCCGCCGCGCCACGCAGCAGCGAGTACACGCCCAAGCTCTCCACCATCGACGAACTGGTGCAATACGGCGCCGCCACGCAGCGCGTGATCCACGGCGCGCGCGAGATCGTGCTGGACATCGAACTGGCCACCCGGCTGGGCTGCCCGCCGGGCTCGCGCTGGCTGCATATCGAGACCTCGCGCACCAATCCCGAAGCGCCATCGCATCCGTTGTCATGGTCCGATGTCTACGTGATGGCGGCTGACGGCGCCAAGATCCGCAAGCTGCTCAAGACAGATCCCGGCCTGATCAGCGAACTGGTTGGCAAGACCACCGGGCGCCTGGTCAAGGAAGTGCGCCAGACCGTGCGGGCGGTGGGCGTGCCCGCCGCGCTGGCAGACGTGCTGGGCACCGCGCCCGATGCGCATGCGCTGGAATTCGTGCGGCGGTATTTCGACCAGTCGGATCGGTTGTTCGAAGTGGTGGTGAGCTTGCATCCGGCCGATCGCTTCACGTATTCGACGGTGCTGCAGCGTCAGGGCTGAGCCTTCGCCAGCCCGGGGATCGTCTGGCGACGGGTGGCCAGGGGTTTGCTTTCCGGTGGCGGGACGTGTCATTATGTATAGACATAATTGATTCGCGCAGCCGCTGTTCGGCCTGCTGCGCCCACCCTGCCATGACCGTGATCTTCCAGGAAGACGTCGTCGACACCATTGCCGACGCGCTGCAGTACGTCAGCTACTACCATCCCGTCGATTTCGTGCAGGCGCTCAAGCGCGCCTTTGCCGCCGAGCCCGCTGGCGCGGCGCGTGATGCCATCGAGCAGTTGCTGGTCAACAGCCGCATGAGCGCCGAGGCGCACCGGCCGATCTGCCAGGACACCGGTGTGGCGCAGGTTTTCATGACCGTGGGCATGGACGTGCGCTTTGCGGCGCGCGATGGTGCAGCAAAGCTGTCCGTGCAGCAGATGGTGGACGCTGCCGTGCGCCGGGGCTACACGCATAGCGCCAATCCGCTGCGCGCCACCATGGTCGGCTCGGCCCTGGGCGAGCGGCGCAACACCGGCGACAACACCCCGGGCTTCCTGCAGCTGGAACTGGTGCCCGGCAACACCATCAAGATGACGGTGGTGGCCAAGGGCGGCGGCGGCGACGTCAAGGCGAAGTTTGCCACGCTCAACCCAAGCGATTCGCTGGTCGACTGGATCCTCGCCGCCATCCCGCAGATGGGCGCCGGCTGGTGCCCGCCCGGCGTGCTTGGCGTCGGGGTGGGCGGCACGCCGGAGCAGGCCATGGTCGCGGCAAAGCGCGCGTTGTTCAGCCCCATCGATATCCATGCGCTGCGCGACAAGGGACCCGCGAACGACACCGAGCGGCTGCGGCTGGAACTGTTCGAGCGCATCAACGCGCTCGGCATCGGTGCGCAGGGGCTGGGCGGGCTGGCCACCGTGCTGGATGTCAAGGTGGCCGCGCTGCCGTGTCACGCTGCGACGCTGCCAGTGGCGCTGATTCCCAATTGCGCGGCCACGCGCTTTGTCACGGTGGAGCTGGATGGCTCAGGCCCCGCGCGGCTGGAGCCACCGCCTGCCGATACCTGGGACGGCATTCCCGGCGCATTGACCGCCAAGCCGGGGCGCGTGGTCGACCTGGACAATCTGGATGCCGCGGAGGTGGCGCAATGGCAGGTTGGCGAGACCTTGCGGCTGCGCGGCCGCCTGCTGACGGCGCGCGATGCCGCGCACAAACGGCTGGTAGCCATGCTGGATGCGGGCGAGCCGCTGCCGGTGCCGCTGCGCAATCGCGCGATCTATTACGTGGGGCCCGTCGACGCGGTGGGCGACGAAGCGGTAGGCCCGGCAGGGCCTACCACGGCTACGCGCATGGACAAGTTCGTGCCGCAGTTGCTGGAGCAGACGGGCTTGCTGGTGATGATTGGAAAGGCCGAGCGCGGGCCAGTGGCCATCGAGGCCATCCGCCGCCACGGCGCGGCCTACCTGATCGCGGTGGGTGGCGCGGCCTACCTGATCTCCCGGGCGATCCGCAAGGCACGCGTGCTGGCCTTCGCGGAACTAGGGATGGAGGCCATCTATGAGTTCGAGGTGGAGGACATGCCTGCCACGGTGGCGGTGGATGCCGCAGGGCGGTCGATTCATCGGATCCTTGCGGGCTAAGGCCCGCTGCGCTCCGGCGGTCTAAGCCCCGGGCCGATAGCGCCCGCGCAGTGGATCCAGCAGGCTGGTCAGGCCGTTGTGGTCGAGTTCGTGCATCAGGGCCAGCAGCTGGCCGATCTCGCCCGGCGGAAAGCCTTCGCGCGCGAACCAGTTCAGGTAGGTGCCCGGCAGGCTGGCGATGACGCGGCCCTTGTACTTGCCGTAGGGCATGGTGCGGGTGAGCAGGAGTGGCAGGTGTTCGGGATTCATGGAGCGGCCTCAGGCGGTCCTCGGATGGCGCCGGCACGGGGATGTTACCAGCGTGCCGCGCCCGGTTTGCCGCCGCCCGCCGCGCCGGGGTACGATCCTGACCTTACCGCTGACGAGGACAAGCAAGATGGCAAAGCAAGGCACAGGCGCTGGCCTGAAAGGCATCGCCCTGTTCGAGGCCGCCAAGGGGGTGCTGGTGATCCTGGCGGGGCTGGGCTTGGTTGCGCTGCTGCACCGGGACGCGCAGGCGCTGGCCGAGGCCATTGTGGCCCGCCTGCACCTGAACCCGGGGAGCCGCTACCCGACCATCTTCCTGTCGCTGATGGCCCATCCGAGCGACGCGCGCCTGTGGGCCATTGGCGGATCCGCCGCGACGTACGCAGCCATGCGCCTCACGGAGGCCTACGGCCTGTGGCGTCAGCGTGTGTGGGCGAAATGGCTGGGTGTGTGGTCGGGCGCGGTCTATATTCCGGTGGAACTGTACGAGGCGGTGGTGCATCCCAGCGCGATTCACATCGGGCTGGCCATCGCCAATGTACTGATCGTGGTCTACCTGGCCAACAGCATCAGGCGCAATCCGGCCGGCGCCTAGCCATCGCAGGCGCCTCCCGGCGTGGCCAGGCCAGCAATGCGCCAGCGGCCAGGCCATACAGGTGGGCGCTGGCCACGACCGGGCCGCCCAGCCACGCGCCTGCGTCCTCGGCGGGCCCCGCCAGGATCTGCCAGCCTGCGCGCGCCGCCAGCGCGAGCAGCAGCATCGCCGCGAGGCCATCGCAGCGGGCCCGCGGCAGCAGGGCGACCATGGCAAGCCCGTAGTTGATGCCGGAGAAGCCCGCATAGCGGAGCAGCTCCGGCTCGCCGGCTAGCAGCAGCAATCCTGTCATGGCCGCCAATGGCGGCACTACCTGCCAGGCGCGCATGCGCGCCGGCAGGATCGCCGCCAGCATCAGCAGGCCCGCCACGTTGAGCAGGCAATGCGTCCAGCCGAGATGCACGAAATGGCAGCTCAGCAGGCGCCAGGCCTGGCCCGCGAGCATGGCCTCGCGGTCAAAGCGCAGGGCCTGCATCAGCGCGGGCCCGGCCGCCTGGAGCGCGACCAGCGCCAGCGCCAGCAGCAGCCACCCGCCAGCGGCGCGCCGCCTGCCAACGTGCATGTCAGCGTGCATGTCAGCGGCGCGCCACGCCGCCTGCAAAGCCGCCTGCAAAGCGGCGCCATGCCGCTGCGGCCAGGGCGCCGGCCAGAACCAGCAGCATCCACGTGTCCGCTGCGCCGGTCCCGGTGTCGCCGCCCTGGCTGGCGGTGGCGCCACCGGCATTGCCGTTGCCCGCACCCGCTTGCTCACCCTCCGGCGCAAGGCTGTCGTCGCGCAGTGCCAGATCCACCAGCACCGGGTCGTGATCGGACGAACGGTAGGCATCCGGTGCGTAGAACGACGTTTGCTGATCCGCGCTCTTGAAGGCCACCGAGTACTCCAGGGCAATGGGCTCATCCGCATTGATGTGCCACTCGCTGACCGCGCGGATGCGGCTTGCCGCGGCGTCATTGGCCAGTGCGTGGTCGATGTAGCCGGCCTCGCCGCCAAAGACATAGCTATAGGCGCCGGCCCCGACGAAGCGCGCCACCATGTCGGCGTAGCCCTTGTCGGCAAAGAGGCGGATCGGGTCTTCCTTGGCGTAGCTGTTGAGGTCGCCGATCAGCAGCTTGCCGTCATCCGCGACGCCGGTGGGCGAGGTAGCAAGCCAGTCGGCGATCTTGCCGGCGGCGGCGAGGCGGGTCGGGTTCCAGCAGCTCTGGCCATCGCCCTGGTCGGCGTCGGCGCCCGTGGATCCGGTGCAGCCCTTGGACTTGAGATGGTTGACCACCACCGTGAGCTTGCGGGACTGGCCGGGCAGGCGGAAGGTGCGGGCCAGCGGCTGGCGGTTCTTGTCGTCGATGGCCAGCGTGGCAGGCACGCCCACCGGTTCCACGGTGCGGCTGTTGTAGATCAGGGCGACCTTGATGGCGTCGCCGCCGAGCTTGTCCACGCCCGGGTCGACAAAACGCCAGTCCGCACCGAGCTTGCCGACCAGCCGCTGGATGGCGCTGAATTCGCCGTAGCCGTCGTTCTCGATTTCCATCAGGCCAACGACATCGGCATTCAGCGCTTTGAGGGCGGCCACGATCTTGGCTTCCTGGCGCTCGAACTCCGCCAGCGTCTTGGCGCCGCGATTGTTCGGGTCGTCGAAGCCCGCGCCCTTGCCGTCGCCGTTGAAATAGTTCAGCACGTTGAACGAGGCCACCCGGATATCGGTCTGGGCCGCGCGTGCCGGCGCGCTGGTGCGCGGGTTTGCCGTGGCCTGGAAGGCCGGGGCGGGCGCGCCGGGCACGGTCTGCAGGCGCCAGCTGCCAAAGCGCATTTCCAGCACGCCCTGCACATTGCTGACGGTGTAGCCGCCGCGCAGCGTGTTGGCCGCGCTCAGGCCCGGCGCGGGGAACGGCACGACCGCCGGATTTTGCTTGTTCGAGCCGTCGTCGAGCACCAGGCGATTCAGTGCGTTGGCCGCGGCCTGCGCGGCCGCGCTGTCCTTGGGCAGCGCCACATTGGTAGGCAGCGGCAGGCGGCCGTTGCTCAGCAGCACGCTGCCATAGCGGCCCAGTTCATAGGTCTCGCTGACAGTGAGGGTTTGCGGCAGCCGCACCAACATGCCCTCGAAGGCAGCCAGCGATTGCGCGGTCTGCGCGGGCAGCGTGACCACCGCGGGCGTGACGGTCTGGCCGTTGCCGCAAACCGCCACGGTGCTGGCGAGCGCCAGCTGCGTCTGGCCGAACTTCTCCTCGACCTTGCCAACCAGGTGGACCAGGTCGCCGGCACGGGCACTCGTCGAGGGGGCGTACACGAACAGTCCCTCGGACACGCCGGGACGGTTCTGGCGCTGGGCATCCGCCTGCTGGACGAAAAAGCCGCCGAAGCCATCCGTACCGGGATAGTCGGCCGTCACCACCGCCTCCACGTCGACCGTCTGCCCGGCCAGCGGCGAGGTGGTGCCGGCGCCCTGGATATCCGCGATCAACGTGGCCGCGGCGCCGCACTGCGCGGTGGCCGGCGGCAATGGCGCCGGTGCGTTGTTGTAGTAGCCAAGGTCGGCGAAGGCGTCGGTGCCGAAGCCGTCCCACTGCAGCGCCGGATCGAAGGCCCCGGTGCTGTCGGTGTCGCCGGTGACCAGCCCGGCCTTGCGGCGCAAGGTGTTGTCCTTGGTGGTGGAGGCGCCGGTGCCCCAGGCGCCGCCGGCAGGCTGCACGCCGACCTGCCCGAAACGGTCGATCACGGTGCCCGCGCGCGTCAGTACCAGCGCGTCGTCGCCGTTGAAGGTAAATGCGATGACCTGGTTCAGGCGGCTGCCGAGTGTGGCCGCCATGCTGGTATGCGCCATCACATAGACCGCGCCGGGGGCCAGTGTGCCGCTGAGCGTGAAGGTGCTGGTGGGCGCCGTGGCGCCGTTGTTGTATTGCTGCAGTTTGTATTGCGACAGGTCGATCGCGGTAGCATCCGGGTTATACAGTTCGACGGCCTTGTTGTTGGAGGTGCCTTCCACGACTTCGCTGATGATCAGGTCGGCATGAGCGGGCAGGGCGATGGCAAGCAGGGCGGCACTAAGGACGGACAGGCGCATGTGGGGCGGCTCGATCGGTTGGGTTTTGCAAAGTCCGTGATGCTATTGAGCGCAGGTGACAGGGGCATGAATGGCTGGCATACATTTGCCCTATTCCCCCCGGCCGCCCCGGAAAAGCACGCGGCTCACGCGCGCCAGCGCGGCAGGACGCGGCGCACAAACCAGTGCCACGCGGTGAGCGCCGTGGCGCCCGCCAACGCCCAGAGCAGCCAGGGATCCGTGGCGCCAGCGCCGGCTTGCGCTTTGTCGATGGAGTCCTTGCTGGCATGCGCGCCGGTGCCACCGCCGGTGCCACCGCTGGTGCCATTTTGAGTGCTCGTACTTCCCGCGCTACCGACTGTGCCCGCTGTGCCGCCCGTGGCCCCGCCATCGCCGCCCATGGCAAGGTCGACCACCAGCGGGTCGTGGTCGGAAGAGCGATAGGCGTCGGGTGCATAGAAGGATTGCTGCTGCGCCTCGCTCTTGTGGGCCAGCGCATAGGCCAGGGAAATCGGCTCGTCGGCGTTGATGTGCCAATGGCGGGCCGCGAGGGTGCGGCTCGCCGCCCCCGCATCGGCGAGCGCGTGGTCGATGTAGCCGGCCTCGCCGCCAAAGACATAGCTGTAGGATGGGGTGCCGGCTTCGGCGAAGCGCGCGATCATGTCCGCATAGCCGCGCTGCGCAAGCAGGCGGATCGGGTCTTCCTGCGCGTAGCTGTTGAGGTCGCCAATCACTAGCTTGCCATCGTCCCGCACGCCGGTGGGCGATGTGGCCAGCCAGTCGGCAATGCGGCTGGCTGCCGCCACGCGCGTGGGATTCCAGCAGCTCTGGCCATCGCGCTGGTCCGCATTGACGCCGCGAGCGTCGTTGCAGCGCTTGGACTTGAAATGGTTTACCACCACCGTGAGCTTGGCGGGATGGCCCGGCAGGCGGAAGGTGGCGGCCAGCGGCTGGCGGGTTCTCGCGCCCAGCGCCAGGGTGGCCGGCGTGCCGACGGGTTCCACGGTGCGGCTGTTGTAGACCAGTGCGACCTTGATGACGTCGTCGCCCAGTTGCTCCCGGCCAGGATGGATGAAGCGCCAGTGCGGACCGAGCTTGCCCGCGAGCCGGTGGATGGCGCTCAGCTCGCCATGGCCATTGTTTTCGATTTCCATCAGGCCGATCACGTCGGCATTCAGGCCTTGCAACGCGCTCAGGATCTTGGCTTCCTGGCGGCCGAACTCGGCAGGCGTCTTGGCGCCGCGATTGCCGGGGTCATCGAAGCCCGCGCCGCGGCCGTCGCCGTTGAAGTAGTTCTCGACATTGAACGCCGCCACGCGCAGATCGGTGCGGGCGGCGCGCGCCGGGGCGCCGGCGCGTGGATTGGTGGGCTGGAACGCCGGTAGCGGCGCACCGGGGAGCGGCTGGATGCGCCAGGCGTTTGCGCGCCATTCCAGCACGCCCCGCACATTGGCGACGGTGTCTCCGCTGCGTAGTGTGTTCGATGCGCTCAGGCCCGGTGAGGGATGGATGACGCGCGGCGGGTTCTGCCGGCTGTAGCCGTCGTCCAGCACCAGGCGATTGAGCGCATTGGCGGCAGCCTGTGCGGCGGCGGCTTCCCCGGGCAAGGCCACGTTGGTGGGCAGCGGCGGGCGGCCGAGGCTGAGCACCACGCTGCCGTAGCGGCCGAGTTCGAAGGTCTCGCTGACGGCGAGGGTCTGCGGCAGCCGCACCAGCATGCCCTCATAGGCTGCCAGCGAGCCCGTGTGCGGCGTGGGCAGCGTGATGGTTTCCGGGGTGACCGCCTGGCCCGCCGCGCACACCGTGGCCGGGCCGGACAGCCTTAGCCGCATCTGGCCCGCGCGCTCCTCCACCGTGCCGAGCACGCGCACCAGATCGCCTGCCCGCGCAGCCGCGCGCGGCGCATGGACGAACATGCCCTCCGACACGCCGGGACGGCGCTGGCGCTGGGCGTCGGCCTGCTGCACGAAGAAGCCGCTGAGGCCGTCGGTGCCCGAGTAGTCGGCCGTGACCACCGCCTCCAGCGCGACCCTTCGCCCGATGGACGGCGTGCCCTCGCTTTCGTCCCGCAGGTTCGCGATCAGCGTGGCCGGCGCTCCGCATTGCGCGGTGGGAGGGGCCAGCAGCGCCCGTGCCTGGTCGCGATAGCCCGCGTCTGCATGGGCGGGCAAGGCAAAGCAGAGCCACGCCAGGCAGGGTGGCAGGATGCGCGGCAGGCAGCCGTGCAGGAAAGGCTTTGGCAACAACAGGCGCATGGATGGGCCTCCAAGGTCTCGGCGCGATGTGGGTCCGGATGGACTGCTGATGCCAAGCGTAGAAGCCAGGGCCGGCTCGCGGATTGAGCCAATTCTCATATTGGCCGCGGCGCAGACTCTGCGAGAATGCAGCCTTGTCCTCAACGCAGCTGACGAGATACCGTGACTGTCCGTGCCGTAGTGTTCGATTTTGGTGGTGTGCTGTTCGACTGGAACCCGGAATACCTGTATCGCGAGTTGATTCCGGATCCACAGGAGCGCGCCCGGTTCTTGTCGGAGGTGTGCTCGCCGGCGTGGAATATCCGCCAGGATGCCGGCAGGCCGCTGCACGAGGCCACCGAGTCCCTGGTGGCCCAGCATCCCGCGCAGGCCGGCCTGATCCGCGCGTTCTATGGGCGCTGGCCGCAGATGCTGCGTGGCACGCTGGCCGATGGCGTGGCGCTGTTGCAGCGCCTGCACGACGCGCAGGTGCCGCTGTTCGGCCTGACCAACTGGTCCAGCGAAACCTATGCCTATGCCCAGCGCATCGGCGATTTCCTGTCATGGTTCCGCGATATCCTGGTGTCCGGCGAGGTTGGCTTGGCCAAGCCCGATCCGGCCATCTACCGGCTCATGCAGGCGCGCATCGACGCCAGCCTGCCGGGCATCGCGCCGGGTGAGCTGCTGTTCATCGACGACAACGCGGCCAATGTAGCTGCGGCAACGGCGCTGGGCTGGCAGGCCGTGCATCACGCCAGCGCCGCGCAGACCGCAAGCGCGCTGCGTGCTGCGGGATTGCATTTCTAGCCACTCTAGCCAGTCTATCCAGACCAGCCAGATCGATTGCCTGGTTCGCTTGTTGCGGGCGAACCTTGATTTCCGACCGTCATTTCGACAGTCTTACGCGCCAGAGGATTCAGGAGCCCGCCGCCATGGCATCCACACCCGAACGTCCCAAGCATTTCTCCATGATCCGCGAGTTGCATCTTGCCGATCTGTTCACACTGGGCAACGCCGCCTGCGGCATGGCATCGGTGTTTTTCGCCATGTTCTACATCGCCTCGGGCTTGCCGGCGCATTTCATGGCGGCGGCAGCGCTGGCGCCCGCGGCCTTCATTTTCGATGTGCTGGACGGGCGCATCGCGCGCTGGCGCCACCAGCATTCCGCGCTGGGCCGCGAGCTGGACTCGCTTGCCGACATCATTTCCTTCGGGGTGGGCCCGGCCACGCTGGCGTTTGCGGCGGGCATGCGCGGCGGCTGGGACATGGCGGCGCTGATCTACTTCGTCTGCTGCGGCGTGAGCCGGCTGGCACGCTTCAATGTCACCGCCGAGACCTTGTCCGAGGGCAGCGACAAGGTGACGTATTTCGAGGGCACGCCGATTCCCACCAGCGTGCTGCTGACGGCCGTGCTGGCCTTTTGCGCGTGGCAGGGCCGGGTGGGCGATGCGCTCTACGGCGGCGTGTGGTCGATCGGCCCTGCGGACCTGCATCCGCTCGCGCTGCTGTTCGTGCTCTCCGGCTCGCTGATGATCAGCAAGACCTTGCGCATCCCGAAGATGTAGTCCCGGGCAAGCAGTGCAGGGCAGGTTCTTCACGCATGCTGTCTGGAGGATTCCGGTGGGCGCCACTGCTCTGCGATGGCACGGCCGCCCATGGCCGGATCGCTGATCGATGGCGCGCCCGTCTCCATGCGCCCCGGCTCCGCGCCCGCGCCGCAGCTTGGCCACTATTGCCGCAGCGACAGCCAGATCGCCTTGGGCTCGGTGAAGTTGTCGATGGCGGCGTCGCCATGCTCCCGGCCCAGCCCCGAGTCGCCGGCCCCGCCCCAGGGCAGGCGCACGTCGGTGTGGCCATAGGTGTTGATCCACACCGTGCCGGCCTTGAGCTCGGCGGCCACCTGGTGCACGCGGCCGATGTCGGCGCTCCACACGCCCGCCGCCAGGCTGAACGCGGTGCCATTGGCGATGCGCACGGCGTCGGCTTCGTCCTCGAAGCGGATCACGCTGGCGACCGGCCCGAAGATTTCCTCCTGCGAGACCCGCATCTCGTGCTCGACGTTGGCGAACACGGTGGGCTGCACGTAGTAGCCCTTGCCGCCCACGCGCTCGCCACCGGTCACGGCAACGGCGCCTTCGCGCTTGCCGATTTCCACATAGTCCAGCACGGTCTTCATCTGCGTGGACGACACCAGCGGCCCCATGGTGGTGTCCGGCGCGGCGGGGTCTCCCACGCGGATCGAGGCGGCGCGCGCCGCCAGCTTTTCCACCACTTCGTCATAGACCTCGCGCTGCGCCAGGATGCGCGAGCCGGCCGAGCAGACTTGCCCCGCATTGAAGAAGATGCCGGAGGCGGCGGCGCGTACCGCGGCATCCACGTTGGCGTCGGCGAAGATCAGGTTGGCGGACTTGCCGCCTAGCTCCAGCGTGACGCGCTTGAAGTTGGCGGCGGCGCCCTGCATGATGCCGCGCCCCACGCCGGGCGAGCCGGTGAATGTCACCTTGTCGATGCCGGGATGGGCCACCAGCGCATTGCCCACGACGCTGCCCTTGCCAGTGACAATATTGAGCACGCCGGGCGGCAACCCGGCCTGCAGTGCCAGCTCGCCCACGCGCAGCGCGGTCAACGGCGTGATCTCGGCGGGTTTGACGATAAGGGTGCAGCCGCAGGCCAGCGCAGGGGCGATCTTCCACATGCCGATCATCAGCGGGAAGTTCCACGGCACGATGGCGGCGACCACGCCCACCGGCTCGCGCACGGTGTAGGTCAGCGCGCCGGGGCGGGTTGGCACCACCTGGCCGTTGATCTTGTCGGCCCAACCTGCGTAATAGCGCACGGTGTCGATCACCGCCGGCATGTCCTGGCGCCGCACGGCGGCCAGCGGCTTGCCGGCATCCAGGCTTTCCAGCGCGATCAGCTCCTCCTGGTTTGCTTCCAGCAGGTCGGCAAAGCGGTACAGGATGCGGCCACGCTCGGCCGCGCGCAGGCCGCTCCAGACCTTGAGCGCGGCGCGGGCGGCGGTCACGGCCAGGTCGACATCGGCCGCGCTGCCTTGCGCGACCAGGGCGATCGGGAGCTCCGTGGCCGGATTGATGTCGGTGGAGTATTCCCCGGTGCCGGGTGGCAGGCGCTTGCCGTCGATCAGCAGGTCGTGTCTTGGCAGTTCGGGCTGCGTGCTCATGGTTGCTCCTCGCTTGGGGTCGGTGACTTGGGGTCGGTGACCTGGGGTCGTTGAACCTCGCGGCACGTTGGCGGAAGCAATACGGCTTGCCGGTGACGCCCGTGCCTGCTGTCACGAAGCAGTGTGGGTGGGCGTTGGCACTAAGTCCAATTAATAGGACGGATTGATTAATACGAAAAAAGCATGAATTGAGGCGGGACAAAACGGGTGGCGGATGCGCCCGTCAGCCTTCGGGGCGTGCTGCCCGGTCCGCGGCGCCTCGGGGGATGTCCTGTCGCCAGCCGGCATCGCGCAGCAGCGCCGTCATGGCTGTATGCAGCTGATGCGCCACAACTGGCTTGTGCAACAGCGCGGCGCCTCCGGCATGGACACTGCGCAGGCGGTCCGGGGCGGTATCGCCGGTGATGATGACGGTGGGAATCGCTTGTCCTAGCCGCTCGCGGATCGCCATCATGGCTTCCTGGCCGGTGCGCTCGCCGCGCAGGCGATAGTCCGCCAGCAGCAGGTCGGGCTGGAAGGTGCCAAGCGCGGCCAGCGCATCGTCCTCGGACTCCACGGCCAGGCACACCGATTGCCAGCTCTCCAGCAGCGCCGCCATGGCGACCCGGATTTCCTGGTCGTCGTCGATCACCAGCACACGCAGCCCTTTCAGGCTGGGCTTGTGATGCACGCCGGCGGGCTGGGTTTCGGCGCGGTCCTCGGTCAGGGGCAGGGCGAAGCGGAAGACGGAGCCGCGGCCGGGCCGAGAGTTCAGCAGGATGCGGGTGGAAATGGTGCGCGCCAGCCCTTCCACGATGGCCAGGCCTAGCCCGAGGCCCTTGCGCTGGTCCCGCTCCGGATTGCCCAACTGGTGGAACTCCTTGAAGATCGCGCGATGCTGGGTCAGGGGAATGCCGATCCCGGTATCCCAGACCTCGATCATCGTGCGCTCCCCCCGGCGGCGGCATGCCACCAGCACGCCGCCCTGGGTGGTGTAGCGGATGGCATTGGCGATCAGGTTGCGCAGGATCAGCTCGACCAGCGTCGGGTCGGCGAACACCGTGGCGGTGGTATCCCGGGTCCGGTAGAACAGGCCGCGGGCATCGGCCTGCGGCGCGAACTCGTTCTCCAGCTTGTAGAGCAAGGGCTGCAGGCGGAAGGCGCGCGGCCGGGCGGTGATCACGCCCGCGTCCACCTTGGAGAAGTCCAGCAGCGTGTTGAGCATTTCGCGCGCGGCGCCGGAGGCAGCCTCGATGTGCGTGAGCAATTGGCGCTGCTTGTCGGTGAGGTCGGAGCGGCTCAGCGTGACCACGAACAAGCCGAGCGCATGCAGGGGCTGGCGCAGGTCGTGGCTGGCCGAGGCGAGGAACACCGATTTGGCGCGGTTGGCTTCCTCGGCCTCGCGTTGGGCATATTCCGCGCGGGCAGTCTGCTCGCGCAACTGCGAGATCAGCTCCACGTTGGCAAAGCGCAGCGCGATGCCGTGCCGTGCCACGCGCGCATAGTTGCGCGCAAAGATCATCAGCACCATGAGATAGAGCGGCGCGCCGAGGAACATGGGCAGGTAGGCGACGTCGCCGGTGGCGATGAAGACCGCCCAGACCGGCACGATGGCAGGGATGAAGAAGCCCACGGCAACCGGCAGGCAGGCGGAAAACACTGCCAGCGCGGACGCGCTCATGCCCGCGATCAGCGACAGGATGCAGATCACCGTCGCGGGTGTCCTCACATCCATGTAAAGCCACGCCGCCAGCCCCCAGAGCGCGCCGATCAGCGTCAGCAGCAACGTCATGCTGCGTGCGTAGCGCCCGGCATGGGCTTCGGTCGTGCGCTCGGGCATCAGGCGCCGCCCGAAATGCCCGGTGGCGCAGGCCAGCCCCATCGTCAGCGCCCAGGGCAACGCACCCGGATGCCCGTCGCCGAGGACTAGCCCAAGGGCCAGGATGAACGCCGCCAGCGCGCAGCCCAGCATGGCGATGCCGAAGCTCTGGTCGATCAGTTCCATTTGCGCGGCCAGCAGCCGCGGTTCGTCAAAGCGCGGGAGGAGAGACGCCATGGCTTACCTGCCCGTCTGCACCAGGCCGCGGCGCTGGGCCTCCAGCACCGCCTCGACCCGGCTGACCACGCCCAGGTAATCGAGAATGGCCGCCACGTGCACGCGCACCGTGTTTTCGGAGAGTCCCAGGTGGTGGGCAATGATCTTGTTGGAGCGGCCCTGGCCGAGCTGGTCCAGCACCTCGAGCTGGCGCGGCGTGAGCGAGCTGGCCTGGTAGCCCTGGTAGGGGTTGCCGCTGGCATGGCCATCCGGGTTGCCGCGGTCGGCGCCGGCAGGCTCGGCGTTGAAGTATGTGTCACCGCGAAGGCAAGAGGCGATGGCGTCTTCGATTTCGATGCTGCTGGCGGATTTTGGCAGGAAGCCGGCAATTTCCTTGCGCGCGGCGGCGGGAATGGTTTCCAGCCCGGAGGTGCCCGACACGATCAGGATGCGTGCCGCGCAGAAGTGGCGGCGCAACACCTTGATGCCCTCGATCCCGTTGAGGCCGGGCATCTGGATATCCAGCAGGATGATATCCACGCTGGCGGTGCGATGTTCCTCCACCGCGCCCATGACGGAGCCCGCCTCGATGATGCTCGCCACGCTTGGGCTGTCTGCCAGCAGCAGGCGCAGGCCGGTGCGGAACAGGGTGTGGTCGTCGATGAGCAGCAGGTGGGCGTTGAGCATGGGTTGGGGTTGGCCGGCGCACGGCGCGCAGGCTGCGGCCGATGGAACAAGTGGAGCAAAATGTGACGCGCTGCGCCCCGGTCGAAGCGAGCGCCAGGGCGAATTGGACTCGATTATGGTGGGCTTGTCTATTTCCCCACTAAAGAGGGGAAAGGATGGGTAGGGCACCGCGGCGTCTGGCGCGGGGCCGCCCCGCAGGTCGCCTGTGCGCAGGCCCTCGCGGGAAATGCTCTGCCGCATGCCGGCACCGGCGGCTTGGCGCAGGGATGGACACTAGTCCAGAAGGATTATTTTGTTCGCGGACATCTGGTGTCACCATGTACGCATGGGTGATTTCCGCGACTCGCCCATACCACTTTTGTTACCCACTACCACCCGGCAGTGGGTTTTTTTTGGGCCACGGTTTCGTGCTGCCGGATGGGCTGGCCGCTGGGGGATGCAACCTGTTGCAGACCGATGTGCCGATCCCTTCTTAACTGACCGGCCGGCCAGTCAGTCAGTCGATCAGCTTGCCCGCGGCATCGAAGAAAGGATGGTCTGCGCCAAAGTCACCGATCACCGCCGCGTGGCTGACCAGCCCATGCGCGGGATCCCACTGATGCAGCAGGTAGCCGGGCGGCTCCATGCGAAACCGCGAGGCCGCCTGCGGATCGAGATCGAGCGTGACCTGATGCGCGGGACCCGGCGCCGTCATGGCGATGGTGCCGCCAAAGCGGTGCGTGATGTGCCGGTGCAGGTGGCCGCACAGCACGCGCTCGACGGTCGGGTGCCTGCGCACCACCGCCTCCAGCAGCGCCGCGTCCGCCAGGCCCTGCTGGTCCATGTGGCCGATGCCGGTATGAAAGGGCGGGTGGTGGAGCATCAGCAGCGTGGGCCTGCCAGGCTCGGCCGCGAGCGTGGCCTCGAGCCACGGCAGCGCGGCGGGATCGACCTGGCCGCCCGGCTTTCCCGGCACCGTGCAGTCGAAGGCCACCAGGCGTAGTGGCCCGGCCTCCACGCTGTAGTGAACCGGCGCGTCGCCGTCGCCGTTGGCGAACAGGTAATCGTGATCGGCAAACACGCGGCGCAGCGTGGCGCGGTGATCATGGTTGCCGGGCAAGAGCCGCACCGGCATCGGCAGCGTTTGCAGGATGCCGCGCAGGAAGCGGTATTCCTCCTCGGTGCCGAAGTCCACCAGATCGCCCGTGATGACGACGGCGTCGGGCCGCTGCGGCGCCGCCAGCAGCGACGCGATGCAGCGCCGCAGCGCGCCTGCGGTGTCGACCATGCGGTAGGACAGCTTGCCGCCGGCCTTGATGTGCAGGTCGGTGATGTGGGCCAGCAGGTAGGTGCCGGCTGCTTTGTCGTTGGGGGTGTTCATGCGCGGAGTGCTTCGGGGAGCGTGATCAGGTGGCCGGTATCGAGGCGCAGGCCCACGCGGTCGCCCGCGAGCCAGCCATCGCGCCGGGTGGTGTCGACAACAAGCGGCGCCGGCGCGCCCACGTCGACCAGCAAGCGCGTGTAGTTGCCCAGGAACAGCGCGGTGACGACCGAGCCGCCCAGGTGGGCATCCTCGGCCTGCGCCAGCGCGACGTCTTCGGGGCGGAACAGCAGTTCGGCGCGCGGCGAGGGCGCGGCGGCGAGGCTTGCGGCAGTGCCATGGCGCGGCACCAGGCCGCCCGGCACGCGCCAGGCATCGGCCTCCAGCACGGCCGGCAGGCGGTTCATGGTGCCGATGAAATCCGCCACGAAGGCATTGGCCGGCGCGCGGTAGATCTGCTGCGGCGTGCCGGTCTGCGCGATGCGGCCACGGTCCATCACGATGATGCGGTCGCCCAGCGCCATTGCCTCGGCCTGGTCGTGGGTAACGTAGACGGCGGTGATATGCAGGCTGCGCAGCAACTGGTTGATGTCGGCGCGCAAGGCATCGCGCAGCTTGGCGTCCAGCGCGGTCAGCGGCTCATCGAGCAGCAGCACGCGCGGCTGCACGGCAATGGCGCGGGCCAGCGCCACGCGCTGGCGCTGGCCACCGGACAACTGGTCGATGCGCCGCTCGGCAAAAGGCCCCAGATGCATCATGGCGAGCATCTCGTCCACCCGGCGGCGGCGCGCGGCCGCGTCGATGCGGCGCACGCGCAGGCCGTAGGCGATATTTTCCGCTACGGTCATGTTGGGGAACAGTGCGTAGCTCTGGAACACCATGCCCACGCCGCGCTGCTCGATCGGCAGCGGCGTCACATCGTTATCGCCAAACATCACCACGCCGCCGGCGTCGGGGAACTCCAGCCCGGCGATGATGCGCAGTGTGGTGGTCTTGCCGCAGCCCGAGGGGCCGAGCAATACCACGGTCTCGCCTGCGCCGATGTCGAGGTCGAGCGGTTGCAGCGCCAGCGTGCCGTCGGCGAAGGTCTTGCCGCAGTGGCGCAGCGTGATGGTGGTCGGTTCATGCATGGCGGGCCTCGGAAGTGGAGAGCGGATCGGTGCCGGGGATCGTTCTGGCGTCGGCGCCGTCGGCAAGCGGCTGGTGCTTGCGGGCGCGCGCGCCCAGCGCGGACAAGCCCTGCATCAGCACCAGCAGCGGGATGATCATGAAGAAAAACACGATGGTGTAGGCCGAGCCGATCTCCAGCCGCATCGAGGCGTAGCTGTCGGCCAGCCCCACGGGCAGCGTCTGCGTGGTGGGCGTATGCAGCATCCAGGTCAGGTTGAACTCGCCCACCGACAGCGTCACCACCATCAGCGCCCCGGCCAGGATGCCCTGGCGGCAGTTCGGCAGCACCACGGTAAAGAAGCGCTGCAGGCGGTTTGCGCCCAGGCTGGCGGCAGCATCCTCCAGCGTGCGGATATCGATGGCCGACATGATGGCCAGCACCGAGCGCACCATGAACGGCAGCGTAAACAGCACGTGGCCCACGAGGATAAACAGCCAGCTCGTGCGAAATGCCTGCCAGCCGCCGTAGAGCAGGATCAACCCAAGCGCGGTGGCCAGCCCTGGCACCGCCACCGGCAGCATCAGCAGCTCCTCGATCAGGCGCGTCACGCGCCCGCGCCGCAGCGCCATGTAGTAGGCCGCGGGCACGCCCAGCACCAGGGTGCAAGCCAGGCACGCCAGGGCAATGCCCAGCGACAGGAAGATGGTGTTGCGGTAGAGCGCCCACACCTCTACCAGCCAGCGCGTGGTGAGGCCGCTGGACACGCCGACAAAGATGTTGTTGGTGAGGCCGGCGAGCACGGACAGCACCACCGGCACCACCATGAACAGGCATACCAGAAGGGTGAGCGCGAGCTGCAGCCAGTAGGCATTGCCGCGGCGGGAAGACGTCATCATGGGTAGCCTCAGGCAGTAGCGGCGACGGCGTCGCCCGAGAACCAGCGCGCCACCGCCAGCAGGGCCCAGGTGACCGTGCCGAGCAGCACGGACAGCGCGGCGGCCATGCCGAAGTTGGCGTAGTTGGTGAACTCGTTGTAGATGGTCAGCGGCAAGACATCGAGCTGCGTGGCCAGCGTGAAGGCGGTGCCGAAGGCGCCCATGCTGGTGGCGAAGCAGATCGCGCCGCTGGAAATCATGGCCGGCATCAGCGCGGGCAGCATCACGTCGCGCACCACGCGCCAGCGGCCTGCGCCGAGCGAGCGGGCGGCTTCTTCCAGCGACGCGTCGAGCTTGGCAACGGCTGCCATCACCGTCAGGATCACGCGTGGGATGGAGAAGTACAGGTAGCCGACGAACAGGCCGGCGAGACCGTAGGCAAAGGTCCAGCGGTCTCCCACCAGCCAGTCGCTCACCATGGCGAGCAGGCCGTTGCGCCCGCCCAGCATGATGACCATGAAGCCGATGACGACGCCGGGGAAGGCGAGCGGGAACGTCAGCATGGCGACCAGCAGGGCTTTTCCGGGCACGGCATTGCGCTCCAGGAAGGTGCCTGTGATGCCGGCGATGATCAGGGTGGCCAGCGTGACCGTTGCCGAAAGCAGCACGGTGACCATCAGGCTGTGCAGATAGCGCTCGCTTGAGATGACGGTCCAGTAGACGCTCGCGCCTTTTTCACCCGTGACGCTGATCGCCAGCAGCTTTGCCATGGGCAGGCAGAAGAAGGCGAAGAAGACGATCAGGGCCGGGAGGGCGAAGAGGAGGAGTGGGGGGCTTCGTTTAGGCATGATGGGTTTGCTTTTTCCCGGGGGTGGGGGAGGATCAGCTTCAACGTTGGTTGCTTGGGTTCATGGGGGGATGCTTAACTTCAAGGGCTTAACTTCAACTTCAACTGCAGTTTCACCACGCCTGCGGCGCGGCGACCTACTTTCTTGTCTTGCCAAGAAAGTAGGCAAAGAAGGCGCGCCGGATGGGGCGACACCCCCTCGGGCTTCGACGAAAAGAGCGGCCGGGACCCAAACTCGCATCGCCTTAAGGCGATACTCAGACATGGGTCCCTCTTTTCCGCTCTTTTCGCCGAATCCCGAGGCGCCCCATACGGCCTTGGCACACCTTGACGGCTCGCTTCGCATCGCGTTGGGGTGTGGCCCGCCCTTCGGGCGCTTCACACGGCTACAACAATGGGTTGATCTTGCCGCTGGTTGGCTCTCCTCTCCCACTTGTGGGAGAGGGCGGGCGCCGTCAAGCTTGCGATGCCGCACTCATCCGCTTGCGCTCGCCATTCAACGGACTTCCTTCAGATACTGCTCGCTGAAGCCTTTCTGCGCATCTGCCATCTTTCCGAAATCCACCGGCTTGGCGCGCGCGTAATCGGCTGCCGGCAGGAACCGCGCTTGCACTTCCTTGGGCACGGCGGCGCTGCGCACGGGGCGCAGGTAGGCATTGGCCCACAGGGCTTGCCCTTCATCGGACAGGACAAAGTCCAGCACCTTCTTGCCTTGCGCATCGTGCGGCGCCTTGTTCACCAGGCTCATCACGTACGGCACCACCACCGTGCCTTCCTTCGGAATCACGAAGGCCACGTTGGACTTGTCCTTGTAGCGGGCGCGGTAGGCGTTGAAGTCGTAGTCCAGCAGGATCGGGATCTCGCCGGAGAGCACGCGGGCGTAGGCGGTTTGCTTGGGGACGATGGGCTGGTTCTTCTGCAGGTCGCGGAAGTACTTGAAGGCCGGGCCGAAGTTGTCCATCGAGCCGCCCATCGCCTGGTTGACGGCAACCGCGCCGACGTAGCCGACAAAGGCGCTGGCCGGGTCGAGGTAGCCGATCAGGCCCTTGTACTCGGGTTTGAGCAGGTCGGCCCAGGACTGCGGCACGGGCTTGCCGCGCAGGGCGTCGACGTTGACCATGAAGCCGAGCGTGCCGGAGTGGATGGCGAACCAGTTGCCTTGCGGGTCCTTGAGGCCGTCGGGGATGTCGTTCCAGTGGGCCGGCTTGTAGGGGGCGGTCACGCCGTCCTTCTTGGCCTGGATGCCGAAGGTCACGCCGTAGTACACCACGTCCGCTACCGGGCTGCCTTTTTCGGCGACCAGCTGCGCGAGCGACTGGCCGGAGTTCTTGTTGTCATGCGGCACCGTGACGCCGGTCTTTTCCTTGATGGCGCGGATCTGCGAGGCCCAATCTGCCCATTCGGGCGGGCAGTTGTAGCAGATCGCGGTTTGCGCTGCCGCGCCCTGGCTGAATGCGCAGACGGCGGCGGCGCCTAGCGCGCTGGCGATCCGGCGCAGCGGTTTGTGCCAGGAACGGGTTGCTTGCATGGTGAACTCCTTGGGTTGCATACGAGGGCTGGGGGAAGGCGGTGGGTGAAGGGTCATGCCGGTGCGGCTACCGTGCCGCCCAGGCGCAGGCCGTGGGGCAGCAAGGTGATGCGCCCGGGTCGGGCGCCAGATACGTCGGATACGTTGGAGACGTTGGAGACGTTGGATACGCCGGTTGGTGCGAGGCCGAAGCGCTGAAGCAACTGCGCAACGGCGCGCTCGCCGATTTCGCTGTTGGGCTGCACCACCGATGCCAGTGGCGGCTCCACCAGCGCGCCCAGCGCGATGCCGTCGTAGCCCAGCACGGAGATGTCGCGCGGCACGCGCAGGCCGAGCCGCTTCAGGTCGGAGATCACGCCGATCGCCAGCAGGTCGTTGGTGCAAAAAAAAGCGGTGGGCGCATCCGGCCCGGCGGCCAGCGCGCCGATCTGGTCAGCGTTGCTGGCGGTGTGGGTGGGCAGGCAAAGCGGCGGCGCGGCTTCCAGGCCGTGCGCGTGCATGGCGTCGCGGTAGCCCTCGAAGCGCTGGCGCGCGCGGTCGGAGGCGACGAAGGCGCCGGAGACCACGCGGATGCGGCGGTGCCCCGCCGCGATCAGGGCTTGCACGCCTTCGCGGGCGCTGCCGCGGTTGTCCACCGAGACGGAGTGGCGCTGGCCGCGCGCGGCTGCCTGGTTGTAGGCCAGCACATAGGGCACGCCTTCGGCATCGAGCTGGTCGAGCACGGCGCTGCGGGCGGCGTCGGCCACCGTGAGCACCATGCCGTCGACGCGGTGGCGCAGCAGGTATTCGATGCGCTCGCGTTCGCGCGCGGGGTCGTAGGCGCTGGTCACCAGCATCAGCGAGTAGCCGGCGGCCAGCGCGGCATCCTCGATGCCCCGCCAGCATTCGGCGAACACCGCGTTTTCCAGGGTGGGCAGCATCACGCCGATCATCCGGCTTTGCTGCGCGCGCAGCTTGCTGCCGAGCAGGTTGGGGCGGAAGCTCAGCCGCCGTGCGGCTTCCAGCACGCGCTGCGCGGTGCCTTCGCGCACCAGCGCCGGGCTGTTGAACGCGCGCGATGCGGTAGCTAGCGATACGCCAGCTGCTTGCGCAACGTCCACCAGCGTGGCGGTGCCGGCGGCGTCCGGGGCGGTGCTGCTGGAACGGTCCTGGGTGCGCTTCACGTCAGAGCTTCCGGTCTTGGTTTCGGGATCACATCGCGCGCATGGCGAACCAGGCACGCAACGGCGGCAAAAATGAAAACGTTTTCATTCAAGCCGCAAAAAAATCGGGTCGCAAGCCTTTTTGCTGCTGCGGTGCATTAGCGCTATCGCGCTGCGGCAAGGCGAAACCCGGTACAGCGCGAATTCTGGGGATGCTGCATGACAGCACGATGACAGGCGCAGACGAGGGCGCGAAGAGCCGGCCGGCAAGATCGCGGCGCCGCGGATCACAATGGGGTTGAAACTATCCTGCAATCTCATTAACATGTTAAGTACAGGCGGCGCCAACGGGCGATCCGCCGTCGACGATCCGCCGGCCCGGCAGCGCAAGCGCCCGGCCACGCGCGGGCGCAACCAGAGAGGAGCACGATGCGACAAGCCAGAATCGCCGCCGGCGGCCGGCCAGTGCGGGCAGTGCCGGTGGACGGTGCCACCTTGCTGCCGCTGGACGGTGGGCGCGCCCTGCGCGAGGATGAATTCATGTGGCAGCCCGCCATCACCGGCACGGTGTACGGCACGCTGCTGAACTTCAAGGGCGCGCTCGCGGCCCTTGGCGACAGTGTCAATGCAGCCCCTTACCAGGCGCCGCCTGCTGGTCCGATCCTCTACATCAAGCCGGCCAATACGCTGGCCGCCCATGGCAGCCTTGTCGAGCTGCCACCGGGCCAGGAAACCCTGGAAATCGGCGCGGCGCTTGGCATCGTGATCGGCCGGCGCGCAACCCGCATCGACCCGGCGCAGGCCGCGGACTATATCGCCGGCTACACCGTGGTGTCGGATGTCAGCGTGCCGCACGCCAGCTATTACCGCCCGGCGGTGCGCCACAAGTGCCGCGATGGCTATTGCCCGATCGGCCCGTGGGTGATGGCCCGCGAGCAGGTCGGCAACGCCGATGCGCTCAGCATGGTGGTGCGCATCAACGGCGAGGAGCGCCAGCGTAACCACACCGGCAACCTGCTGCGCCCCGTGGCGCAATTGCTGGCCGATGTCACCGCCTTCATGTCGCTCGAAGCCGGCGACGTGCTGCTGGCGGGCGTGCCCGAAGGCGCGCCGCTGGCGCGTGCCGGCGACAGGGTGGAGATCGAAATCGAACAAGTAGGGCGCCTGCGGCACGGCATCAAGGCAGCGCCCGGGGAGGCAGCATGAGAACCGCACGCGTAGCCTTCGATGGCCTGGTCCACACCGCGCAGCCGGCTGGCGAAGGCGCATTGCGCCTGGACGACGGCCGCGTGGTCAGCGAGGACGCCGTGACGTGGCTGCCGCCCGTGGTGCCGCGCACCACCTTCGCGCTTGGCCTGAACTATGCCGACCACGCGCGCGAACTGGCCTTCAAGGCGCCGGAAGAACCTCTCGTCTTCCTCAAGGGGCCGGGCGCGTTCATTGGCCACCGGGCGCATACCATCCGGCCGGAGGGCGTGAAGTACATGCATTACGAGTGCGAGCTGGCGGTGGTGATCGGCAGCACGGCGCGCGGCGTCAAGGCGGCGCAAGCTTATGACTACGTGCGCGGCTATACGGTCGCCAACGACTACGCCATCCGCGACTACCTGGAAAACTACTATCGCCCCAACCTGCGGGTGAAGAACCGCGACACTTGCACGCCGCTGGGGCCGTGGCTGGTGGATCGCGAAGACGTGCCGGATCCGATGAACCTCGCGCTCACCACGACCGTCAACGGCAAGCTGACCCAGCAGGGCAGCACCCGCGACATGATCTTCGCCGTCCCGTGGTTGATCGAATACCTCAGCAGCTTCATGACGCTGGAGGCGGGCGATGTGATCCTGACCGGCACGCCGGAGGGGCTGGCGGACACGCAGCCGGGCGATGAGATCGTCACCGAGATCGAAGGGGTGGGGCGTCTGGTGAACACCATTGCCTCGGCTACCGAATACGGCAGCGGGCGCTGAAGCGAGTTGACGCGAGCTGAAGCGAACCCAGGCGCACCGGGCGCACCGGGCGCACCGGGCGCACCAAATGCCAACAGGAGACAACCATGATCAAGCATTGGATCAACGGCAAGCAGGTCGACAGCAAGGACACCTTCACCACCTGGAACCCGGCCACCGGCGAAGAGATTGCCACGGTGGCCGCGGGCGGCGAGGCCGAGGTCAACGCCGCGGTGGCGGCCGCCAAGGCGGCGTTCCCCAAGTGGGCCAATACCCCGGCCAAGGAGCGCGCCCGCATCATGCGCCGCCTGGCCGACCTGATCACCGGGCACGTGCCGCACCTGGCCGCGCTGGAGACGCAGGACACCGGCCTGCCGATCGCACAGACCGGCAAGCAGCTGATCCCGCGCGCCGCCGAGAACTTCAATTTCTTCGCCGAAGTGTGCGTGCAGATGAATGGCCGCACCTATCCCGTCGATGACCAGATGCTCAATTACACGCTCTACCAGCCGGTGGGCGTGTGCGCGCTGATTTCGCCGTGGAACGTGCCCTTCATGACCGCTACCTGGAAGGTCGCGCCATGCCTGGCACTGGGCAATACCGCGGTGCTGAAGATGTCGGAGCTGTCGCCGCTCACGGCGGACCAGCTCGGCATGCTGGCGCTGGAAGCGGGGGTGCCCGCTGGCGTGCTCAACGTGGTGCAGGGCTACGGCGCCAGCGCGGGGGACGCGCTGGTGCGCCATCCGGACGTGCGGGCCGTCTCGTTTACGGGCGGCACGGCTACCGGCAAGCGCATCATCGAGCGCGCGGGCCTGAAGAAATTCTCGATGGAACTGGGCGGCAAGTCGCCGGTGCTGGTGTTCGACGACGCGGACCTGGAGCGCGCGCTGGACGCCGCGCTGTTCACCATTTTCTCGATCAACGGCGAGCGCTGCACCGCGGGTTCGCGCATCTTCGTGCAGGACACGGTCTACGACGACTTCGTCGGCAAGTTCGCCGAACGCGCCAGGCGCTTGCGCGTGGGCGACCCGACCAGCGAGCACACGCATGTGGGCGCCATGATCACCCAGCAGCACTGGGAGAAGGTCACGGGCTATATCCGCCTGGGCGAGCAGGAGGGCGCCACCATCCTGGCCGGCGGCGCCGAGCGCCCGTCCGACCTGCCCGCTCACCTGCGCAATGGCAACTTCGTGCAGCCCACGGTGCTGGCCAACGTGGAAAACCACATGCGCGTGGCGCAGGAAGAGATCTTTGGCCCGGTGGCCTGCCTGATCCCGTTCAAGGGCGAAGACGATGGCCTGGCCATGGCCAACGACACCGCTTACGGCCTGGCCTCGTACATCTGGACCCAGGACGTGGGCAAGGTGCACCGGCTGGCGCGTGGCATCGAAGCTGGCATGGTGTTCGTCAACAGCCAGAACGTGCGCGACCTGCGCCAGCCGTTTGGCGGCACCAAGGCATCCGGCACGGGGCGCGAAGGCGGCGAGTTCAGCTTCGAGGTGTTTGCCGAGGTGAAGAACGTTTGCATCTCGATGGGCGGGCATCATATTCCGCGCTGGGGCGTTTGAGCGCAGCCCGCATCAAGACAAAGCAAAACAGGAGACACCGCCATGGGCAAGCTATCCCTCGCAGCCAAGGTCACGCACGTGCCGTCGATGTACCTGTCCGAGCTGCCGGGCAAGCACCACGGCTGCCGTGAGGCAGCGATTGCCGGGCACCGCGAGATCGGCCGGCGCTGCCGGGAGCTGGGCGTGGACACCATCGTGGTGGCCGATGTGCACTGGCTGGTCAACGCCGGCTACCACGTCAACTGCAACGCGCACTTCGAGGGCATCTACACCAGCAACGAGCTGCCGCATTTCATCAAGGACATGGCCTACGCCTATGACGGCAATCCTGAACTGGGCCGGCTGATCGCCAGCACCGCGTGCGAGCAGGGCGTGATGAGCCGCGCCCACGAGATCGCCAGCCTGGAGCTGGAGTACGGCACGCTGGTGCCGATGCGCTACATGAACGCCGACCGCCACTTCAAGGTGGTCTCCATCGCGGCCTGGTGCGCCTGGCACCAGCTCGATGAAAGCCGCCGCTTTGGCCAGGCGCTGCGTGCGTCCATCGAGGCCAGCGATGCCAATGTGGCGTTTCTCGCCAGCGGCTCGCTGTCGCACCGCTTCAACGACAACAACAGCCCCGAGGAAAGCATCCACCAGATCAGCCGCGAGTTCTTCAAGCAGGTGGACCTGCGCGTGGTGGAGCTCTGGAAGCAAGGCGACTGGGCCACCTTCTGCCGCATGCTGCCGGAGTACAACGAGCACTGCATCGGCGAGGGCGGCATGCATGACACCGCCATGCTGCTGGGCCTGCTGGGCTGGGACAAGTACGATCGCCCGGTGGAGATCGTCACCGACTACTTCACCAGCTCGGGCACCGGGCAGATCAATGCGATCTTCCCGGTGCGCTGAGGAATCACCGGTCATCGATCACGGATAACGATTCACGCTTTATCGGAGAGGCCTGCCAATGCCCCACATCATCGTCGAGTACACGGACAACATCCGCGCCGACGCGCGCGTGCCCGCCCTGCTCAAGACCATCAACGACGTGCTGATCGCGCAGGACGGCGTGTTTCCCATCGGCGGCATCCGCTCGCGCGCGCTGGCGCTGACCGACTACCGCATGGCCGACGGCGAGGAGGACTACGCCTTCGTCCACATCACGCTGAAGATCGGCGCCGGGCGACCCGAGGCGACCAGGAAGGCGGCCTGCGATGCGCTCTTCGAGGCTGTCAAGGCGCACTTTGCCGAGCTGTATGCGCGGCGCTACCTGGCGCTGTCAATGGAGCTGGTTGAGTTCAACGAGGGCGGCAGCTACAAGCACAACAACGTGCACGCCCGCTTCAAGAAGGGCTGACCGGTTCCATCGTCAGGCAACAGGCCCCCTACGCTCAACGCTCAACGCTCAACGCTCAACGCTCAACGCTCAACGCTCAACGCTTCCCACGGAGACCCCATGCTCAGCCCAGAGCTGATCCACCAGATCGCCCATCGCCTGCACGGCGCAGAGCAATCGCGCCAGCAGATCCGGCAAATCTCGCTGGACCACCCCGACATCACGATTGAAGACGCCTACGCCATCCAGCGCGAATGGCTGGCCCACAAGCTGTCCGAAGGCCGCACCATCAAAGGCCACAAGATCGGCCTGACCTCGCGCGCCATGCAGCTTTCCTCGCAGATCGACGAGCCTGACTACGGCACCTTGCTGGACGACATGTTCTTCCAGGACGGCGCGACGATCCCGCCGGGGCGCTTTATCGTGCCGCGCGTGGAGGTGGAGCTGGCCTTCGTGCTGGACAAGCCGCTCAAGGGGCCGAACTGCACGCTGTTCGACGTGTATGACGCTACCGCCTACGTGATCCCCGCGCTGGAGATCATCGATGCGCGCAGCCATGGGATCGACCCCGACAGCAAGCGCCCGCGCAAGGTGTTCGACACCATTGCCGACAACGCGGCCAATGCCGGCGTGGTGATGGGCGGGCGCCCGGTGCGGCCGTTCGATGTGGACCTGCGCTGGGTCTCGGCCATCATGTCGCGCAACGGCGTGATCGAGGAAACCGGCGTGGCCGCCGGCGTGCTCAACCATCCCGCCAACGGCGTGGCATGGCTGGCCAACAAGCTGCATCCGCATGGCGTGGGCCTGGAAGCGGGCGAGGTGATCCTCGGCGGCTCCTTCACGCGGCCGGTGGCGGCCAGCCCGGGTGATACATTCCACGTGGACTATGGCGCGCTGGGCGCCGTGGCCTGCCACTTCGGCTGAACGCCTGACCCGGACGCCATCATGGAAATCCCCCTCAATACCTTCAAGCGCGCGCTAGCCGCCAACGAGCAGCAGATCGGCCTGTGGCTCGGCTTGGCCAGTCCCTACACCGCCGAAGTGCTGGCCGACGCCGGCTTCGACTGGCTACTGATCGACGGCGAGCACGCACCCAACACCGTGCCGTCCATCCTGGCGCAACTGCAGGCGCTGGCCGCCTATCCCGTGCGGCCGGTGGTGCGTGCGTCGTGGAACGACACCGTGCAGATCAAGCAGTTGCTTGACCTGGGCGTGCAGACCCTGCTCGTGCCGATGGTGCAGGACGCGACCGAGGCGGCCGCCGCGGTGGCCGCCACCCGCTACCCGCCGCAAGGCGTGCGCGGCGTGGGCAGCGCCATGGCGCGTGCCTCGCGCTGGAACCGTGTCGGCGGCTACCTGGCCCGGGCCAACGGCGAGATGTGCGTGCTGGTGCAGGTGGAGACGCGCGCCGGGCTTGCGCACCTCGATGCGATCGCCGCCACCGAAGGCGTGGATGGCGTGTTTATCGGCCCGGCGGATCTTGCCGCCGACATGGGCCATCTTGGCAACCCGGGCCATCCGGACGTGCAGAGTGCCATCGCCGACGCCATCGCGCGTATCCGCCGCGCCGGCAAGGGCGCGGGCATACTCAGCGCCGACGTGGCGCAGTCGCGGCAGTACATGGCGCTGGGTACCACGTTTACCGCCGTTGGGGTGGACGCCACGATGCTGGCCCGTGCGGCAGAGAGCCTTGCCGCGCAATTCAAGGGCCAGGGCAGTGCGGGGACCAGCCGGGATAAGACGTACTAGCTGCGTACTACACAAAGCACAAAAAACAAACAACGGAAAATCGGAGGAGACCCAATCATGCAAGCAAACGCCTGCGCCCGGCGCACGCGCTTCCATTCCATGGCGCAGCATGCGTCGCGCGTTGTCACGGGGCTGGCGATCGCGCTGGGTGGCACCAGCGCCCACGCCGCCGACCCCGCCGCACGCTGGGTGGTGCCCTACACCGCCGGCGGCGGCAGCGACCTCGCCACGCGCATCGTCGCGCAGAAGATCGCGCCAGTCATGCACCAGAACTTCGTGGTCGACAACAAGCCGGGCGGCGCCACCATCCTCGCCGCGCAGGATGTGGCCAAGGCGCGTGCCGACGGCGCTACGCTGCTGACTGCCGGGCAGGGTACGCTGGTACTTAACCCGGCGCTGTATCGCAAGCTGCCCTATGACACCGCCAAGGATTTCACGCTGGTGACCTCGCTGGTGAAGCTGCCCGTGATACTGGTCGCTAACCCGGCGTTGCCGGTAAAGACCTTGCCCGAGTTCATCACGTGGCTGAAAGCGGGGCAGGGCAAGGCCACCTATGCCTCTGTCGGCACCGGCAGCCCGCACCACCTGAGCGCCGAGCTGCTGCTTGACCGCGTGCAGGCCAGCGCCGTCCACGCGCCGTACAAAGGCACGCCACCCGCGTTGCAGGATGTGGCGGGCGGGCAGGTCGATTTCATGATGGCCGATCTCTCGGCAGCGGTGCCGTTGATCCGCGCCGGGCGGCTTCGCGCTATCGCGCTGCCCGCGGAGCAGCGCTCGGCGGTGCTGCCGGACGTGCCGACCTTTGCCGAGGCCGGGCTGCCCGGTTTCACGGCGTTTGCGTGGCAGGGCGTGGTGGTCCCGGCCGGCACGCCGCCGGCCTCGGTCGACAAGCTCAACGCGGCGATTGCCGCGGCGCTGAAGGACCCGGCGGTGGTCAGGCAAATGCAGGAGCTTGGGCTAGAGCCTATGGGCGACAGCCGGGCGGGCTTTGCCGCGTTCGTGGACAATGAGCGCGCCAAATGGGGTGCCTTGATCCGCGCGCACAAGATCGTGCTGGATTGAGCCTCGCCTAGGTGGCCCGCCGCGCGGACGCCGGCGAGGCCATGGCTTCCTGCACGCGACTGGCTATGTCCTGCAGCGGCGCCACGAAGCGCTTGACTGCCTCCTCCTCGCTCAGGGCACGCGCCAGATACACCACATTGAGGCTGCCGCGCACGCGGTCCGCGTGCCGGATGGGCACGGCGACCGCGCCGATCTTGCGCTGCTCCAGCCAGTCTCCGCGATTTGACCCGAAGCCATCCTCGCGCACGCGCGCAACCAGCTTGCGCACATAGGCGGCGTTGTTGGCCAGCGCCGCCTGCTCATCGCCGCCGCCGCCCGAGCGCAGCAGGTTGAGGATGTCCTCCCGTTCTCCTTCGCCGCAAAACGCAAAGTAGGCTCGCCCGGCGGCCGTCGACAGCATCGGCAGGCGCCGCCCGACCATGGCGCGGTGGAAGGACAGTGGGCTGAAGCGGTGCGTGGTCTCGCGAATGATCATGGCGTCGCCGTCGGGCGTGGTCAGGTCCGACGGCCATAGCACGCGCTGCAGCAGCTCGCCCATCAGCGGCGCGGCGATGGTGGAGATCCACTCATCGTCATTGAAGCCTTCGCTCAAGGCCCTGACCTGCAGCGTCAGGCGATAGCTGTCGTCCGACTCGCTGCGGCGCACGAACCCCTCTGCGATCAGCGTCTCCAGCAGGCGTCGGACCGTGGTGCGGTGCAGCCCGGTCAGCTCGCTCAGCTGCTGAGCGGTCCCGCGCCCGCTTTCCATCCGGTTCAGCGCCTTCAGCACGTCCAGGCCGCGGGTCAGCCCGCGCACGCTGGCGTAAGGCGAGGTGCGCCTATCAGGCGCCCTGGGCAACCTAGGCACCCCAGGCGTATCAGGCTTATCAGGCATAAAAAACCCTTTTAAATCAACGTTGTGCACTCCTTGCACATTCTGTTCGTTTTTTTGTCGGGATGCAATCGGCTCTCTACACTCCGCTGTACCAGTTAGCCATTCAAAAAACATTCACGAACGAAGGAGACACGATGTCGACCGCCGCCACGCCCCTCAAGTCCGTCCCGTCCAGCCAGCCCGAGCTGCCGTTCCAGAGCATCTGGGGCGAGTTGCGCGGCGTTTCCTTCAGCCAGGGCTGGCTCGATGCCAAGGGCATCCGCACCCGCTACCTGCATGCCGGCAGCAGCGGCAAGCCCGCTCTGATCCTGCTGCACGGCGTCGGCGGCCACGCCGAGGCCTATGTGCGCAACCTGCAATCGCATGCCGAGCATTTCGACGTATGGGCCATCGACATGATCGGCCACGGCTGGACCGACAAGCCGGCGGGCGGGCGCGAGATTGCCGATTACGTCGACCACGTGATCCGCGTGATGGATACCCTCGGCATCGCGCGCGCTGCGTTCAGCGGGGAGTCGCTGGGCGGATGGGTGGCCGCGCGCCTGGCGATCGACCATCCCGAACGCGTGGAGCGGCTGGTGCTGAACACCGCAGGTGGCTCGCAGGCGGACCCGGTGGTGATGGAGCGCCTCAAGACCCTGTCGATGCGCGCCGTGGAAGAGCCGGGCTGGGACTTCATCAAGGCGCGCGTGGAATGGCTGATGGCCGACAAGGCCAAGGCCTTCGACGACCTGATCGCCACGCGTCAGGCCATCTACATGCAACCCGGCATGGTCGAGGCCCAGCGCGGCAACATGGTGTTGCAGGACATGGAAACGCGCCAGCGCAACATCCTTCGCGCCGAACACTATGGCCGCATCAAGGCCCCGACGCTGGTGCTGTGGACCTCCGACGATCCCACCGCCGATGTGTCGGAAGGACGGCGCATCGCCACCATGATTCCCGGCGCGCTGTTTACGGTGATGGACGGCTGCGGCCACTGGCCGCAGTTCGAGGATGCCGACACATTCAACCGCATTCACCTGAATTTCCTGCTCGGTAACGCCGTGCCGGAAGCGGCCACGGTCTAAGCCGGCAAGTACCGGACAAGCAGGAGGGGAGACATGAACAACGCCATCGAGATGGCGGGCGCAGACGCTCGTCCGCAGGATCTGGACACCGACGTCGCCATCATCGGCGCCGGCCCGGTGGGCCTGATGATTGCCAACATCCTTGGACTGCAGGGCGTGCGCGTCGTGCTGGTCGAGAAGCTGGACCAGATCATCGACTACCCACGCGCCATTGGCCTGGACGACGAGGCCCTGCGGGTGTTCCAGTCGGTTGGCCTGGCCGATGCGCTGCTGCCGCATACCACGCCGCACCACTGGATGCGTTTTGTCACGCATACCGGGCGCTGCTTCGCGTCGATCGAGCCGCGCACCGATGAGTTTGGCTGGTCCCGCCGCAACGCCTTTATCCAGCCGTTGGCGGACCAGATCCTGTACGAGGGCCTGCAGCGCTTTGCCCATGTGCAGGTGCTGTTCGGCCATGGCGTATCGGCCTTCACGCAGGACGAACACGGCGTGACGATCCGCGCGGAAGACGCGCACGGACGTGTCACCACCATCCGCGCCGCCTACCTAGCCGGCTGCGATGGCGGCAACAGCGTCGTGCGGCGCACACTGGACGTGCCGTTTGAAGGGCGCACCAAGCCCAACCAGTGGATCGTGGTGGACGTGCGCAATGACCCGATCGGCACGCCGCATATCTACATGCACTGCGACCCGACGCGTCCCTATGTGTCGGCCGCGCTCCCGCACGGGATCCGCCGCTTCGAGTTCATGGTCATGCCCGGCGAGACGGAAGAGGAACTGTCCCGGCCGGAGAACCTCGCCGCGCTGATCCGCAAGGTGGTGGCCGATCCGGACAAGGTCGACTACATCCGCAAGCGCGTCTACACCCATAACGCGCGCCTGGCGCGGACGTTCCGCGTCAAGCGCGTGCTGCTGGCGGGCGACGCCGCGCATATCATGCCGGTCTGGCAAGGGCAGGGCTACAACAGCGGCATCCGCGACGCGAGCAACCTGGGCTGGAAGCTGGCGATGGTGGTCAAGGGCATAGCGCAGGACCGCCTGCTGGATACCTACGGCATGGAGCGGCGCGCCCATGCGCGCTCGATGATCCACCTGTCCGAAGTGGCGGGCGACATCTTCGCGCCCGCCAGCCGCTTCGGCGCGTCGCTGCGCGATGGCCTGACCCGCGTGCTGAACGTGTTTCCCTCGGTCAAGCAGTACTTCGTGGAGATGCGCTTCAAGCCCATGCCGCGCTATGAATCGGGTGTGGTGCTATTGCCCGAGCGCCAGGGTGACGACCGCTTCCTTGCGCGCTTGCTGGAGCGCTCCGGCAATTCGCCGCTCGGACGCATGCTGGGCCTGATGAGCGAGAAGCGGGATTCGCTGGTTGGCCGGCTCGTTCACGGCCGCGATCCGGCGGGAAGCTCGCCGGTTGGGCGCATGTTCATCCAGCCAATGGTGCGCACCGAGCAAGGCCATACCGTGCGCCTGGACGACGTGATCGGCAATCGCTTTGCCATCGTTGCCTGGGGCGCGGACCCGACCTTCGGCCTGACGCCGCAAGCGCGCGCCGTCTGGGAAAAGCTGGGCGCGTGCTTCGTCATGGCCAAGCCCGATACGCAGCTTGCCTATCGCGACGACGTGCCGCAAGGAGTGATTGCCATCGGCGACACCGCCGGGCGTCTCAAGGAGTGGTTCGGCAAGCTGCCCGGCTCCGTGGTGCTGCTGCGCCCCGACCGCTTTATCGCCGGTATGTGCTCGCCGCAGCAGGTGTCCGATGCCATCCAGGCGCTGGCCGCAAAGCTCGCGCTGTCCGACGCGTCACCGTCAGCTGCCGCTGCGGCGGGCGCTTTGCCCGCGCGGCCAGGCACGCAGCCGGCGCGCGACCGCGCCATCGCCTTTGCGCGGGGAGCCTGACATGCCGATGCATCTCGAATGCTTGTCCCATACGCCGCTGCACGGCTACCACGATCCCGCGCCGGAGATCGTGGCCGAAGTGGAGCGCGTGCAGGCCGCGGCGCGCGCGCGCGTGCAAGCCTTTGCGCCGGAGCTGGTGGTGGTCTTTGCGCCGGATCACTTCAACGGCTTCTTCTACGATGTGATGCCGCAGTTCTGCATCGGCGTGGCGGCCAGTGCCATTGGCGACTTCAAGAGCCTGGCGGGCCCGCTCGATGTGCCGCGCGACACCGCCCTCGCGATGGCGCAGGCGGTGCTGGACCGCGACGTGGATGTGGCCGTGTCGTACCGCATGCAGGTGGACCACGGCTGCGCGCAGGCGCTGGAAGTCCTGCTGGGCGGGCTGGCCGTTTGCCCGGTCATCCCCGTCTTCATCAACTCGGTGGCGCCGCCCATGGCAACGTGCCGGCGTGCGCGGCTGCTTGGCGACGCGATCGGTCGCTTCCTGCAAGGCCTGGGCAAGCGTGTGCTGGTGGTGGGGTCGGGTGGCATCTCGCACGAGCCGCCCGTGCCGGAAATCGCCTCGGCCGATGCGCAGGCCGCCGAGCGCCTGATTGCCGGGCGCAATCCGCCGCCCGAGTCGCGCGCTGCCCGCCAGGCGCGTACCGTGGCCGCCGCGCAAGCGTTCACCAAAGGCGACAGCCCCCTGCATCCGCTCAACCCGGCCTGGGACCGCGCCTTCCTGGAACGGCTGGCCAGCGCAAACCTCGCCGCGGTGGATGCCATGCGCAATGACGACATCACGCGCGACGCCGGCAAGTCGGCGCACGAGATCCGCACCTGGATCGCCGCCTTTGGCGCGCTGGCCGCTGCCGGGCCTTACCAGGCATCGATCGAGTACTACCGGCCCATCGACGAGTGGATCGCAGGCTTCGGCGTGATGCAGGCACAGCCCGCCACCGGGCACGCATAACCCAACCCAACCCAACCCAACCCAACCTGAGCCAACCATGTCAAACCAGGAAATGACGCTCGCGCTCGCCAGGCGGCTGCGCGAGGCAGAGCAGACGCGCACGCCGGTTGCGCCGCTGCGCGGCGAAATCCCGCCGGGCGATGCAGCAATGGCCTATGCCATCCAGCGCGCCAACGTCGACGCGTGGCGGGCCCAGGGCCGCCGCGTGGTAGGCCGCAAGATCGGCCTGACCTCGCCTGCGGTGCAGCGCCAGCTTGGCGTGGACCAACCCGACTTCGGCACGTTGTTTGCCGATATGGTCTTCGGCGATGACCAGCCGATTCCCGTCGCCCGCACCCTGCAGCCGAAGGCCGAAGCCGAGGTCGCGCTGGTGCTCTGCCGCGATGTGCCGGAGAAGGACGCCACGTTGGTCGACCTGATCAACGCCGTCGCCTACGTGCTGCCCGCGATTGAAGTGGTCGGCAGCCGCATTCGCAACTGGGATATCTCGTACGTGGATACCGTGGCTGACAACGCCTCCAGCGGCCTGGTGGTGCTGGGCGCGGTGCCGGTGCTGCTGGCTGGCCTGGACCTGAAGACCGTGAAGATGGAAATGCTGCGCGATGAGGAGCGCGTTTCGGCGGGTTCCGGCGCGGATTGCCTTGGCCATCCGCTTAACGCCGCGGTCTGGCTGGCCCGGAAGCTGGCCTCGCTGGGGGACCCGCTGCGTGCCGGCGACCTGATCCTGACCGGTGCGCTGGGGCCGATGGTGGCCGTGGCGCCGGGGCAGCGCTTCGAGGCCCGCATCAGCGGCATCGGCAGCGTGCGGGCGCGGTTCGCGCCGGACTGACGCGCGCCACCTCAAGCTTTTTCATCACATTAAAAATACACAAGGAGACAACATGCAACCCACCAGATCCATCCTCGCAGGCGCACTGCTCGTGACCGCCGGCGTGCTTGGCAGCGCCCCCATCCATGCCGACACGTTCCCCAGCCACCCGCTGACCATCGTGGTGCCGTTCCCCGCCGGCGGCGTGACCGACATGATTGCGCGCCAGATGGCGCAGCAGATGCAGACCGGCCTTGGCAAGCCGGTCGTGGTCGAGAACCGTCCCGGCGGTGGCGGCCAGATCGCAGCGCAATCGGTCAAGCGCGCCGACGCGGATGGCTACACCATGTTCGTGGCCGCCACCGAAATGTTCGCGATCAATCCCGGCCTGTACCGCAATTTCTCGTACGACCCGCTCAAGGATTTCAAGCCCGTGACGGCGCTGGCTTCGTCGCCCCTGGTGCTGGTGGTGCCGCAGGGCAGCCCCGTCAATTCCGTCAAGGACCTGGTAGCGCTGTCCAAGAGCAAGCCGAACGGCGTGAACTATGCCTCGCAGGGGATCGGCTCGATCGGTCACCTGCTGGGCGGCTTGTTTGCCGAGAAGGCCGGCGGCCACATGACGCACGTGGCTTACAAGGGCTCCGCCCCGGCCTTGCAGGATGTGATGGCCGGGCAGGTCGACATGATGTTTGACCCGGTGATCACCACCTCGCCGCTGATCAAGGGCGGCAAGGTCAAGCCGCTGGCCATCGCCGCGCCGCGCCGCTCGCCTTCGTTGCCGGACGTGCGCACGCTGTCCGAACTCGGCATCGGCGGGCTGGATGCCGGCGTCTGGTTTGGCATGGTGGTCAAGGCCGGCACGCCCGATGCCATCGTCGCGCGTCTCAACGAGGCGGCGCTCAAGGCGCTCAAGGCACCCGAGGTGACCAAGCGCTTTGCCGACCAGGGTCTGGAGGCGTTGCCCATGACGCCGCAGCAGTTCGGCGCCTTCCTCAATAGTGAAAGCACGCGTTGGGCCCCGCTGGTCAAGGCCAGCGGCGCCAGCGTGGAATGACGCAAGAGTTCCAACAGGAGAGATCCATGACCCGCAAACTGAAAGCCGCCATCATCGGTTCCGGCAATATCGGCACCGACCTGATGATCAAGATACTGCGCCATGGCGCGCATATCGAGATGGGCGCGATGGTCGGCATCGACCCGGCATCGGACGGCCTGGCGCGCGCCGCGCGCCTGGGCGTGGCGACCACCCACGAAGGCGTGGAAGGGTTGACGCGCCTGCCTGTGTTCGGCGATATCGATGTGGTGTTCGATGCCACCAGCGCCGGCGCGCACGTGAAGAACGATGCGTTCCTGCGCGGCCTGCGGCCGTCGCTGCGCATGATCGACCTGACGCCGGCGGCCATTGGCCCTTACTGCATCCCGGTGGTCAACGGCGATGCGCACCTGGACGCGCACAACGTCAACATGGTCACCTGCGGCGGACAGGCCACCATCCCCATGGTGGCGGCCGTATCGCGGGTCGCGCCGGTGCTGTATGCCGAGATCGTGGCCAGCATCTCCAGCAAGAGCGCGGGGCCCGGCACGCGCGCCAACATCGATGAGTTCACCGAGACCACCTCCAAGGCGATCGAAGCGATCGGCGGAGCCAGCAAGGGCAAGGCCATCATCGTGCTCAACCCGGCCGAGCCGCCGCTGATCATGCGCGACACGGTGTATTGCCTGAGCGCGATGGCGGACGAGGCTGCCATCGCCGCGTCGATCGATGCCATGGCCGCCGAGGTGCGGCAATACGTGCCCGGCTATCGCCTCAAGCAAGAGGTGCAGTTCGACCGCATCCCGGCGGATGCGCCGCTGGTGGTGCCTGGGGTAGGGCGTGTTAGCGGGCTCAAGACCTCGGTGTTCCTGGAGGTGGAAGGCGCGGCGCACTACCTCCCGGCCTACGCCGGCAATCTCGACATCATGACCAGCGCCGCGCTCACCATCGCCGAGCGGATGGCGAGCGCCATGCTCGCCCAGCGCGCCGCCGCCTGACTCACCTGCAGATAAGGAGTGCCTGCCATGCAAGGCCAAAAGAAGATCTACATTTCCGATGTGACGCTGCGCGACGGCAGCCACGCCGTGCGCCACCAGTACAGCGTCGAGCAGGCCCGGCAAATCGCCAAGGCGCTGGATGACGCCAAGGTCGATTCGATCGAAGTGGCCCACGGCGATGGGCTGCAGGGATCCAGTTTCAACTACGGCTTTGGCGCCCACACCGACCTGGAATGGATCGAGGCGGTGGCCAGCGTGGTCAAGCACGCAAAGATCGCCACGCTGTTGCTGCCGGGCATTGGCACCGTCCACGACCTCAAGGCAGCCTATGATGCCGGCGCGCGCATCGTCCGCGTGGCCACGCATTGCACCGAGGCGGACGTCTCGCGGCAGCATATCGAGTATGCGCGCCATCTGGGCATGGAAGCCGTTGGCTTCCTGATGATGAGCCACATGACCACGCCGCAGAACCTTGCCGCGCAGGCCAAGCTGATGGAGAGCTACGGCGCCACCTGCTGCTATGTGGTGGACTCCGGCGGCGCGCTGACCATGAACGATGTCCGCGACCGCTTGCGCGCCTTCAAGGCGGTGCTGAAGCCGGAAACGCAGACCGGCATGCACGCGCACCACAACCTGAGCCTGGGCGTCGCCAACAGCATCGTGGCGGTGGAGGAGGGCTGCGACCGCGTGGACGCCAGCCTGGCCGGCATGGGCGCCGGCGCCGGCAACGCCCCGCTGGAGGTCTTTATCGCGGCCGCCGAGCGCATGGGATGGGACCACGGCTGCGACCTGTACAAGCTGATGGACGCAGCCGATGACATCGTGCGTCCGCTGCAGGACCGGCCCGTACGGGTCGACCGCGAAACGCTGGCGCTGGGCTATGCCGGCGTGTACTCCAGCTTCCTGCGCCACAGCGAGGCCGCGGCGAGCAAGTACGGCCTGAAGACCGTCGACGTGCTGGTCGAACTGGGCCGCCGCCGCATGGTGGGCGGGCAGGAAGACATGATCGTCGACGTGGCGCTGGATTTGCTGAAGGCGCGCTAAGGTCATCGGCGCCTCAGGTTTCATGTTGCCTGGCAAGCCGCTTGCGGCTCAGTGCCTCGGCAGGAAACACAACGCCGCCTCCCCGCTTTCGCCGGGGAGGCGGCGCGCCGCGGCGACGCAGAACGTCGCCGCGAGCAAAGAGCGTTAATTCGCCTAAGGTCAGCCGCGTTAGGTCGCGGCGGGCCCTGAAGGCTATTGCGGTGGCTGTTGCAGCCCCATGCGGCTAGCGGTGGCCTTGTTGGCCACTCCCTTGTTGACCACTCTTCTGGCCTTGCTGGTTTTGTTGCCCGGCCTGATCGGTCTTCTGGCCTTGCTGGCCTTGCTTGTCCTGGCCGCGGTCCTGCTGCTGTTGCTGGCCGCCCTTCTGATCCTGGCCACCTTGCTGTCCGCCTTGTTGGCCACCTTGCTGGTGCTGCTTGCTTTGGTCTTGCTGGCCTTGGCCGGGTTGCTGTTGCTGTCCCATCTCTGTCTCCATGGCGCGGCGGTAGTGCCGCGAGAGGGAAAAGCGCAAGGCGCGTGCCACGGCTTGTGCGCTGGCGCCACATGAGAGCGTCCCGCCGCGGCTGATACCCCGGGAATCCCGGTCTGGCAAGGGCTGGCGCAGCCTTCCGCTTTCTTCTTCCGTACGGATGCCGCGTCCGATCTGCGTCCGACACGCACTGCAAGTCGGTGGATCTCCACTTGCCAGGGCCCACTAGCCAGGGTCCTGCCAGCCCCTTTTTACAAATCCCGCAGATTTTTACAAGCCGACCGGCAGCGCTACCGACAGCACAAAGCACACGATCAGCGGCTGCACGGTCACCGCCAGAGGCCGGCCTCTTATGCCGCCAGGTGCATGCGCGGTGCCGGACCCGGCGGGGTTCCGCGGTTGTCGGCAGGTTCGAGCAGGCTCAACGCGGCAAGGCCCAGCGTGTTCGCGCAAGCGCAGGCCAACGCAGCCCCGCTGCCCAGGCCCACTTGCGCGGCCAGCCACTCGGTGCGCACGCCGCTGCCGCCGGCAAGCAGGTACACCGCGCGCGCGACGCGCTGCTCGCGCAGCAGCACGCCTAGCGCCTCGCCCTCGGCGAACAGCCGTGCGCGTACCAGCCGCGGGGTGACTTCCCATCGCTGCGCGACCAGTGCCGCATTCCACGGTAGCCGAGGCAGGCCGAAGATCTCGCCGGCAAGCGTGCGTGACCAGTGTTTCTCCGAATGGCACGGGCAGCCCGGCAGGGTGGCCAGGGTCATGCGCGGGCATGCGTCGTCCGGCACTTCCTGCAGCGTGATGGTGGTGCTTTGGCCCGGCGCTGGCAGCAGGTCGCAATCGAAGTACGCAAACGCCGGCACCACGAACGGGTTGCCAGGCGTCACCTCCCGCCGCGCGTTCGCATCGCGCAGGCGCGCGGTGCCATGCCGCGCGTCGACGCGCACGGCAAAGGGGAAGCGCAGGTGAGAGAGGCGCAGATCGGTGCTGCTGACGAGGGCCATGCGAAGCTCAGGTGACGCAGGCTGGCGCGCATCGGGCGCGGCGCCAGGGAAAAATCGCATTGTACGGCTTCGCGCGGCCAGTGAGTTTCACGATGCCGAAGGAGGGTTTCAGCGCTGGCCTTGGCCGCGACCGCTGCACGATGGCCGCTGCCTACAGCTCCGACAGGCCAAAGTGACGCAAACGCTCGAGGTCGGTCACCCGGATGCTCTGGTACGACAAATCGACCATGCCCTCCGCCGCCAGGCGCCGCAGCGCCTGGTTGACCCGCTGGCGCGAGAGCCCCGTCAGCAGGCCGATCTCCTCCTGCGACAGCTCCAGCACCGCGCTGGTACGGGGGTACAGCGCCGGGTGGAAGAGCTGGGCAACCGCCTGCGCCACGCGGGCATCGACGCTCAGCAGCCGCTCGTTCTGCACGGTGGCGATGAACTGGCCCATGCGCTCGTTCAACTGGCGCACCACGAAGCTGGCAAACGGCAGGCTTTCGCTGAGCAAGGTGTGGAACACTGTGTCGGGCACCAGCGCCAGGCGGGAGTCGCGGATGGCGATCACATCGTATCTCCGCGCTTCGCGCTTGATGACACTGCCTTCTCCGCACCAGCCGCCCGCCGGTACCCCCGAAAAGGTGCAACCGCGCCCATCCGGCGTGTAGACCGCGAGCTTGATCAGGCCGGTCTCCACCCCGATCCAGTAGCGCGATGGCTCGCCACGATGCGCGATGAAGGCGCCAGCGGCAAAATCCTGCACCACCACCTGCCGCGCTGCCAGCGCCTGGTGGCCGGGCGCAAGCGCGGCGAACCATTCATGCCGGGAAAGCAGGGCGGCATGCCCGGTGCAGGGCGGCGGCGTCGTGATATCTGCGGGGGAAGGGGTAGGCGATCTGGGTGTGGCTGCGGGCAGGCTGGGCATGATTTCGGCTTGGCCCGGCACGGGCATTGTCATCCGGACGACAGAGCTGGGTCCTGTGCGATGATAGCCTTGCACAGTGAAAAGTAACAGCGACCGGCGGCGCGCGGCTCATCCTGAGGGCCAATACCCGCACAGCCGGCGCATGCGGAGACTACGGCAATGCCAAGCGATTTCGACACCGGCCTGGGCAAGAACCCGGCCAATCACGTACCCCTCACACCCATCGATTTCCTGGCGCGCGCCGCCAACGTGTATGGCGACCGGCTGGCCATCGTGCACGGCCCGGTGCGCCAGAACTGGCGCGACACCTACGCGCGGGCACGGCGCCTGGCCAGCGGGCTGGCCAGCCTGGGCGTGGGCAAGGGCGATACCGTCGCGGCCTTGCTGCCCAACACGCCTGCCATGGTGGAGGCGCACTTCGGGGTGCCGATGGCGGGCGCGGTGCTCAACGCGCTGAATATCCGGCTCGATGCTTCCAACCTGATCTTCATGCTGCGCCATGGCGAAGCGCGGGTGCTGCTGGCCGATACCGAGTTTGCCGACCTGGCGCGGCAGATCGCCAACGAGATTCCCGGGCTGAAGGTGGTGGCGGTGCTGGACGCGCTCGGCCCGCAGGACGCTCCGGCCTTCGGCGAGACCGACTATGAGCGCCTGCTGGCCTCGGGCGACCCGAAGTTCGCCTGGCAGATGCCCGCTGACGAGTGGGATGCGATCGCGCTCAACTACACCTCGGGCACCACCGGCGACCCCAAGGGCGTCGTCTACCACCATCGCGGCGCGGCCATCAACGCCATCTCCAACATCCTGGAGTGGGACCTGCCCAAGCACCCGGTGTACCTGTGGACGCTGCCGATGTTCCACTGCAACGGCTGGTGCTTCCCGTGGACCATCGCGGCACGCGCTGGCGTCAACGTCTGCCTGCGCAAGTTCGAGCCCAAGCTGGTGTTCGACCTGATGCGCGACGAGGGCGTGACGCACTATTGCGCCGCGCCGATCGTGCATACCGCGCTGGTCAACGCCCCGCCCGCCTGGCGCGAAGGGCTGCGCGGCCCGGTGCGCGGCATGGTCGCGGGTGCGCCGCCGCCCGCCGCGGTGCTGGCACAGATGGAGGCCATGGGCTTCGAGTTGACTCACGTCTATGGCCTGACCGAAACCTACGGCCCCGCCGCGGTATGCGCCGAGCAGGACGACTGGGCCGGCCTGTCGCAAGAGGACCGCGCCACCAAGAAGGCACGGCAGGGCGTGCGCTACCACCTGCAGACGGAGGTGGCGGTGCTGGACCCGGACACCATGCAACCGGTGGCCTCGGACGGCGAGGAAATCGGCGAGATCATGTTCCGCGGCAACATCTGCATGAAGGGCTACCTCAAGAACGAGAAGGCCACGCGCGAGGCGTTTGCCGGCGGCTGGTTCCATACCGGCGACCTGGGCGTGTGCACGCCGGACGGCTACGTCAAGATCAAGGACCGCAGCAAGGACATCATCATCTCCGGTGGCGAGAATATCTCCAGCGTGGAAGTGGAAGACGCGATCTATCGCCATCCCGCCGTGCTGGCCGTGGCGGTGGTGGCCCAGCCGGATGTCAAATGGGGTGAGACGCCCTGCGCGTTCGTGGAGCTGAAGGATGGCGCCAGCGCCACGGCCGAGGAGCTGATCGCCCATTGCCGCACCCTGCTGGCGGGCTTCAAGGTGCCCAAGGCGGTGTACTTCGGGCCGTTGCCCAAGACGTCGACGGGCAAGATCCAGAAGTTCGAGTTGCGCAAGAAGGTCAAGTCGGATGCGGCGATCGACGTGTAAGGGCTTTGTCCGAAGTCGCCAGATACGCCAGAGCCGCCTGCAATGAAGGCGGCGATCTACAGCTACGGGTACAGGCTCGAACGGACCTGACCCGCTGGCGGGTCCGCTTTGTTCTTGCGGCCGTCACGGCGGCGTCGCGAGCGTTTAGAAATCGTTCAGGTTTTTTCACATCCTGCAACGCGGTCGAGATAATTCTCATCTTTGAGTCATGCCGATCAACCGGTCGGCAACAGATAAAGGATGTTGAGTCATGTCTTCCGTTTCGCAGGTACATGCATGGCGCCGATCGCCGAACGTCGACCGATACGATGGGTTTTCCCGTGCGCTGCACTGGGTATTCGCGGCCATCATTCTCTATACGATGGTTGCGGGCATCTCGCTTCATTTCATCACGCACCCAAAGATCTGGGGTTTCGTGTCGACGCTCAACATGTCGCTCGCGACGTGCCTGATCGTCCTGTTTCCGCTGCGGTATTTGTGGTCGTTCTTCCGCAAGACGCCGCCGGAGATTCGTTCGATTCCGGACAAGCAGCGCGCGATTGCGCATCTGGTTCATTCGCTCATTTACGCGCTGATCGCTGTCGTCCTGGTGAGCGGCTACATGATGGTGCCTGAAGGGTACTGGCTGTTCTGGACGGTATTCGTGAAAACGCCGTTCTCCGCCGGCCCGGTTACCGAACACTGGTTCGCGCTGCACAAGGTTGCGTGCTACACGCTGGCTGCTCTGGTGGCGGCGCATGCCGGCGCCGCGCTGAAGCATCATTTCGTGTCGAAGAATGATGTCCTGAAGCGCATGCTTTGATCGTCGTTCAGGTTTTTGAAGGGCGGTTGAGCATGGGCGGGTTTTCTCAACTGCCCGCCGGATGCCGCTTCGATAGCCGTTCAAGGCAAGAAACTACGACGAAGCGCTCGCGCTTGCCAACGAAGGTCTCAGGCGCGCAGATAGCCTTCGGCCAGCGCCACCCAGCACGCAGCGCCAAGCGGAATCAGCTGGTCGTTGAAATCATATCCATCGTTGTGCACCGAGCAGCCCACCCATTCGCCGGTGCCATTGCCAAGCGCAAAATAGCAGCCCGGCATCCTCTCCAGCATCCACGCGAAATCCTCGCTGCCCATCTGCATCGACGGCGGCACCTGGATGACCTTGTCGCTGCCCAGCACGCTGGCCACGGCCTGCCGTGCGATGGCGGTTTCTTCCACGGTATTGCAGATCGCGGGCGCCAGGCGTTCATAGGCGATGTCTGCCGTCACGCCGCACGAGGCGGCCTGGTGCGTCACCACCTCGCGGATGCGGGTCTCCAGCAGGTCTCGCACCTCCGCCACGGTGGCGCGCACGCTCAGCTTCAGCGTTGCGGTCTCCGGGATGATGTTGTAGGTGCTGCCGGCCTGCATCTCGCCCACGCTGATCACGGCGGCGTCGACCGGCGCCACATTGCGCGCCACGATGCCTTGCAGCGCCATCACGGTCGAGGCGAGGGCCAGTGTGGGGTCGGTGGCGCGATGGGGCATGGCGCCATGGCCGCCCTTGCCGCGGAACGTGATCGTGGCCCGGTCCGAGGAGCCGCCCATCGGGCCGCTCTGCACGACCGCCATGCCCACCGGCAGGCCGGGCGCATTGTGAAAGGCGTAGATCGCGTCGCAGGGGAAGCGCTCGAACAGGCCGTCGTTCATCATGGCCAGCGCGCCGGTCATGCCTTCTTCGTCGGGCTGGAAGATCAGGTTGAGGGTGCCGTCGAAGTGGCGCGTGGCGGCCAGGTATTCGGCCGCGGCCAGCAGCGTGGCGGTGTGGCCGTCATGGCCGCAGGCGTGCATGCGTCCTGCTATCTGGCTGGCATAGGGCAGGCCGGTGCGCTCCTGCAGCGGCAGCGCGTCCATGTCGGCGCGGATGCCGATGGTGCGCGCACCGTTGCCCACCTTCAGTTGCGCCACCAGCCCGTGGCCGCCCACGGTGTGCACGCTATAGCCCCACTCGCGCAGCAGCGCGGCTGCCATCTCGGCGGTGCGTGGCACGTCGGCCCCCAGCTCCGGGTGGGCGTGGATGCGGTGGCGCAGTTCGGCGAAGCGCTCGGCGGATTCGGTCAGTGCCGGCGGGATGTTTCCTGGGTGCTTGGTCATGGCTGCAGGGTGTGTGTCGTGAGGTCGGATGGGATGGGTTTTGCGCCGCGAGTCAGTCGCGGCCAGGGTGGCTGGGGAACAGCGCCAGCGCGGTCAGGCTGATGCAGGAGGCCGCGATCAGGTACCCGGCAGGCGCCATGTTGCTGCCCGTGGCGCTGATCAGCCAGGTCACGATCAGCGGGGCGAAGCCGCCGAACACGGTCACGCCAAAGCTGTACATCACCGACATGCCGGTGGCGCGCTGGTGGCGCGGCAGCGCTTCCATCATCAGGGCGGCGCCCGCGCCGCTGCCGACCGAGCTCAGGGTCACGGCGCCGCCGATCAGCGCCATGGTGAGCGGCAGGCTGGGGCCTGCGCACAGCAGCGTGAAGTTCGGGTAGACCAGCGCCAGCGAAGTCAGCCCGCCGGCAAACAGCAGCGGCTTGCGGCGCGGCAGCCGATCGGCCAGCAGGCCGAACAAGGGCGCCATCACCAGCATGGCAGCGCCGGCCGTGCATGCCGCCAGGAAGGCGGTGACGCTCGGCAGATGCAGCGAGGTCACCAGGTAGGTGGGCATGTAGAACACCATGATGTACATGGATGCGGTGCTGCCGGTCATCAGCAATGTGCCCAGCAGTAGCGTGCGGCCATGCTCGCGAAACACCTTGCCCACGCCGCCATGCGTGCTGCCGCCTTCGTGGGTTTCTTGCAGGTGCCGGCGGATATACATGCCAACCGGCGCAATCAGCAGGCCAAGCATGAACGGCAGGCGCCAGCCCCATTCAAGCATGGCGTCGGGGCTGAGCAAGGCCGATACCGCGGCACCGGTCAGCGCGCCCAGCAGCGCGGCACCGCCTTGCGTGGCGGCTTGCCAGCTGACCAGGAAACAACGGTTGCGCTTGCTGGCGGTCTCCAGCAGCAGGGCCGATGCGGCGCCGATTTCCCCGCCAGCCGACAAGCCTTGCAGCAGCCGGCCGACGACCACCAGCACGGTGGCGGCCACGCCGATGCTGGCATGGGTGGGCGTGAAGGCGATCAGCGCGGTGCCTGCCGTCATCAGCACGATGGTGAGCGTGAGCGCTGCCTTGCGGCCGCGCTGGTCGGCCAGGTTGCCGATCAGCACCGCGCCCAGGGGGCGCATCACGAAGCCGACACCAAAGGTGGCGAAAGACAGCAGCAACGATGCCAGCGGGCTGCTGGACGGGAAGAACAACTTGCCGATGGTGGCGGCAAAGAAGCTGTAGACCGTGAAGTCGTACATTTCCAGCCCGTTGCCGATGGCGGCGGCAACGATGGCGCGGCGCGAGTGCGGGCGGGCGGCTGTGGCGCCAGTGGCGGGCGCGGCGCCGGCCGGATGGCCTGGCGCGGTGTGGGCAGCGGTCATGCGGTCCTCCTCGGGTGGGTAGACGGGCAATGGGTGCGGCGTGGCCCCGTTGCTCTCGGTGTGGGGGCATGTTAGGGGCCGCGCGAAGGATAAGCACTTCGCTTTTTTTCATGGGTATGAGCATTGGGAATCAGAGCCCGGCCGCAGGGCGCGGCAAGCTACCCGGTGCTGCTGACGTACCCGACCCGCACACCCCGGGGATTACCGCATGTGCGCTTGCCATTGCCGCTTGCTTCCGATCCCATCGCCTCGCTCGCGTGGCATGCCACACCAGAACCGGCGTGATGCGCCAGCTATCGCGGCGGCGCGCGGAGTGCGGCAATCCTTCTATTGACCTTGGATTTGGTTGCGGCCCGTAACTTATTGATTGTTATCGGTTTTTCCACGGGCGGCGGATGGCCTCAACCTGCGCCTGCGTAGTGTCGGGGCATGGCGTGGCCTGCATGCACGTTGCCGGCGCATGCCGTTCGGTCATGGGGCGGCGGTGCTGCCCGGTGGCGGGTAGTGGGCGGCCAGCGCTTGCAGCACGGCGTCGTGCAAGCGCGCCGCCGCCCACGTCAGCACATGCCGGTCGCGCGTGACCAGCGAGATGATGCGGTCGGGCACGGGTTCGGCGATCTCGATGAAATCCATCCGCTCGGTGATGTACTTGCTGCCAAGCGACTCGCTGGAAAGCAGGATCAGGGTGTCAACCTGCCAGCACAGGTCCAGCGCCAAGCCCATCGATGTGCATTCGATCACCCGGGTCGGCACCGCCAGGCCGTTACCCGCGAACAACTGATGAAAAGGCGAGCTCGCATCGGACAGCGGGTCCAGCGCCAGCCAGTCCGCCTGCTGCAGCACGCGCACCGAGCGTGCCGCGCGCAGCGCATGCCCGCGCCGGGCACCGATCATGGTCGGCAGCCGGCACACCTGGGTACAGTCCAGCCCGCGATCCAGCGGCAGCAACTGCGAGGTCACCGCGAAATCCATGGTGCCCTCGCGCAGGTGCTCCAGCAACTGTGCCGGGCGCATTTCCAGCACCCGCAGCCGGGCGTTCGGGAACTCGCGGCGGAAGGTGCTCAGGCAGGCCGCCATGGGCCGCATCAGCGCCGTGACCGGCGTCACCCCCACGGTGATCTCGCTTTGCACCGTGCCTTTCATGTCTTCCAGGTCTTCGCGCGCGCGGCGCACATTCTCGCTGATCAGCCGCGCATGCGAGACCAGCCGCTGACCAAAGGGCGTGAGCTGCACGCCCTTGCTGGAGCGCACGAACAAGGTGGCGCCGACGCTGCTCTCCAGCTCCTTGATCGCCTTGCTCAGCGCGGGCTGGGTCAGGTGAAGGATGCGCGAGGCCTCCTGGATGCTGCCGGTTTCGGCAACGGCGGCCAGGGCGCGCAGCTGGTTGAGCTTCATGTGGTGGCCTGCTGGATCGTGGGCGGACATGTTAATGGCAAAGCGGGCGGCGCGAAAGGATGGGCGCCTGGTGCTGTGATCCGCGTGGGAGGTGGCCTTGGGGTGGCTTTCACCCAGGCGCCGGAACCATTGGCATGCTCCTTGCGCGGGGAACTGCATCCGGCTTGCGCTAGAATGGCAAGCCTAGCCACTGCAAGCAATCATGATGCGCTGCCATCCCGGCGTGCCTGATTCATCTTGCGTTAGCGCGTGAGCACCGATATTGTGCATCGGTGCACCGCCGACGAAGCTGCGCCGCAGTAGCCATCTTTTTCTCGCAGCGCTTCGTCTGCCTTACTCTCAATATCCCATGCAGCTTGACGACACCAACCCGCAAAACTCCTTCCTGAACACCACGCGCAAAGAGCGCAAGCGTGTGCAGGTGTACCTGGTCAGCGGCATCCGGCTCGTCGGCTCCATCGAGTCCTTCGACGCATTCGTGGTAATGCTGAGCACGCCCGGCGGCATGCAGACCATCTACAAGCGCGCCATCTCGACGATCCAGCTGGATACCGGCACGCGTCCTCCCGGCGGCGGTGGCGGCGCACGTCCGCCCGGCGCAGGCCCACGGACGCCGGGCTCGGGGCCCCGTCCGCCGCGTGTGTCTTCGGAAGGCAACGCCCAGGCACCCCTGGTGGTAACGCGTAAGCGCCGCGCCATGGTGCCAGGCGGTTCAGACGAATAATGGTGGCCGTCCTGGCCGGGCGGGGCGGCTTGCTACGTTCCGCCTGACCCGTTCATTGCCGGAACTGTTGGGTGCCGTCGCGCAGCGCGCCGCCGCCAAGCCGCATGCCGGCTCTTTCCTTTCTGCCTTCCTTCCGTTAAGAACGCGTACTGCATCCATGCAATCGTGCCCCGGCCGGGAGGCCGGGGCCTTGCGAACAGCGGTGAGGCCGCCTCGCGTCAGTTGCTGTCAGTTGCCGATGCCGAGCAGCTCGACTTCAAAGTTCAGCGTGGCGTTCGGCGGGATCGTGCCAGGCACGCCGCGCGCGCCATAGGCGGTCGGGCCTGGGCACACCAGCTTGGCCTTGCCGCCAACCTGCATCTTCTGCACGCCTTCCGTCCAGCAGGGAATAACGCGGTTCAGCGGGAACGAGATTGGCTGGCCGCGCTTGTAGGAGCTGTCGAACTCGGTACCGTCGGTGAGCGTGCCGCGGTAGTGCACCTTGACCACATCGGAGGCCTTCGGCGTGGCGCCAGTGCCCTTGACGATGGTCTGGATGGACATGCCGGACGGCAGGGTTTCCGCGGCCGGGGCGGCAGCGTGGGCGATGGACGCCATGCCCAGGGCGGCAAGTAGCAGTGCAATCTTCTTCATGTGTGTGCTGGCAGAGTGGAGGGGAAAAGTTGGCCGGTCGCGCCGGCCCGAAAAGCAGCATCTTAAACTGATGGATGCCGATTTGGCTGCGATTGCGATGGCCGCCGGCATCGCAGGGATGCCTTCTCTCGGCTCGGGCCGATGGCAAGCCTGCCGGCGCTACTGCGCGTTGTGCGCGGCCAGCCATGCGACGCCAGTAGCACCCGGCGGCAAACTTGGCTAGAGTGGGAACCTCATACAGTTCGCGTCAAGCATGAGGATACCCATGGAAGCCCAGCGCCTGCAGTTCCCGGGAAGTGATGGTCAGCAACTCTCCGCGCGGCTGGATTTGCCAGTTGGCCCGGTGCGCACCTTTGCCTTGTTCGCCCATTGCTTCACTTGCGGCAAGGACGTGCTGGCGGCGACGCGTATCGCGCAGGCGCTGACGGCACACGGCATCGCCGTGCTGCGCTTTGATTTCACCGGCCTTGGCGGCAGCGGCGGCGATTTCGCCAATACGAATTTCTCGTCCAACGTGGCCGACCTGCTGGCGGCGGCGGACTATCTGCGCCAGCATCACCGGGCGCCGGCCTTGCTGATCGGCCACAGCCTGGGCGGCGCGGCGGTGCTCAGCGCCGCGCACGGCATCCCCGAAGCCAAGGCGGTCGTCACCATCGCCGCGCCGAGCGATCCGAGCCACGTGGTTGGCCTGTTCGGCGACCAGGCCGCGCGCATCGAGGCCGATGGAGAGGCCGAGGTCCGGCTCGCCGGCCGTCCGTTCAAGATCAAGCGGCAGTTCATCGAAGACGTGGCCGAGCAGAAGCTGCTCGATAGCGTAGCCAAGCTGCGCAAGGCGCTGCTGGTCATGCATGCGCCGCAGGACGACACCGTCGGCATCGATAACGCCACGCAGATCTTCATTGCCGCCAAGCATCCCAAGAGCTTCGTCTCGCTCGACCGCGCCGATCACCTGCTCACGCGCAAGGCCGATGCCGTCTACGTGGCCAACACCATCGCGGCATGGAGCCAGCGCTATCTCGACATCGATGCCCTGGATGTGCCGGCCGCGGTGGCCGAGGAAGGGCTGGTGCGGGTGGAGGAAAGCCACGTTGGCAAGTACCAGGAGCGCATCACCGCCGGGCCCCATCACTTGCTTGCCGACGAGCCCGTTTCGTTTGGTGGCCTCAACGGCGGCCCTGCGCCGTACGACCTGCTGCTGGCGGGGCTGGGCGCCTGCACCGCCATGACCATGCGCATGTATGCGGACCGCAAGGGCTGGCCGCTGGAACACGTGGCCGTGACGCTGCGCCACGAGAAGATCCACGCGACCGATTGCGCGGCGTGCGCCACCACCGAAGGCAAGATCGACTGGATCGAGCGGGAGATCACCATGCGCGGCCCGCTGGACGAGGCGCAACGCGCGGCGCTGCTGGAGATCGCCGACAAGTGCCCGGTCCACCGGACCCTGCATTCGGAGGTGGTGGTGCGGACCCATCTGGCGGAGACTGTCGCCGGGTAGGCCGCCGGCACGAACCGGAAGAGGCGGCCTTCGGGCTGTCCCTTCCGGTCTTGCCTGGGGCTTCTCAGAGGAAAGTTGTCTCGATCCTAGACGCACCCTTGAGGAACAACGTCACCGGCGTGCGCTCGCAGATCTGCGCGAGCCGCTCGCGCTCGGCCTCTCCCAGCTCCACGCCGCCAAGCCGGACTTCGCGCCGGATGAAGCGTGCCTCATCCTTGCCCTGGAAGACTGCCGTGACTTCCACATCGGCCACGGGCCACTGTTTTTTCTGCATATACATCTTCAGCGTGATGGCGGTGCAGGACACCAGACCGGACAGCACGAAGGCAAAGGGCGGCGGGCCCTGGTCCGTGCCGCCCAGCCCGGCGGACTCGTCACCGAGCAGTGCGTGGCTGCCTGCCTGCAGGTGCACGAGGTAGTTGGCGTCGACCGAGCCGATCCGGGCGGTGGCTTGGGAGTTTGACATGGTATTTCCTGGGGTGATTGGTGCAGATGGTTGTACGGATTGTGCGGATTGTGCGGATTGTGCTCAATATTATGTGGGCGCGCACCGGAGGGAAAGGCTCTTTTCGGCATATTTCCCGCTTGTCATCGGCACGGGGCCAGTGCACCGTACCCACCTGAGGTCCCCGGTGGCCAGGGCGCGCCTACACTGTAGCCATCAATTCAAGATCAGGGGCACGCATGGAAGCATCGCAAATCTTGCCGTTGCTGCTGCATTTCGACCAGAACCTCGGCCCTGCCATCGCGCAATACGGCATCCTGGTCTACGGCATCCTGTTCGCCATCGTGTTCTGCGAGATCGGGCTGTTGCCACTGTTCTTCCTGCCTGGCGATCCGCTGCTGTTCCTCTGTGGTGCGTTCTGCGCGTCGGGTGCGCTCAAGCTATGGATCCTGCTGCCGGTGCTGCTGGTCGCCGCGGTGGCCGGCAGCCTGCTGAACTACGCCATCGGCAAAGCCATCGGGGCCCGCGTGTTCACCGGCGGCTACCGATGGATCAACCGCGACGCACTGCGCAGGACGCATGACTTCTACCAGCGCCACGGCGGCCTGACTTTGCTGCTGTCCCCCTTTGTCGCCGTGGTGCGCACCTTTGCCCCTTTCGTCGCAGGCGTGTCCGCCATGTCCGCGACGCGCTTTGCGCTGGCCGCGAGTGCTGGCGCCACGGTGTGGGTGGTGTCGCTGCTGGCCGGCGGTTATCTCTTTGGCAATGTGCCGCTTGTGCGCGACCACATGAGCGCCATCGTCCTGCTTGGGCTTGCGCTTGGGCTGGGGTCGCTGGTGGTGGCCAGTGCGTGGCGGGCGGTGAAGGGGAGGCAGGGGGCGCGGGGGTGAGTCGTTTGCGGTAGTGACGGCGCGCCAGCATGGACATGGAAGGCCTCGGGTCGCCCGGCTTCTGGTTGCTGATCGATAGGACAAAAAGTACACATATTTTTGTGCTAAATTATGTGCTTTATTACGGGTTCCAATCGGGCTGCAAGCCTGTCCATGCAGTCCGATTGGAACCCGCTACGCCAGGCAACCCAAAGATATGACAGTCACACGCGCCATCTACGCTACCGCGACCGTAAGCATCACGGACCTTCGCCGCAACCCCGGTGCCATCATTGAGGAGGCCGGTAACGAACCCGTGGCGGTCCTCAATCACAATCGCCCGGCCGCATACCTGGTTCCCGCCCAGGCTTTCGAAGCACTTATGGACCGGCTTGAGGACATCGAGCTTGCAGAAATCGTTCGGCAGCGTCGCGGCGGGAAGTCCGTAAAGGTGTCGCTGGATGAGTTATGAGCTCGCCTTTCACGAAGACGCTTTGAAGGAATGGAAGAAACTCGATGCGTCGATCAAGGATCAGTTTCGAAAGCAGCTCGAGACACGTCTGGTCGAACCCCGGGTGCCGTCTGCCAAGCTCAGTGGCAAGGACATGAAGGACGTATACAAGATCAAGCTGCGCGATGCCGGGTACCGGCTGGTGTACGAGGTCAACGATCGTACCGTCACTGTGCTAGTGCTCGCTGTTGGACGACGGGACAAGAGTGAGCCTTATCGCCGGGCCGGTGTAAGGCGATAGCGGTCACCTTGTTTTGCCCGACCTATGGTTCGCCTTTCCCATCTCGCGTAGCTACGGCATCGTCCGGCCGGCTCGTGCTCCACAAGATGCACACCAGCAACAACACCTGCACCACCAGCCGGATACCCAGCAGGCTCGGCGCAATCTTTGGGAACAGCTCGGGGTGCTGCCACATGTAGACATTGGCCGGCGTGACCGCAAGCGTCAGCACTGCCAGGCCGTATCCCGCCGCTCGCCGGGTGGGTAGCCACAGCACCCCCAGCGCGCCCAGCAGCTCGAACACGCCGCTCACCAGCACGGCGGCGGCAGGGTAGGGGATCGATGGCGGGACGATGCTGACGAACAACGGCGTCAGCATAAAGTGCCCGAGCCCGCCGAGGGCGAACCATACGAACACAAACAGCAGCCCGGCGCGTTTTGCTTTGCTCATGAACGTCCTTGTCGGTGCGCGTACGCAATCCTGTGGGTGTCATCGGGGGCAACCTCTGGTCCGGCCGCGCACCCTGTGCTCCCCCACGTGGAAGGTGCCCAAAAAGGATACCTTGCGCTTTGCGCCGTTTGAATGTTCCACCTGTTTCAATCGAGAGATGGGGTCACCAGGGCCGAGAGTGGCCACGGTCCTGCATGGCCATGTGCATGCCTCGCGCCCAGTAGCCCAGTAGCCCAGTAGCCCATGCGGGCGGCGGGCCGGCAGCGAGGTCGGCCCAAGGCCACTTGGCGCAGGCGGCTGGCCAGGCAGGCCTCCCAATTCGAGATTGCTCTCCAACCTTCATCGTTTTGTCATCCTCACCACCCAGAATGCGCTCACTGTTGATGCAAGGAGTGTGGGATGACGCATGCGATTGAAGTGCGCGGCCTGTCCAAGTCGTTCCAGGCGGGACGCAAGGCGCTGGATAACGTGAGCCTTGCCGTTGCCCCTGGTGAAATGGTGGCGCTGCTGGGTGCCTCTGGCTCGGGCAAGTCCACGTTGCTGCGCCATGTGGCAGGGTTTATCGCTGCCGATGCGGGCGGCACTGGCGAGGTGCGGGTCAATGGCCGGACCATCCAGCAAGGCGGCCGGCTGGCGCGCGATGTGCGCGCGGCAAGGGCAGAAATCGGTTTTGTATTCCAGCAGTTCAACCTGGTGGGCCGCCTGCCGGTGATCACGAACGTGCTGACCGGCATGCTGCCGCGCGTGCCGCTGTGGCGCAGCCTGATCCGCTTCTTCCGTGTCGCTGAGATCGACGCAGGGCTCGAAGCGCTTGCCCAGGTTGGTATAGACGACTATGCCTTTCGGCGGGCATCCACCTTGTCGGGCGGCCAGCAGCAGCGCGCGGCCATTGCCCGTACGCTGGTGCAGAACGCGCGGGTGATCCTGGCCGACGAGCCGATCGCTTCGCTGGATCCCGAATCGGCGCGGCGCGTGATGGAGTTGCTGGCGCAGATCAACCGAGCGCGCCGCGTGGCGGTGGTGGTGTCGCTGCACCAGGTCGATGTGGCGATGCGCTATTGCCCGCGCGTGGTCGCGCTGCGCCACGGCAAGGTGGTCTACGACGGCCCCTCCGCCGCGCTGACCCCGGCCATGCTGCGCGAGCTGTATGGCACGGAAGCCGCCGAACTGCTGCCCGACGGCGCGGGGCTGGACGTTGCCGCGCCCGCCATCCTGCACGGCGGCCTGGCGGCGGCCTGATTGCCCCCGGATTTCTTCGTCATGTTTCCCGCAAGCACCCCCAACAAGGCTTTTCCTCGGAGTTTCCTCATGCTGCGCAGAACCCTTTTCGCCCTGATCGTCACGAGCGCCGCTGGCGCGCTTTCGCTGCCCGCCTTTGCCCAGGAAGGCAAGGTCCTCAACATGGGCTTTATCTCGACGGAAACCTCGTCCAACCTGAAGTCCGCCTGGCAGCCGGTGATCGATGACCTGAGCAAGCAGATGGGCGTGCAGGTCAAACCGTTCTTTGCCTCCGACTACGCCGGCATCATCGAAGCCATGCGCTTCAACAAGGTGCAGATTGCCTGGTTCGGCAACAAGTCCGCCATCGAAGCGGTGGACCGCGCCAACGGCGAGGTGTTCGCCTCGGTCATCGACAAGGACGGCAATCCCGGCTACTGGTCGCTCCTGATCGTCAACAAGGACAGCAACCTCAAGACGCTGGATGACGTGCTCAAGCAAGGCAAGTCGCTGAGCTACGGCGCGGGCGATCCGAACTCCACCTCGGGCACCGCCGTGCCGGGCCACTACCTGTGGGGCGCCCACAAGATCGAGCCGAAGACGTTCTTCAAGACGGTGCGCGTGAGCAATCACGAAACCAACCTGCTGTCGGTGCTGAACAAGCAGGTCGACGTGGCGGTCAACAACACCGAGAACATGGAGCGCTACCGCATCAACACCGGCAAGAACGCCTATGAGCAGGTGCGCGTGCTGTGGAAGTCGCCGCTGATCCCGGCGGACCCGCTGGTCTACCGCAAGGACCTGCCGGCTGATGTCAAGGCCAAGGTGCAGACTTTCTTCGTGAACTACGGCAAGGGTGCCGACGCCGCGCGCGAGAAAGAGAACCTTGCCAAGCTGACCTACCAGGGCTTCCGCGCGTCCAACGACAACCAGCTGGTGCCGATCCGCCAGATCGAGCTGGCCCGTGAGAAGACCAAGATCGAGTCCGACACCACGATGGCCGCGCCGGACAAGGAAAAGCGCCTTGCCGAGCTGAGCAGCAAGCTGGCTGAGCTGGACAAGATCGCCGCCAGCGCGCAGTAACGCGCGCATCGTCGGCTCGCCCCAAAGCCGGGGCGGGCCGCACACCGTCGCCTCACCTTCGCCTTAGCCTTAGCCCAAGTATTCATGCATCCTTCCGCCAACCCCACCATGATCCCAGCCACTCCGCCTCGTGCCGTCCGTCCGCCGCGTGCCAGCCTGCCTGTCATGTTCGTCTGGGCGGTGGTGCTCGCCTTGCTGGTCATGTCATGGCAGGGCGCCGACATGCGTCCGCTCGACCTGTGGAGGGACTCCGGCAACATGGCGAAATTCGCCGCCGACTTCTTCCCGCCTAGTTTCCGGGACTGGCGCATCTACCTGGACGAGATGCTGGTGACCGTGCAGATTGCGATTTGGGGCACCTTCCTGTCCATCGTGTGTGCCGTGCCGCTGGGCCTGGCGTGTTCCGCCAATATCGTGCCGGCCTGGGTCTACCAGCCGATGCGCCGTGTGATGGATGCCTGCCGCGCCATCAATGAGATGGTGTTCGCCATGCTGTTTATCGTGGCGGTGGGGCTGGGCCCCTTCGCCGGTGTGCTCGCACTGTGGGTGCACACCACCGGGGTGCTCGCCAAGTTGTTCTCGGAAGCCGTGGAGGCCATCGACCCGCGCCCCGTGGAAGGCGTGCGCGCCACCGGCGCCAGCGCGCTGGAAGAGGTGGTCTATGGCGTGATCCCGCAGGTGCTGCCGCTGTGGATCTCGTATGCGCTGTACCGCTTCGAATCCAATGTGCGCTCGGCCACGGTGCTTGGCATCGTCGGCGCGGGCGGCATCGGCACCGTGCTGTGGGAGATCATCCGCAGCTTCCAGTATGCCGAGACCTGCGCGGTGATCATCATCATCGTTGGCTTTGTCACGGTCATCGATTTGCTGTCCGCCCGGATCCGCAAGGCGCTGGTTTGACAGCGGCTCCAGGCCGCCTTAAGCCGCCTTAAGCCGTCTCAAGCCGCCTCACGACACCAGCCCGCACACACAAATCATCATGACCATCCTCAGGCGCATCGAAATCCTCTTCTCCGGCCACGGCACCGCCTTCTACGGCGGCGAGGCCATCACCCAGACCGAGCATGCGCTGCAGTGCGCGCAACTGGCCGAACAGGCCGGCGACCCCGAGCCGCTGATCGTTGCCAGCCTGCTGCACGACCTCGGCCATCTCGTGATGTCCGAGGACAGCACCACCGATTTGCGCCACCAGGAAGTTGGCGCCGACCTGCTGGCGGTCGGCTTTGGGCCTGCGGTGACCGAGCCGGTGCGCATGCATGTGGCCGCCAAGCGCTACCTGTGCGCTACCGAGCCGGGCTACCAGGCCACCCTGTCGCCAGCCTCGCAACACAGCCTGGCACTGCAGGGCGGCCCCTTTGACGCGGCCCAGGCGGAGGCTTTCGTCGCCCATCCGCACGGGCCGGCAGCCGTGCGCCTGCGCCGCTACGACGACCTGGCCAAGGTCGTCGGCCTTGCCACGCCGCCGCTGGAGTACTACCTGCCGATGGTAGCGCGCTGCCTGCGCCGTGCGCCCTGACCGGCATCGCACCTAAGCAAACTCACTCGAACCCGATATCCGCATGGACCTGCCAAATGCGCGCCGCACCAGCGGCGGCCCGACCCTGCACGAAGTGACCGGCACCGATGCCGAACTGCTGCAGGTCGCCGCCTTGCTCTCCGAAATGGACAACGAGACGCCGTTGCCTTTGCAGCGCATGCGCGCACTGTTCGCCCAGCTCAAGGCGATGCCGCACTATCGCTGCTACCTGATGCGCAGCGCCGCCGGCGAAGCGCTCGGCACTTTCTGCCTGCTGGTGTTCCCGGTGCTGGCGCACGACGGCCGCAGCGAGGCCATCGTGGAAAGCGTGGTGGTGACCCACGCCGCGCGCGGCACCGGCGTAGGCACGGCCATGATGCACGCCGCCATGCGGCTGGCCGAAGAGGCGGGCGCCTCCAAGCTGGCGCTATCGTCCAGCGCGCGCCGGCTGCAGGCGCATCAGTTTTACCGGCGGCTTGGGTTTACGGAGCACGGGACCAGTTTTAGCATCGGGTTGCCGGTGGCGGCCGTGCATCTCTGATAGGAGCGCTATCTCATCCGCTTGCCCCCACTCCGCCTCGCCGTCTCCCCCCCGGCCCTGGGAGCCTTTTCCGCCGGCGGCTCGATACTCTCGCGAAAACGTTGCGTGACGGCGGTCTCGGCCAGCGCGTGATACGCCAGGGAAATGCCGATCGACGCATCCGGTGGCAGGTCGGAGATCGGGCGGAACACTACGCGGCCCGATGAGTGCGATGCGTTGACCGATGGCACCAGGGCGACCCCGAGCCCGCTATCCACCAGCCCTACCACGGTCTGCACCTGTACGGCTTCCTGTGCGATGTAGGGGCTGATGCCGGCGCGTGCGAACAGGTGTGACACCGCGGCTTGCAGGCCGCCCACGCGTGAGGGCGTGTAGCCGATCAGGGGGCAATCGGCGAGGTCGTGCAAGGCGACCTGCTTCTGCTTGGCCAGGGCGTGGCCGCGCGGCAGCGCGGCACAGAATACGTCGGTCTGGATCAGCTGGAAGCGGACGTTCTCCGGGCGGGCGGTGGGCACGCGCACGAAGCCCACGTCGAGCTCGCCGCTTTCCACCAGCGATAGCAGTTCGAGGTTGGTGCCTTCACGCAACTCCAGCTTGACCTGCGGGTGGCGCTTGGTGAACGCCTGTATCAGCCGCGGCAGCAAACCGAACGTGACCGAGCCGATAAACCCGATGCGTAGCCGGCCGGCTTCGCCGGTGGCGGTCGCTCGCGCGGCCGCGCTGACTTCTTCCGCATTGTGCAGGCATTTCCTGGCGGCTTGCAGGGCGGCCTCGCCGGGGGCCGTCAGCCGTACCCCGCGGGCAGTGCGCTCGAACAAGGGCGTGCCGAGTTCCTCCTCCAGTTTGCGGATGGCGACGGAGAGCGGCGGCTGTGCCATGAAGAGCCGTTCTGCCGCCCGGCTGAAGCTGCTGGTCTCGGCGACGGCCACGAATTGCTTGAGTTGACGCAGGTCCATCCATATACCTCGTGTATAGCTAGGTGCATGTAAAGTATTGGATTAAGTATATGGCATTGCTTACGATTGTTTCTGAAACAGGCACAAAGAAGCCGAGGGCGCCGAGCACACGCTTGGCCGCGCCTGACCTCAGACCGGAGACAATCGATGATCAGCACGAAACGCTGGCTTGCCGCTGCCGTTGCGGCCACCGCCGCTCTCACCATGCCCGCGCTTACCCTGGCGCAGGCTTTTCCTGCCAAGCCCGTCAAGATTGTCGTGCCTTACCCGCCGGGCGGCACCAATGACATCGTGGTGCGCCTGCTGGCGCAGAAGCTGGGTGACAGCATGGGCCAGCCGTTCGTGGTCGAAAACAAGCCCGGCGCCTCCGGCAACCTGGGCGCGGAGCAGGTGGCCCGCGCGGCGCCCGACGGCTACACGCTGCTGCTGGTGACGACGGGGCATTCGATTCACCCTTCGCTCTACAAGAACCTGCGCTACAACATCAAGACCGATCTCACGCCGGTGAGCGAGCTCACGCGCGGCCCGATGCTGGTGATGGTGACCCCGTCGCTGCCTTACAAGACGGTGCAGGACGTGATTGCCGCGGCCAAGGCCAAGCCGGGATCGATCAACTTCGGCTCGGCTGGCAACGGCTCGTCCACGCACCTTGCCACCGAGCTGCTGAGCTCGATGGCCGGGGTGAAGATGACCCACATCCCGTACAGCGGCAGCGCGCCTGCCATGGCGGACGTGATGGCGGGCAATGCCCAGCTGGTGATGGACCTGATGTTCTCGGCGCTGCCGCAGGTCAATGGCGGCAAGCTGCGTGCGATCGCCATTACCGGCGCAAAGCGCTCGCCGCTGCTGCCTAATGTGCCGACGGTGGCGGAGTCCGGCGTGCCAGGCTTCGAGACCCTGGCATGGAACGGGCTGATGGCGCCGGCAAACACGCCCAGGCCGATCATTGACAAGCTCAATGCCGAGATCCACAAGGCGCTGGACGCGCCGGAGATGAAGGAGCGACTGCGCGCGCAGGGCTTCGAGCCATCGCCGGGCACGCCTGAGCAGTTCGGCGCGTTGATCCGCTCGGAGATCGACCGTTGGGCGAAGGTCGTCAAGTCGTCCGGCGCCAAAGTCGAATAAGCCAGATTTGCGAAGGCAGGGGCGGGTGCCGCCACGACCCGATCGGCTCCGTTTTTGCTCCGCTTTCGCTCCCTCTCCGCCGCCACTGTTTTTCCTGCAAGCGATCTCGCCATGCCAGACCGTAATCCCCTTGTCCGTCTCCTTCGCCCGCGTTCCGTCGCCGTCATCGGCGCCTCGGACGATCCGCTGCGCATCGGCGGCCGGCCTATCGACTACATGCGCAGCCAGGGCTACCAGGGCCGCCTGATGCCGGTCAATCCCAATCGCGCCACCATCCAGGGCCTGGAAGCCTACGCCAGCGTGGCCTGCCTGCCCCAGACGCCGGACGTGGCCATCGTGGCGGTGGCCGCCAAGCTGGCGCCCGACGTGGTGGCGGAACTGGCGGCACGCGGCACGGCGGCGGCCATTGTGTTTTCCGCCGGGTTTGCCGAGGCCGGGGACGAGGGCGCGCAGATCCAGCAACGCATGGTGGCGTCGGCGCGCAAATACGGCATGCGCCTGCTTGGCCCGAACTCCCTTGGCGTGGTCAATCCCGGCACCGGTTTTTACGGCAGCTTCACCTCGGTGGTGGAAACGGGCTTTCCGGTGGCGGGGCGGGTCGGCATTGCCAGCCAGTCCGGCGCGTATGGCAGCCACATCCTGGGTATTGCGCGCGATGCAGGCATCGGCGTGTCGGCCTGCGTGATGAGCGGCAACGAGAGCGACATCAGCCTGGGCGACATCGTCCACGCCATGGTGGACGACGACAACACCGATGTGATCGCGGTCTACTCCGAGGGCATCCGCGACGGGCAGCGCCTGATGCAGGCGCTGGAGGCCGCGCGCAAGGCGCGCAAGCCGGTGGTCATGATGAAGGTCGGCACCAGCGCGGTGGGCAGCGCGGCGGCGCAGTCGCACACGGCTTCGCTGGCCGGCAACGACGCGGTGACCGATGCGGTGCTGGCCGAGTTCGGCGTGGTGCGGGCGCGCTCCACCGAGCATATGCTCGACGTGGCACGGCTGGCCACGCGCCGCATCTATCCCGCCAACAATTCCCTCGGCGTGATTACCGTCAGCGGCGGCGCTGGCGTCATTATTTCCGATGCGGCGGAAGTGGTTGGCTTGCCGATGCCGGAGATGCCCCCTGCGACCCAGGAGCGCCTGAAAGCGTTGCTGCCCTTTGCGGCGCCGCGCAACCCCGTGGACTGCACGGCGCAGTTCCTGAACGACATGACCATCGCGGGCCGCTTCACGCAAGCCGTGGTGGCCGAGGGCGGCTACCAGTCGGTGCTGGGCTTCTTTACCTACACCGGCGGCGCCGACTCGATCGCGCCGCGCCTGCGCGAGCAGCTCAAGGGCGTGCGCGACAAGCATCCTGACCGGCTCTACCTGCTGTCGGTGCTGGCCTCGCCCGAGCGTGTGCGCGAGTACGAGGCCGACGGATTTTCCGTGTTCGAGGATCCCACGCGCGCGGTGGTGGCCATCGAAGCCATGGGCCGTTTTGGGCAAGCGTTCGAGCGGGCTCCTGGCTTGCCCCCCCCTTCGGTGCCCGCGGTGGAGCTGCCCGACAGTATGCCCAGCGAGGCGCAGGCCAAGCGCGTGCTGGCGCAGGCCGGCATCGCCGTGGCCCCGGAACGCGCTTGCGCCACGGCGGGCGAGGCGGTGGCGGCGGCCGAGGCATTGGGCTATCCGGTGGTGCTCAAGATCCTGTCGCCCGACATCCAGCACAAGTCCGAGATCGGCGGCGTGCTGCTGAACGTCACCGATGCCGAGGGCGTGCGTGCTGGCTTCGGCCTGTTGATTGCACGCGGAAAGGAGGCTGTGCCGGGCGCGCGCCTCGAAGGCGTGCTGGTCGCCAAACAGCTCAGCGGCGGCGTGGAATGCATTCTCGGCATCCAGCGCGATCCCGTCTTTGGCCCGGTGGCCATGTTCGGGCTGGGCGGCATCTTTGTGGAAGTCATGAAAGACGTGGTGCTGCATCGTTGCCCATTCGGCGAGGACGTGGCCGAGCAGATGATCCGCTCCATCAAGGGCGCGCCGCTGCTGCTGGGTGCGCGCGGCAAGCCGCCGGTGGATATCAAGGCGCTGGCGGGCATGCTGGCGCGGCTGTCTGTGTTTGCGCACCAGTGCGGCCCGCGCCTGCAATCGGTGGACCTGAATCCGGTGTTTGCGATGCCGCAAGGACATGGCGCCTTTGCCGTCGACGCCGTGATCGAGGTGACGGAGCCGCCCCGATGATTCGCGACGCCGAAACCCTCAACGCCCTGCTCGGCAGCATCCGGCGCTTTGTGCGCGAGGAACTGGTACCCGCCGCGCGCCTGACGCCGTCACCATCCAGCAGACAACTGCAGACAACACGCCATGCCACTCGACCCCAAGCATCTCCTCAGCCGCCAGTTCGCGCCCGTCGAGCAGGCTTACAGCGCGCGCGACAGCATGCACTACGCGCTGGGCATCGGCCTGGGCGCCGATCCGCTGGACGCTGGCCAGTTGCGCTACGTCTATGAGCACGCGCGCGGCGGCCTGCAGGCGCTGCCCACGCTGGTCAACGTGCTGGGTTACAGCGGCTTCTGGGCCGACCAGCCGGATACCGGCATCACTTGGCAAAAACTGGTGCATGCCGAGCAGGCGTTCGTGCTGCACCGGCCGTTGCCGGCGCAGGGGCGGGTGGTTGGCCGGAACAAGGTCACCGCGCTGTACGACAAAGGCCCGGACAAAGGCGCGTTGATGATGCAGGAGCGCCAGGTGCATGACGCGGCCACCGGTGAGCTGCTGGCCACCGTCACCCAGACCACCATGCTGCGCGCCGATGGGGGCTTTGCCGCCGGCGGCGCCACGGCGGCCTCGCCGCCGCCCCCGCATGCGATGCCCGAGCGCGAACCGGACGCGGTGTGCGATCTGGCGACGCTGGCGCAGGCTGCACTGCTGTACCGGCTCAACGGAGACTTCAATCCCTTGCACGCCGACCCGGCGGTGGCGCAAGCGGCCGGGTTCCCGCGGCCCATCCTGCATGGCCTTTGCACCATGGGCATCGCCATGCATGCCGTGTTGAAAACCGTGCTGGCTTACGACGTCGCGACGGTGCGCGGCATGCGGGTGCGCTTTACGGCCCCGGTGTTGCCCGGCGAAACGCTGCGCACGGCGATCTGGGTCGATGGCCCGGTGGTGTCGCTGCGCACCACGGCGCTGGAACGCGGCGTGGTGGTGCTCAACGCCGGGCGCGTGGACCTGAGCCAGCCGCCCGCGCCAATCTGACCCAATCTGACGCTGCTTGCGCAGCCATCCCGATACACGTATTCCGAGGAGAACCGAATGGATCTGCAGATCAAGGACAAAGTCGCCATCGTCACGGGCTCGGCCCGCGGGCTGGGCGCGGCTACGGCACGCCACCTGGCGCAAGAGGGCGTCAAGGTGGTGATCACGGACATCCTGCGCGAGCAGGCCGAAGCCACGGCCGCCGCGCTGCGCGCCGACGGCTTGCAGGCGCATTGCATCGTGGCGGACATCACCAAGGGCGCCGATGTGCAGCGGCTGGTGGATGAAACCGTCGCGCATTTTGGCGGGGTGCACATCCTGGTCAACAACGCCGGTTTTCCGCGCGACAAGTACCTCGTCAAGATGACCGAGGAGGACTGGGACCTGGTGATGGAGGTCATGCTCAAGGGCGCCTTCCTGGCCACCAAGGCTGTGATGCCGCGTTTGATCGAACAGGGCTGGGGGCGGGTCATCAACATCAGCTCGCGCGCGCACTTCGGCAATCCCACGCAAGCCAACTATGCGGCGGCCAAGGCCGGGCTGATCGGCATGGCCAAGGCGCTGGCGCTGGAGGAAGGGCGCTACGGCGTGACGGTCAATTGCGTGGCGCCTGGCTTCATGGAAACCGAGATGGTGCAGGCCTTGCCGACCTACGAGACCATCAAGGAGCGGGCCGTCGCCGCGCAGCCGATCAAGCGGGTTGGCCGGCCGGGCGACATTGCCGACGCGGTGGCCTTCCTGGCTTCGGAGCGCGCCGGCTTCATTACCGGCGAAGTGCTGCACGTCACCGGTGGGCGCTATGGCTGAGTTCTCGGCAGGGCCGGTGCGTTGCGCCGCCAAAGACGGCATTGCCACGCTGACGCTGGACAACCCGCCACTGAATGTGGTTTTCCGCGGCCTGACCGAGGCGCTTGACCGTGCGCTGGACGCGCTGGAACGCGATCCCGCGGTGCGTGCCGTGGTGCTGACCGGCGCCGGCACCCGTGCCTTCTGCGCGGGGTCCGATATCGCCGAGTTCCGGCCGCTGATGCGGCCCGGGCAGATCGTGCCGGGCAAGCTCGCCTTGCAGCATGCGGTGTTTGGGCGGCTGGACGATTTCCCGAAACCGACGGTGGCGGCGGTCAATGGCCTGGCGTTTGGCGGCGGCCTGGAGATCGCGGTCTGCTGCGACCTGATCGTGGCGGACGAGACGGCGCGCTTCGCGCTGCCCGAGATCAAGCTGGGCGTGTTCCCCGGCAGCGGCGGCCCGGTGCGCGTCACGCGGCGCGTGGGCGAAGGGCGCGCCAAAGAGCTGATGTTCCTGGGCGAGCCCATCGATGCAGCTACCGCGCTGGCCTGGGGCCTGGTCAACCGCGTGGCGCCGCCGGGCCAGGCGCTGCAAGCGGCATTGGCGCTGGCCACCACGCTGGCGCAGCGCCCGCCGCTGGCGCTGGCGCTGTGCAAGCAGGCCATCGACCTGAGCTTTGACACGACCGAAGACGAGGCCATGCGGCGGGCGCTGCCGCTATCGGACCGCGTTTTCAGTTCCAAGGAAGCGCAGGAGGGCGTGCGTGCCTTCTTCGCCAGGGAAACCCCGCGGTTCGGCGCTGACGAACTGCATCAAGAACAAAGGATGCCATCATGAAACGAGCCGCCATTGTCTCTCCGCTGCGCACGCCCATCGGCGCGTTCGGCGGCAGCCTGCGCAGTATCGCTGTCGAAGAACTCGGCGCCACCGTGGCGCGCGCCGTGGTCGAGCGCACCGGCCTGGATCCCGCCCGTATCGAGGATGTGGTGTTCGCGCATTCCTACGCCAACGGCGAAGTGCCTTGCACCGGCCGCTGGGTGGCGCTGCAGGCCGGCTTTCCCATCAGCGTCGCCGGCATGCAGCTGGACCGCCGCTGCGGCAGCGGCCTGCAGGCCATCGCCACTGCTGCGATGATGGTGCAGACCGGCGCCGCCGATGTCGTGATGGCCGGCGGCGTCGAGAGCATGAGCAACGTGGAGTACTACACCACCGACATGCGCTGGGGCAAGCGCGCCGGCACCGTGAAGTTCCACGACCGCCTGGAGCGCGGGCGCGAGCGCTCGCAGCCCGAAGCCCGCTTCGGCCGCATCTCCGGCATGATCGAGACCGCCGAGAACCTGGCTCGCGACTACGGCATCTCGCGCGAGGAGGCTGATGCCTTTGCGCTGCGCAGCCACCAGCGCGCCGCCGCCGCTTGGTCCAGCGGCAAGTTCGCGCAAGAGGTGGTGCCGGTCAGCGTGCCGCAGCGCAAGGGCGAGGCGCTGATCGTGAGTGAGGACGAGGGCATTCGTGCCGATCTCACCATCGAGCAGCTCGCGCGGCTCAAGCCCCTGATGAAGGACGGCATCGTCACTGCCGGCAATGCCTGCCAGCAGAACGACGCCGCCGCCGCCTGCCTGATCGTGGCCGAAGACAAGCTGGACGCGCTTGGCCTGGCGCCTATCGGCTACCTGCATAGCTGGGCCGTGGCCGGTTGTGAGCCGTCGCACATGGGCATTGGCCCCGTGCCAGCAGTCAAGAAGCTGTTCGGCAAGAATGGGCTGGGCTTTGACGACATGGGCCTGGTGGAACTGAACGAAGCCTTTGCCTGCCAGGCGCTGGCCTGCGCCAAGGGCTGGGGCTGGAACGATCCGGATCGCTTCAATGTGAACGGGTCCGGCATCTCGCTGGGGCATCCGGTGGGCGCAACCGGCGTGCGCATCATGACCTCGCTGATGCACGAGCTGGGCCGGCGCGGTGCGCGCTACGGCCTGGAAACCATGTGCATCGGCGGCGGGCAGGGCATTGCCGCCGTGTTCGAGCGCGCCTGACGCCGCCAGTACGCCATTAAGCCACTACGCCAAACCGGACCGCCCCCATGACCTACCCATTCCTCAACCGGCTGCGCGTGATCGAAAGCTCGGCCTTTATCGCGGCGCCACTGGCCGGCCTCACGCTGGCTCAGTTTGGCGCTGACGTGATCCGCGTGGACATGATCGGCGGCGGCATCGACTACATGCGCATGCCGCGCATGCCGCAGGCCGGCGGCAAGGGGCGCAGCCTGTACTGGACCGCGCTGAACAAAGGCAAGCGAAGCATCGCGGTCGACCTGCGCAAGCCTGAAGGGCGTGAACTGGTGCAGGCGCTGGCGACGGCGCCCGGGCCGGATGCGGGCGTGCTGCTGACCAATATCGGCACGCCGTGGCTCGCGCACGAGGCGCTGGCCGCGCGGCGCGCGGACATGATCAGCTGCACCATCCAGGGCAACGGCGACGGCAGCACGGCGGTGGACTACACCGTCAATTGCGCCACCGGGTATCCAGCTGTCACCGGTGGCGGGTCGCGCGAGCGGCCGGTCAACCATGTGCTGCCGGCGTGGGACATTGCCTGCGCCTACCAGGCCGCCTTTGCCGTGGTCGCCGCGGTGGAGCAGCGCCGGCGCACGGGCGCAGGCGCGCAGCTGAAGCTGGCGTTGTCCGACATGGCCTTCACCATGCTGTCGCATCTCGGCTTGCTGGCCGAGGCCGAATTGCTGCAGCAGGAGCGGCCGTCGATCGGCAACCACCTGTATGGCGCCTTCGGCCGCGACTTTGGCACGCTGGACGGCGGCCGCCTGATGGTGGCGGCGATCTCGGCGGGGCAATGGAAGGCGCTGGTGGAGGCATGCGGCATCGCCGCGCAGGTGACTGCGCTGGAGCAGCGCACGGGCCTGAACCTGGGCGACGAGGCCGATCGCTTTGCCTGCCGCGAGGCCATTGCCGAGCTGGTCGCACCCTGGTTTGCCGCCCGCACGCAGGCCGAGGCGGAGCGCCTGCTGGAAGCGCGCAAGGTCTGCTGGGGCCGCTACAGCACGGTCGGCGAGTTGCTGGCCGGCGATCCGCGTGTCAGCCTTGCCAATCCGGTGTTCGAGCGCATTGCGACCCCAGGGATCGGCGAACATCTTGCGGCAGGCGCGGCAGTACGGGTTGCGTCGATGGAGCGCGAGGCAACGTTGCCTGCCGCGTTGCTGGGCACGCATACCGACCAGGTGCTGCATGAAGTCCTGGGGCTGGATGGCGCCGCCGTCGGCCGGCTGCATGATGCCGCCGTGGTGGCGGGCCCGGAGCGGGACCCTACGGCTGGTGTTGGTTCTGATGTTGGTTCTGGTGTTGATGCTGGCGCGTGCGTTCGTGCGTGAGCCGCATCAACGCACTTGCCGCATCCTCCAGCGCGCCGCTGTTGTCGATCACCGTCAGCCGGCACCCCGCCGGCACGGCGAACGGCTCGCCGGCGCGCTGCAGGCGCCGCACGATGGCTTGCTCGTCCTCGCGGCCGCGCAGCCGCAGGCGCTCTCCCAGCACGTGCAGGCGCACGCTGACCTGCACGGCGTGCAGGGCCGGATAGCGCGCATGGGCGGAGGCCAGGTGCTCGCGTGACCCGTTCACGACCACGCACAAGCCCTGCGCCAGCCAGTCGTCAAGCTCGGTCCCGATGCCGTAGCACAAGCCGTGGCTGCGCCAGTGCAGCGCAAAGCCGCCCTGCGCCACGCGGTGCTCGAACGCCTCGGGGGTGATCGCCACGCTGTCTTCATCGGCGCTGCTGGCGCGGGTGATGTAGCGTTGCGCCACGCGTACGCTGGCATCATCCCGCAACTTGTCGCGCATCACGCGCAGCAGCGAGTCCTTGCCGCTGCCGGAGGGACCCATCAGGTAAACCAGGCCGCTGCCGTCCGGGGCTTCGGCACCGGCCGCGGCGATGTCGGCGCGCGCCGCGGTGCGCATGGCCTTGGCGCTCATGCCGTGGCTTCCAGCAGAGCCGCGCCGGCGGCATCGGTGGTGCTGCCGTCAAAGCCATAGTGGCGGGCGGCCAGGAAGGGCGCATCCGGCGCGCTCTGCACGAACAGGCTGACGTCGCGTACCGGCATCGGCTGCAGCAGCAGCGGGCCGCTCGCGGCCTGCAGCATGGCGATGGCGCTGTCCTGCTCGGCTTGGTCGAGCAGCCCCGTGAGCGTGATGTGGAAAATAAAGGTCTCGAATGCGTACGGGTAGCCCCACGCCTCCAGCATGCGCCGGGCTGGCTCGCTCAGTTGCCCCGGCTTGCGGCGTGCCAGCTCGGCAGGGGTGGGCGGCGCGCGGAAGCTGTCGAACTCACGTACTGCTGCGTCTGCCAGCGCGTGCATGCGCGCATTGGCGCTGGCGTCGCCGCCGAGGCACCAGGCCAGGAAGCCCCGCAGGTTATGCAGCGCTAGCGGTACCGCGAAGGGCTGGCGGTCCAGGGCGAAGGCGCGCATGGCGGCGTCCAGCCCGGCGGGCGTCTGGCCGTGCGCGAGCCGGAACGGGGCCTTGAGCGTGGCGTGCAGACCATAGTGGGCCGGCGCTTCGGTCCAGCGGGCAATGTGGCGGGCAGCGTCGGGTACGGTACGCGCGATCGCCTCGCCTGTTTCGGCGCTGCGGCCCAGCCATTGCTCGCCCACCAGCCGAAAGGGCGCGGCGGGATTGAGGTAGATGGCGTAGCGGTAAGCCTGTGGCAGTGGATTGTTCGACATCGGGCTCGGCATCGTGGACATGCGGGTCAGGCCGCGCGCCGCTCGCCGCCGGCCTGCACCAGCGGGAAGGCACGCGTGGCGTGGTGCAGCACGCCGCCGACAATGGCGGCGCAGACCTGGGGCAGGGCGGGATCGCGGTCGTCGACGATGATGGCGTCGGCACGCAGGCCGGGGCTGAGCGCGCCGCGGTCGTTCATGCCGGCGGCGCGCGCCGGGTTGCGCGAGACCAGGTCCCAAGCGGCCGGCAACGGCAGCACGCCGAGCTGCGCAACGCGGAACGCGGCTTGCAGGGGCGCCGGGTAGTAGTAGTCGGAGGCAAGCACGTTGCAAAGCCCGGCGGCGATCATCTCGGTGGCGTCCGGGGCGCCAGTGTGGCTGCCGCCGCGGATCACGTTCGGCGCGCCGAATACCGCGTAGTTGCGCAGCGCGCGGGCGGCGCGGGCCACATCCACGGTAAGCGGGAACTCCGCCACGGTGCAGCCTTGCTGGTGATAGCGCTGGCGGGTGGCGGCGTCGCCGTCGTCGTGCGAGGCGACTTGCAGGCCGGCGGCGCGGGCAGCGGCAATCAGCCGGGCCACGCCTTCGGGCACCTCGCCCGCCTGCGCGGCGGCTTGCTCCAGGCGCTGGCGGAAGATGACCGGGTCGCACTCCGCACGGTCCGCGTACTGCGCCAGCTTGCGTGCGTCGTGCAGGCGGGTGGCCATCAGCGGCAGGTGGTCGTTGATGGCCAGGAAGCGCACCTTGCCGCTATCGATCCAGGCCAGCGCGGTTTCCAGCCCGGCCAGGTGATGTGCCTCGAAGCGCAGGTGCACATGGTGCTGCGCGCCAAGGGTGCCGCGCATGCGCTCCAGGCCGTCGAACATGCGCTGGGCGTAAGCCTCGCCACGCAGGCCGCCTTCCCACGATAGCGTCACGCCGTGCAGCTCGGTGGTGATGCCATGCGCGAGCAACTGGCGGTCCACGTCGAATAGCGCGCTGGTGTACGGAAAGCTCACGCCGGGGCGCGGCATCACGGCGCGCTCGAAGGCGTCGCCGTGAATATCCACGATGCCGGGCAGCACCAGCAGGTCGCCCGCATCGAGGGCCGGCCCTGCCGTGCTGGCCGGCGCCGCCAGGCAACCGTCGCGGAACGCGAAGGCGGCCGGCGCAATGCCGTTGGCGGTGAGAACGCGGCGGCCGCTCAGGCCGGCCAGGGTGGGGTGAGAGGCGTGATTGGTATCCATGCTGGCGACCTTAGCGCGGGCAGATGACAAACAGATGTCTAGACCAATTTGATCGGTAGGACGTGTGTTCCAAACGGCGGGCGATTGCGCATTTTAGTCCTGATCGGCTACGGTCAGCTGGACCCAGTCGCCGGCAAAGCGCACCACGCTGTATTGCAGCGGCGCGCCGTCCAGGTCGACGTTGAGTGCCTCCACCTGCAGGATCGGCCGCATCTTGGGCTGGTTGAGCTGGCGGGCCACCGGCGCCGTCGGCATGGCGGCGGTGATGCGCGACCACTTGCGCGTGTAATCGGTAATGCCGTAATGGGCGAACGCCTTGGAGATCGACAGGCGCGTACGCAGCTCGGCGTCCATGCCGGGAAACCGCGTGGCATCGAAATAATGCTCGGCCACGTCGATGGTGCGGGCTTCGGCCTTGCCCAGCATCTGCACGCGCAGGATGGGCGCGCTGCGCGCCAGGCCCAGGTGCTTGGCGATCTCGGGCGCGCGCAACGTTTGCGATTCCAGCACCTCGATGTGCCCGCGCATGCCCTGGCTGGCCAGGTTCTGCGAAAAACGCGTGCGCCGCCCGATGGCGTAGTCGATGGCGTGTTCCTGCACGAAGGTGCCCCGGCCTTGCTCGATGCGCACCAGCCCGTTTTGCTCCAGCTCGCCCATGGCGCGGCGGATGGTATGGCGGTTGACGGCGAAACGCGTGGCCAGCTCTGGCTCGGGCGGCAGGCGCTCGCCAGGGACATAGAGCTTGTTGCGGATGTCGAGCGCCAGGGCCTCGCCGATCTGGCGCCATACCGCAACTCCCGAGCCCCGCTCGACTTCCTGTTCCACCATCGTGTCCTGCCTTTTCGTCATCCTGCGTTAATCATTTGCGTGCTTCAATAGGATGCGATTGTGCCTCAACCTCGCCATGCCGTGCACGGGGCCAAAGCGCACCGCGGGGCGTCATGAAAGCTTCATCTGGCTGTGTTGTAGTTCGGCCATGGATGGTATTCTACATCTAAACGTATAGACGTATAGGGGATGTGAAATGGATCGAACCGATACCGAAGCGGGCGCGCAGCCGGGGGCGGCGGCCCGGCAGCAAGCGGCTCAAGCGGTTGATGCGGCTCAAGCGGCCCGCGCCGCCTGGCTGCGCGTGCTGGCTCTGGCCGCTCCGGATGCCCTGGCGCAGGCCGTGGACCGCCTCGGCGCGCTGCCGGCCTACCGCCTGCTGCGCAAGCCGGAGAGTGGCATGGCCATGGTGCGGGGGCGCGCCGGCGGCACGGGGGCGCAGTTCAACCTCGGCGAGGTCAGCGTGACGCGCTGCGCGGTCACGCTGGAGCCGGGCGTGGTCGGGGTGGGGTACGTGCAAGGCCGCACCCACGCCCAGGCGGAGCAGATCGCCGTGCTGGATGCGCTGCTGCAGTTGCCCGATTGGCATGCGCGCGTGCAGGCCGAAGTGGTCGCGCCGCTGGCCCGGGCGCGCACGGCGCAAGGCGAACACAAGGCCGCCGTGGCGGCGCAGACAAAGGTGGAGTTTTTTACCATGGTGCGTGGAGAGGACTGAGATGCCAGGCCAAACGATTGCCGCCCAGACGGCTGGATACGACAACGTGAGCCCGGGGCGGCACGGCGCGCTTGCGCCGATGCTGCTGCCCGGCTTCGACGATGCGGTGCAATCGGCGCAGCGGACCTTCCGCGCCGCGCTGCATGCCATGTCCCACCCGGGCAGCCTCGGCGGGCTGGCCGAGCCGTGCGGTGTGCCGCAGGGCTTGTCCCCGGCCTTGAGTGCGCTGCTGCTCACGCTGGTCGATAGCGATACGCCGCTGTGGCTGCCACCGCAGACGCCCGAAGGCGTGCGCGCCTTCCTGCGCTTTCACTGCGGCTGCCCGCTGGTGGCGCAAGTGGCGCAGGCGGCCTTCGTGGCGGTGCCGGCCGGCCATGCCATGCCCGATCTGATGGCTTGCGCCCAGGGCGATCCGGCGTACCCGGACCGCTCCGCCACGTTGCTGATCGAGGTCGCATCGCTGAGCGGCGGCCCCGAGGTCACGCTGCGCGGCCCGGGCATCGAGACCCACGCCACGCTGGCCGTGCAAGGCTTGCCGGCCGATTTCTGGTCCCAGTGGCAGGCTAACCATGCGCGTTTCCCGCTTGGCGTGGACGTGCTGCTGACCAGTGGCAGCGCCCTGTGCGCGCTGCCGCGCACCACCCAAGCGGAGGCTTGACATGTACGTTGCCGTCAAAGGGGGCGAGCGCGCCATCCTCAATTCGTACCGTATGCTGGACGATTACCGCCGCGGCGACCGCCGCGTGCCGGAGCTGACGCTGGCGCAGGTGCGCGAGCAGATGCCGCTGGCCGTGTCGCGCGTGATGGCCGAGGGCTCGCTGTATGACCCGCACCTGGCTGCGCTGGCGATCAAGCAGGCCGCGGGCGACCTGATCGAAGCCGTGTTCCTGCTGCGCGCCTATCGCACCACGCTGCCGCGCTTTGGCTATTCGGTGGCGCTCGATACCGGCGCCATGCGCCTGCAGCGCCGGATCTCGTCCACCTTCAAGGACGTGCCGGGCGGGCAGGTGCTGGGGCCGACCTACGATTACACCCAGCGCCTGCTCGACTTCACGCTGGAAGCCGAGCGCGACAATGCGCCGCTGCCGGCTGCGGCAACCACGCTGGATGCGCGCATGCCACGGGTGACGGACCTGCTGCGCCAGGAATCGCTGATCGAGCCGGAGACCGTGCCCGAGCACGATCCCGCGCCGCCCGACCTCACGCGAGAGCCGCTGGAGCTGCCCGCCGCCCGTCCTGCGCGCTTGCAGAACCTGGCCCGCGCCGATGAAGGCTTCCTGCTGTCGATGGGCTACTCCACCCAGCGGGGCTACGGCAACTCGCACCCGTTTGCTGCCGAGATCCGCTACGGCGAGGTGGAAGTGGAGCTGTTCGTGGAAGAGCTGGGCTTTGCCGTGACCATCGGCGAGATCGAGGTCACCGAATGCCAGATGGTGAGCCAGTTTGCTGGCAACGCGCAGGAAGGTCCGAGCTTTACGCGCGGCTACGGCCTGGTGTTCGGCTATGGCGAGCGCAAGGCCATGTCGATGGCGCTGGCCGACCGCGCCATGCGCGCCGCCGAACTGGGCGAAGCCGCCGACGCGCCTGCCAACGATGTGGAGTTCATGCTCTACCACAGTGACAACGTGGAGGCCTCCGGCTTCGTGCAGCACTTGAAACTGCCGCACTACGTGGATTTCCAGACCAATCTCGAACTGCTGCGCCGCCTGCGCGCCGAGCGTGGGCAAGCCGTGCCATCCCCAGCGCCCACGCCGCCCGGGCAAGACGCTGCCGGCATTTCCCAAGTGCTGGCGCAGGAGGCCATCGCATCGTGACCGACACCAATGCCAACACCGTCGTGCGCGACGAACACTACAACTTCGGCTACCTGGACGAATCCACCAAGCGCATGCTGCGCCGCGCGCTGCTCAAGGCGGTGGCGATCCCCGGCTACCAGGTGCCCTTCGGCAGCCGCGAGATGCCGCTGCCCTACGGCTGGGGCACCGGCGGCATCCAGGTCACCGCCTCCATCATTGGCGGCGACGACGTGCTCAAGGTGATCGACCAGGGCTCGGACGACACCACCAACGCCATCAATATCCGCCGTTTCTTTGGCCGCGTGACAGGCGTGCAGACCACCGAGCGCACCGCGCAAGCCTCGATCGTGCAGACCCGGCACCGGATTCCGGAAACGCCGCTGGCCAAGGGCCAGATCATGGTGTTCCAGGTGCCCATCCCGGAGCCGCTGCGCTGGCTGGAACCGAGCGAGACCGAGACCCGCACCATGCACGCGCTGGCGGAATACGGCGCGATGCATGTCAAGCTGTACGAGGACATCGCCCGCCATGGGCGCATTGCCACCACCTACGACTACCCGGTGATGGTCAACCAGCGCTACATGATGCGGCCGTCGCCCATCCCGAAGTTCGACAACCCCAAGCTGGACTACAGCCCGGCGCTGATGCTGTTCGGCGCGGGGCGCGAGAAGCGGGTCTACGCGGTGCCGCCCTTCACCAGCGTGAAGAGCCTGGATTTCGACGACCATCCGTTCGCGGTGGAGACGTGGGATGGCTGCTGCGAGCTATGCGGCTCCACCGACAGCTATCTCGATGAAATCATCACCGACGACGCGGGCGGGCGCATGTTCGTCTGCTCCGATACCGAGTACTGCGCCACCCGCCAGGAGCAGGGTGAGACCGGGCCCACCGGCACGCTCGCCAACGCACGCAAGGAGGCAGCATGAGCCGCACCGATCCGCACCAGCCGCTGTTGTCCGTGCGTGGCCTGACCCGCACGTGGGACGGCGTGCATGGCTGCCACGATGTCAGCTTCGATCTGTTTCCCGGCGAAGTGCTGTGCGTGGTGGGCGAGTCCGGCTCGGGCAAGAGCACCTTGCTGCAGGCGGTGTCCTGGCAGGCCGCGCCGGAGTCCGGCAGCGTTTGCTACGACACGCGCGAGCAAGGGCTGGTTGACCTTGCCACGCTGTCAGACGCCCGGCTGCGCCTGCTGGCGCGTACCGACTGGGGTTTCGTGCGCCAGAACGCGCGCGATGGCCTGCGCATGCGGGTGAGCGCCGGCGCCAATATCGCCGAACGCCTGATGGCGGTGGGCGGGCGCCATTATGGCGAGCTGCGCGAAGTGGCCGGCACGTGGATGGAAAAGATGGAGCTCGACCTGGGTCGCCTGGACGATGCGCCGACCAGCTTCTCCGGCGGCATGCAGCAGCGCTTGCAGATCGCCCGCAACCTGGTGACGCATCCGCGCCTGGTGTTCATGGACGAGCCCACCGCCTCGCTCGACGTCTCCGTGCAGGCCCGCCTGCTCGACCTGCTGCGCCGCCTGGTAGCGGACCTTGGGCTGGCTGCCATCATCGTCACCCACGACCTCGCCGTGGCGCGCCTGCTGGCGCACCGCACGCTGGTGATGCAGGGCGGGCGCGTGGTGGAAAGCGGCCTGACCGACCAGATCCTCGACGATCCGCACCATCCGTACACCCAGTTGCTGGTGTCTTCCATTCTGCAGGGCTGATCATGACGCAAGACGCCTACCACCATCCAAGCACGGCCGCCGACGCCCAGCGCATCCAGGTGCGCGGCCTCGGCAAGACCTTCATCCTGCATAACCAGGGCGGCACGCGCCTGCCCGTGCTGCAGGCCATCGATTTCGATGCTGCCGCTGGCGAATGCCTGGTGCTGGCTGGCAGTTCCGGCGCGGGCAAGAGCACGCTGCTGCGCTGCCTGTACGGCAACTACCTGGCCACCGAAGGCAACATCCGCATCCGCGACAACGACGAGTGGGTGGAGTTGACCCGCGCGCCGGAGCAACGCATCCTGCAACTGCGGCGCGAGGTGATTGGCTATGTCAGCCAGTTCCTTCATGTGATCCCACGCGTGAGCACGCTCGATGTGGTGGCCGAGCCGCTGCAGCAGCGCGGCGCCAGCGCCGACGAAGCGCGCGAGCGTGCCGCGGTGCTGCTGGCGCGGCTGCAGGTGCCGGGCCGGCTGTGGAGCCTGCCGCCCGCGACGTTCTCAGGCGGCGAGCAGCAGCGCGTGAACATTGCGCGCGGGCTGATCGGCGGCCATCCGGTGCTGTTGCTCGACGAGCCGACCGCCTCGCTCGACGCGGATAACCGCGCGGTGGTGGTGGCGCTGATCCGCGAAGCGCTGGCCGAGGGCCGGTGCCTGGTCGGCATCTTCCATGATGAAGCCGTGCGCGAGGCGGTGGCCACCAGGCTGCTGCCATTGCACCCGCCGGCTGTCATGGAGCCGGCGCCGCCCGGCAAGCTTGCGGCTGTCGCGGGCTGAGCCATTCATCCTTCTCGTATTCACTCGTTCCCAATCGTTCCCAATCGTTCCCAATCGTTCCCAATCGTTCCCGGAACCGACCATGCTTCCTGCTTACCTGACTCATGCACGGATCGTCCTGCCCGACGGCGTGCTAGCCGACAGCGCCTTGCTGATCGACAACGGCCACATCGCGGCCATCGAGCCCGATGCCGCCGCCGTGCCACGTGCCGCCCAGGTGATCGACCTGCGTGGCCAGACGCTGCTGCCCGGTCTGGTCGACCTGCATTGCGACGCCATCGAGAAAGAAGCCGAGCCGCGCTCGCGGGTGATGTTCCCGCTGGATTTTGCCGTGGCGCAGATCGATCGCCGCAACGCCGCCGCGGGCATCACCACGCCTTACCACGCGGTCTCGTTCGCCGGTAACTCGTTCGGTGTGCGCAACTTCGACACGGCCGGCGAGCTCGTGCGCGCCGTCGCCGCCTTCCGCGGCCACAGCCTGGTGGATAACCGCATCCATTGCCGCTATGAAGTCACCGACGCCAGCGCATTGCCTGTGCTGGAGCAATTGATGGAGTCCGGCCTGGTGGACCTGGTCTCGGTGATGGACCATTCGCCCGGGCAGGGCCAGTTCAAGACACTGGAGGCCTACCTGGCCTACATGATGGGCAACCACGCCATGAGCCGCGAAGAGGCCCATGCCGCCGCCGCCAGGAAACTGGTGGAGAAGGACGGCGCACTGGCCCGGGTCGAGCGCCTGCTGGCGCTGGCCGCGCGCACCGGGGTGCCGGCCGCGAGCCATGATGACGACTCGGCCCAGCGTATCGCCACCATGCATGCGCTGGGCGTGCGCATGAGCGAGTTCCCGATCAACCTGGAGACGGCGCAAGCCGCCAAGGCACAGGGGCTGCCGACCATCCTTGGCGCGCCCAACGTGCTGCGCGGCCAAAGCCAGAGCGGCTCCATGCGTGCCATCGACGCCATCAACGCCGGGGTGGCGGACTGCCTGTGCTCGGACTACCAGCCGTCCACGCTGATTGCCGCCGCCTTTGCCGCGGAACGCCTCACTGGCCTGAGCCTGCCGCAGGCTGCCGCGCTGGTCAGCGCTAACCCGGCCGCCGCTTGCGGCTTGTCCGATCGCGGGCGCATCGGGGCCGGGCTGCGTGCCGACCTGGTGGCGGTCGCCATGGTGGCCGGCCAGCCGCTGGTGACGCATACGTGGTCATCGGGCCGGCTGGTGTTTGCCGCGCGCTATCCGGCGGGCGCCGTGGTGCCTGACAGCGCGGGCGTGGTCCAGATGGCGGCGCCCGATGCACCAGGCGAACCAAGCCGCGCGGCGGCATGACCATGGCGGCCGATATTGGCAACGGGTGGGCCGAATCCCCGCAGGCGGGCAGCGTGGCCGCGGTAAGCCTGAGCGCCACGCACACCTTCAGCAAGACGGTGACGCCGGTCATCCGCCTGCTGGCCGGGCTGGGCGTGGAGGGTGACGCGCATCTGGGGGAAACCGTCAAGCACCGTTCGCGCGTGGCGGTGGACCCCAGCCAGCCGAACCTGCGGCAGGTTCACCTGCTATCGGTGGAACTGCAGGCGATGCTGCAGGCCGCCGGCCATGCAGTGGCGCCCGGCGCGCTCGGCGAGAACATCACCACGCAGGGCATCGACCTGCTGGCGCTGCCAACCGGCGCGCGGCTGCACCTGGGCGAGACCGCGCTGGTCGAGATCACCGGGCTGCGCAATCCCTGCGCGCAGATCGAGCGCTTCCAGCCGGGCCTGCTGGCGCGGGTGCTGGGTCGGGACGATGAAGGCAAGCTGGTGCGCAAGGCCGGCATCATGGGCATTGTCCTGGCCGGCGGACTGGTGCGCGCGCACGACGCGATCCGCGTGATGCTGCCGCCCGAGCCTCACCGGAGGCTGGAGCGGGTTTGAGCAGGATGCGAGGATGAGGCTACGGGTGAGGATGGAGCAGCCCTAGCGGTGCGACGCGCGGACCGTTCCGTGGTGGGAACCGTGCCAGTCGCCTGGTATGTCGGGAAAGATCTCGCACTCGCCGCGCACGATCAGCTCCACCGTCGCGCAGACGCCCTTGACGCCGCGCGGGCCTACGCAGACCAGGCTGTGCGGATGTTCCGAATGATTGGGAATGGCGTACACGCGCATCCCTTCCTGATACAGGGGATGTGCGGGCAGCCTGGCGTTGAGTAGTTCGACAAAACGCAAGGGGCTTACAACCGGCTTTTCCATCTTGCTCTCCCATGGAGCATGGGCGCGACCTCCGGCGGGCTCCGGATGGGCCGAAAGTGCTTGGAGAACGGACTGGACGGGAGGCGGGGGGGAGCCTTCCGTCCATGTCACCTGCACAAACCAGGAGTGTGGCCAGGACGCCGCGGCAGGCGCGGAATACGGCGCAAAAGCCGCTTACCGCGGCGATCGATTCAAGGGGCCACGCCGTAAGGTTAGGCGATTTACTGGCGGGATCAAGCTTGCCGTCGGCGTAAAAGAGCTAGTGGGACGAAGGCGGCACTCAGCGGCGGCCATCGCCGCTCGGGAAGGCCGGCGGGCGGGCTGAGGTATATTCCACGGGTGGCAGATACGCGCCTCCTACCGATTTCCTTTTCCGCATGAACGTTACGCCACCCCTTGCCACCGCTGGTGCTGATTCCAAGGCCGCTTCCTTCGCCGCATTGCGCGCGCACTACGATACCGTGGTCCTGCCGCTCTGGACCGGGCCGGGCTGGAACGCCACGATGCAGCTGCCCTATGAGGCGCTCTGCGGCACCGACCAGCAGCCTTTGCCGGTGGCGCGTTACCGCGCCATGGCCTGCGCGCGCCAGCTCTATGTGTTTTCGCAGTGCGATGGCCCCGATGCGGCCGCCCATGCCGCACGCCTGTTCGCATCGCTCGGGGGTCGCTTTGCCGATGGCGGGCAAGGTGGCTTCATCTACAGCATCGATGCGCAGGGACAGCCTCTGGACACCACCAAGGACCTGTACACCCACGCCTTCGTCGTTTTTGCGTGCGCGGCGTATTTCAAGCGTTCAGGCAGCACGCAGGCGCGTGCCTTGCTGGATGGCGCCACACGCCTGATCGAGGCGCGTTTCGCTACCGCGGATGGCCTGTACCATGCCGCGCTAGCGCAGGACTTTCGCCCGCTAGGCGGGCCGCCCCAGCAAAACCCGATCATGCATCTGACCGAGGCCTACCTGGCGGCATTCGAGGTCACCGGGGAGCGCCGCTATGCGGACCGGCTGGCGGGCATTGCCGCAGCCGTGCTCGCCACCTTTGTCGATCCGGCGACGGGTTGCATTGCCGAGTTGCCAATGTGCACGGATCGCGCTGGCAACCGGGTCGAGCCCGGCCATCAGTTCGAGTGGTTCTCGCTGCTTGCCAGCGCGCCCGCATTGTTCGAGGGTTCCGGGCTTGCGCAAGCGCTGGCACGCGCCTTCGTCTTTGCCATGCAGCACGGCGTTGACACCAGCACCATGGGCGTAGCCGCGGCGCTGCATCTGGATGGCTCGCCCAGAGACCCGATCCAGCGCATCTGGGCCCAGACCGAATTCGCGCGGGCGCTGGCGGTGCGCGGCGACACCGTGGCGCTGGCGCACCTGCAGGCCTGGCTGAAAGCCTACCCGGCGCGATTCCTGCACGCGGGCGGCTGGCATGAGTGCCTGTCGCCTGCCGGCAAGGTGGAGCGCGCGGAGATGCCTTCGACCTCGCCATATCACCTTGCCACGGCTTACCAGGCGCTGCCGCGGGATTGACGTCCTGGCCGTCAGCCGGCGGCGCGGCTGAGCAGGCGGTCGAACTCGCTGCGCACGATACGGTAGGACTCACCGGAAAAACCCTCCAGCCCGGCCCGGTCGATCACGGTGATATGGCCGCGGCTGTGGCGGATCATTTGCAGCTCCGCCAGTTTGCCCACCGCCTCGGTCACGCCCTCGCGGCGCACGCCCAGCATGTCGGCAATGGTCTGCTGGGTCACGTCGAGTTCATTGCACGGCGAGCGGTCCAGCGCCAGCAGCAGCCAGCGGCACAACTGCGTGGTCAGGGAGTGGTGGCGGATGCAGACGGCCGTCTGCGAGACCTGCGTAAGCAGCGCCTGCATATACAGCAGGGCCATGCGCTGCAGTGTGGGCAGTTCGGGGTAGATCGCGCGCAGCTCGCTCGCGGCAACGCGAAAGCCGGCGCCGCTCCTGCGCACTTCGATCCGGTTGGGCATGGTCTCGGCGCCGGTCAGCGCGGGCAGGCCCACCAGCCCCTCGCGGCCCACGGAGGCGAGTTCCACGGTGGCGCCGCTTTCCTGCAGCGACATCATCGAGATCACCGCCGTGCTCGGGAAATAGAGATGCCGGATGCGCTGGCCGGAGTCGCTCAGCAGTTGCCCCGTGCGCAGGTTGACGCTGTCCAGGCGTGGCAGGAGCAAGCGGCGCTCGTGCGGTGGCAAGGCGCCCAGCAAGTGATTGCCGGATAAATCCAGTTCGGTGTCGCTCATCCCGTTGTCTCCCCAAGTCGAAAGGTCGCGGCTGCTGCGCCAGCCGTTTGGTTTTTCTCTGTTCGGTATGCCACGCAGCCGGGACTTGACCCGTTAACGTATTAAGCTTCATGCGTGCGCTTGCCGACAGTGGCCGGAGGTTGGAGATCGCCACGGTATTGGGGGGATATGCTTTTGGCTGGATTCAACCCTGGGTTCATACTTTTGACGTAGGAGGGCTTAGGTGGGCTTCGGTGGGCTTAGGTGGCCCGGGCGCCGCACGGGGAGGCGGCGCACGGATCGGCGCAAACAATCTGAAAAAAACCTGTAAGTTCGTGTGGGTGGCGGCGACGAATGGGCACATTCACCCAGTTGGAGATTGCCATGTACCCGAACCTCACCACGTCGTTCACCAAGTCGCTCACCAAGTCCCTGTTCGCCGCCGCCATCGCCGGCGCCGTGCTTGCCCTGGGCAGCGCCCAAGCTGCCAGCCCGGTTTCCCATAGCGCCACCAGCGTGCGCGATATCTACAGCGACGGGGCGCGCACTGCGCCCGTGAACGCCTTCACCGATGGCGCACGAGGCGGGCGGTTCGATGCATTCACCGACGGTACCCACGCCCGCATGGTGGATCCCTTTACCGATGGCGCGCGTATCGCCGGCCTGGATCGCACTGGTCCCTCCGCAGATCCGGCACGCAGCATCGACCCGTTCGTAGACGGCGCACGCAAGCTCGATACGTTCACCGATGGCGCGCGCATCGCCGGCCTGGACCGCACTGGTCCCTCCGCCGATCCGGCCCGCAAGCTCGATACGTTCACCGATGGCGCCCGTATTGCCGGACTGGATCGCGCTGGCGTATCTGCGGATCCGGCGCGCAATATCGACCCGTTTGTCGATGGCGCGCAGAAAGTGGCTGGCATGGATACCCGCGGCGTTTCGGCGTCGCCGGCCCGCAGCTTCAACGTGTACCAGGATGGCGCGGATGCGTGAGCCGCGCGCGGCCCAATGCGCCGGGGCCGGCTACTCGTCCAGCCAGGACCCGCGCAGATCGCTCTTTTGCAGCAGTTGCAGCAACGTTTCGGCGGGCCGGCTCAGGCGGCCCGCGCGCAGCGAGATGAATTCCACCTCCGGCAGCGCCGGCAGGCTGTCGCCGTTGACCAGCGGCGACAGCCCGCGCCCGGACAGGTATTGCGCGCGCACGGTAATGCCCAGCCCGCCGCGCGCGGCGGCGATGCAGCCCGAGTGACTGCTGCTGGTGCAGACGATCTGCCAGCGCATCCCGGCCTTGGCCAGCGTATCCAGCACGATGGCACGCGTGACACTGGGCTCGGGCACCAGGATCAGCGGCAGCGGCTGGCGCAGGTCCGCCACCGTGCCGGGCCGGGCTAGCCACTCCAGCTTGCCCCTGAACAACGGAGACCCGCGCCGGTCGCCTTCGCGGCGCTTGCCGATCATCAGGTCCAGCGCGCCGGCATCCATCAGCTCGTAGAGCTTGCCGGTCATGCCGATGGTGATTTCCAGTTCCACATCCGGATGCGAGTTGCGAAATGCCGCCAGCACATTGGGCAGGGGGCCCAGCGCGAGGTCATCGGAAGTACCCAGGCGCACGCGGCCCTGCAGGCGCGGCGCATTGAACTGGGACTCCGCGCGCGCAATGGCATCCAGGATCAGCCGCGCGTGCGCCAGCAGCGCCTCGCCGTCGGCGGTCATGGTCAGGGTGTGGGTATCGCGCACAAAGAGCCGGCGCCCGACGTGCTGTTCCAGGCGTCGGACGTGGTCGCTGACGCTGGATTGGGAGAGGCCGAGCTGGCGCCCCGCGTCGGTAAAGCTGTGCGCGGCGGCTACGGTGGCGAAGGTCTTGATCCAGACAGGATTGAGCATGCCGCATTGTCATCGGATTTTCCGATGACAGTCAATATACCTAGCGGGGTTCCCGATTGGCATGGCCGGTATTAACATCGGCTGCATTCCTGGCACTGGTTTTGCCCCGATCGCTTCTTGCACGGTCCATTCCAGATGCCGCGCCGGTCATTGCCCCTGATTGCCGGCACTTGCCTCGAGACGTACCAGATGACCAGCCAAACCTCGCAAAAGGCCATGTTGTGGATTGTCGCAGCGGGCTTTTTCATGCAAACGCTCGACACCACCATCGTCAACACCGCGTTGCCCGCGATGGCGCGCAGCCTCAACGAACCCCCCCTCGACATGAAGCCCGTGGTGGTGGCCTACACGCTGACCATGGCCATGCTCACGCCGGCCTCGGGCTGGCTGGCCGACCGCTTCGGCACCCGTCGCGTGTACTTCGCCGCGATCCTGATCTTTGTGCTGGGCTCGCTGTTCTGCGCGGGTGCGCAGAACCTGGACCAGCTCGTGATTGCCCGCGTGATCCAGGGCGTGGGCGGCTCCATGCTGCTGCCGATCGGCCGGCTGGCGGTGCTGCGCAGCGTCTCCGGCGAGCAATACATCGCGGCGCTGGCCTTTGTCTCGGTGGCGGGGCAGGTCGGGCCGATCTTTGGCCCGGTGCTGGGCGGCTGGATCGTGCAGTCGGTGGCCTGGCACTGGATCTTCCTGATCAATGTGCCCGTGGGCGCCATCGGGATGCTGGCGGTCTTGCGCTACCTGCCGGACCACACCGTTGGCCGTGCGCCACCGTTCGACTTTGTTGGCTGCGGCTTGTTGTCGCTTTGCATGGTGGCGTTCTCGCTGGCGCTGGACACCCCGCACGAGGCAAGCCACGCGGCATGGAGCGGCAGCCTGTTCGCGCTGAGCCTGCTGTCCGCGCTGCTTTACATCCCGCATGCGCGGCGCCGGCAAAACCCGCTGTTCCGGCTGGCGCTGTTCCGCGAGCCCAATTTCAGCGTGGGCCTGGCCGGCAACCTGGTGTGCCGCATCGGCTCGGGCGCGGTGCCGTTCCTGATGCCGTTGCTGCTGCAGTTGCAGATGGGGTACTCCCCGCTGCATTCGGGGATGATGCTGCTGCCGGCCGCACTGGCCGGCGTGGTCGCCAAGCGCTGGATCGTGCCACTGGTCAAGCGCTTTGGCTATGACAACTTCCTGCTGGTCAACACGGTATTGGTGGGTGGCTCGATCGCCTCGTTCGCCGCGATTGCGCCGGGCTGGCCCGTGGGCCTTGCCATTGCGCAGCTCGCTTTGTTCGGGGCCACCAACTCCATGCAATTCGCTGCCATGAATAGCGTGACGCTCAAGGGTTTGAGCGTGGAAGACGCAGGCAGCGGCAACAGCCTGTTCTCGATGGTGCAGATGCTGGCAATCGGCCTCGGGGTCACCATCGGCGGCGGGCTGGTCAGCATGTTCACAGCCCAGCTGGGCGTGGCCGGCACGGCCTACCGGCTGGCGTTCTTCACCGTGGGCATGATCACGCTGCTATCGGCGCTGGTGTTCCGCCGGCTCGATGCCGAGCAATTCGGCAAGAGCCGCGGTCCGGCCAGGGTAGCCAGCCGCTGATGCGCCATGGCGCAACGCGCCGCGTCGCGCGCCGGCTTGCCCCGTCATCACTCAGTCACGCCGTTCTCATGCAGCAGCCGCTCGCACTCGTCGAGCAGGTCATGCGCAAAGGCCGACTGGTAATTGGGGTCCAGCGCTTCCATCATTTCGTGGGCGGTGTACAGCCCGGCCTCACGCGAGAGCGTGCCGGCGAGCTGGCGTGCGAACTGATCGCTCAATTGCGACAGCAAGCGCCGCTCGGCCAGCGCCAGTTGCAGCTTGGAGCGCGACAGCCACAGGCTCGCCAGGGTGGCGCCCTGCGCATCGGTCATCCATTGGCGGTGTTCGTAGAATGCCGACAAGCGCTCGGCGGCGAGCGCAAACAGCAAGGCCTTGCGGGTATTGAAATCGAGCTTGAGCGCGGGTGCTGGCGCGGGTGCGGAGGCAGAAGCAGAAGCGTCGGGGGGAGAGGTTTTCATGATGACTTGCAATCTTGCGGTGGGGCGCGAGCCTACCACGCTATCCGATGTCGGGGCGACGTCCGTGCGGGTCAGGATTTCCCGGCCGCCGCGAAACGCGCATTCAGCCAGGCGCCGATCGCCTTGATCTCTTCCATGCAGACCGAGTGCGACATGCGGTAGGTGTGCCATTCCACCTTGCAGCCCAGTTTTTCCACGGTCTCGCGCGCCAGCAGGCCGAGCTGCACGGCCACCACATCGTCCTCGGTGCCGTGTCCGGCAAAGATCGGTGTGGCGCGGTTGGCTTCGCTGAACTCGGCGGCAAGCATTGCCGGCGCGGGGATATAGGTGGAAAGGGCGACGACGCCGCCCAGCGCTTCGGGATGCGTCAGGGCTGTGGTATAGGCTACGGCCCCGCCTTGCGAGAACCCCGCCAGCACCACGCGGTGGCTGGGCACGCCGCGCTGGTTCTCCCGCGCGATCAGGGCGCGGATGGCATCGCGGGAGACCCGGATGCCGGCCTCGTCCGCATGGCGGCGGGCGTCATCGAGCGACTGGATGTCGTACCACGCCGGCATGACGTAGCCGCCGTTGCAGGTAACCGGGATGGCCGGCGCGTTGGGAAACACGAAACGCACGCCGGGCGCGCACGCCAGGCCCAGCTCCGGCACCACGGGCACGAAATCGCTGCCGTCGGCGCCGAGCCCGTGCATCCAGATGACCGACCACGTGGGTGACGGCGCGGTTTCGATTTCAATGGCTGGCAGTAGTGCGCTCATTTCGATGTTCCTTGTTCCCGGATGCTGATCGGGCCCCCTTGCCGGCATGGCGAACGCGCTGGGCGCCACTGCCCGGTGCGGGGCAATGTGTTTGTGCGGATGGCATGGGGGTGGCCGCGTGAGGCGGCAAGTATCGCACAGCGCCGGCGCGGTGCCGGCGGCTGGGCAATCGGGAACGCGTCAGCAAGCGCCGTGTGTCATGCGAGCGGATGGCCGCGGCGGCTTCAAGCCGCGCGGCATGGCATGACGGCAAACTGTCAGGCTGCTGACGGTACGGTCGGCACCGTGATGAGGCCGGGCGCGGAGCGGTGCGCTTGCGCATGCTCCGCGGCGACGGGAGCGCGCCGCTTGTCCACGACGCTCTCGACGCCGGAGGCGGTCACCTCCTCCAGGAAGGCGACCAGGTCGCGGTAGTAGTCGACCTGCATCTGTGCCTCCAGCAGGCGGCGCTCGGCTTGGAATAAGGTAAGCCGCATTTGCTGCAATTCCCTTGCTGCGATTTTCTCCGGGGTGGGCGGACTAAACATGTCTGCAAGCGAACGCATGGCAACCTCCCGCTATCGACGGCTTCGAATTGAAGCTCCTGCCATGCAACCAATATAGTAAAAAAACGCGCATTTCAGGCCCTGTCGCGCGCCGTCCACACGGTCGATTGCCGGCGCGCGGCGGCAGGAGTAAATTGATCGTCCGGTGTTTGCAAGGCAGCTGGCAAGGCTTACATGGCAAGCGTTCCCGGCTCCGGCTGTTTCATTTTTTCCAGGTAGCCGTGGATCTGCGCGACCACTGCAGCGCCTTCGCCCACGGCCGCCGCAACCCGCTTGGTGGAGCCTGAGCGCACGTCCCCGATTGCAAAGATGCCTGGCACACTGGTCTCCAGCGTGGATGCCGGGAGGGTGCCTTCATGCGCCGTGTCTGTGCCGGTCAGCACGAATCCCTTTGCATCCACACGCACATTGCAGCTGGCGAGCCATCCCGTATTGGGATCTGCGCCGGTAAACAGGAACAGATGCCGGACCGGCACCTCGGTCACGCGATCGCTGTCGCGCGAGCGATAGCCGATGGTGGCCAGGCGTTCTTCCCCGCCCAGGGCTACGATTTCCGTGCCGGTATGCAGTTCGATATTGGGCTGGGCCGCGATGCGCTCGATCAGGTAGCGCGACATGCTGGCCTCCAGCCCCGATGCCCGGATGAGAATGTGCACGCGCTTGGCGTGCGCGGCCAGGAACACGGCGGCCTGCCCCGCGGAATTGCCGCCGCCCACCAGCACGACTTCTTCGCCGCTGCACAGGCGGGCTTCCACCGGGGAGGCCCAGTAGTAGACGCCACGTCCTTCGTAGCGGTCGAGTTCCGCGATGGCGGGGTGGCGATAAGCCGCGCCACTGGCAATGACCACGGTCCGGGCCGCAATCTTGCGGCCGTCGCTCAGCTCGATGCGCTGCGGATGCTCGCCGCAATGCAGCGCGCTCACCTGCAAGGGGATGGCAAGGTGCGCGCCGAACTTCTGGGCTTGCACAAAGGCCCGGCCGGCCAATGCTTGCCCGGAAATACCCGTGGGGAAGCCCAGGTAGTTTTCGATGCGCGAGCTGGCGCCGGCCTGGCCGCCTGGCGCAAGGCTGTCGAACACCGCAACGCACAGGCCTTCGGACGCGGCATACACCGCGGTGGCCAGACCCGCCGGACCTGCACCCACCACGATCACGTCGTAGATATAGTCCGGATCGAATTCGGGCAGCAGGCCCAGGCAGGTGGCAAGCTGGCCCGCGTCCGGGCAGCGCAGCACCGCGCCGCCGGGGCAGATCACCAGCGGAAAATCGCCGGGCGCGGCGCCGGTGAAATCGAGGAGTGCGCACGCATCGGGATCGGTATCCGCGTCGACCACGGTATGGGGGTAGCCGTTGCGCCGCAGGAACGCCTGCAGGTGCAGCAGGCGCGCGTCGCTGCCGCGGCCCAGCAGCGTCGGACCATTGCCGCGCTCGATCAGGCCAACGCGGCGCAGGATCAGCGCACGCATGATGCGCTCGCCCAGTTCGGCTTGCGCGACCATCAGCGCGCGCAGCCGGTCGGGTGGAATCGAGATGGCCTCGACGTCCTCCAGCGCCAGGCCGTCGACCAGCGCGGGCTTGCCCGATAGCTGCCCCACTTCAGCAAGGAAGCTGCCCGGTCCGTGCTCGCCGACCACAGACGCACGGTCTCGGGCGTCGCGCTGCAAGACGCGCACTCGGCCTCGCAGTACCACCACCATGCCGTGGGCAGGGTCGCCGGTGCGAAACAGGTATTCATTGGCGCGCCACTGCCGCGGTGTGCCGAAATGCTGGAGCCGCACGATCTCGGCGGCGGTAAGCAGGGGCCACATCTGGTGGCGCCGCGACTCCATCGGCGAGAACGCCGCGGTGGCTGCCTCCTGCTCGATGGCCAGGCCTGCCGCAACAATGGCTTGCGGGTCAGGGGGTTCCAGGCTTCCGATAGCGTTGTCTGCGCTCATGGCTGTAGGGCCTCTCCCGGTGGCACCGCGCTGGCGCCGGTGCGGATGAGTCGAGTGCTGCTGGTGCGTGCGCGGGGACGCCCGGGCATGGCCCGGAGAGTGTGCTCGTGATGCCGCGATGCGGCAATCCTTCGTTGTCCGCGCACCCCAAAAGCGTAGTACACGCGGGGCATCAAAGGGCCATAGTGCCAAATAGTGATCTAAGAATATCTTTATGGTTGGCGTGGCTTATGCCGTTGGTGGATATCGTAAGTACAACCTAGTAAAAACCCTTGACTATCTACTTGAAGGTAGATAACATGTGTTTCATGGACGCCGCAGCAAGGTAGCGCTAAACAGACATGGCCCAGCCAGCCGGTTTCCAATGCAGCAAACAAGTAACAAGACGAAAGTCATTTTTTTTGCCCCGCTTCTCTACCTAGTGATAGGTAAGAGAGTGAAAAAACGACGAACCAGCTAAAACCCGGTCCCCGCGGCCAAAGCAGACCCCCGGACCCATGCTTCGATTGGAGAACATCATGAACACCAAGCTTTTTGCCAAGTCCCTGCTCACCGCCGCCACCCTCGCCGCAGCGTTCGCTGCTGGCCATGCCCAGGCTGCCGCAACCGTTACCGCCGACAAGTACGGCTATGAATACCGCACCCGCGACGTCTACAGCGACGGCGCCCGCAGCGGCAAGTTCGATGCCTTCACCGAAGGTGCGCGCGCCGGCAAGGCCGATCCGTTCACCGACGGTGCCCGCGTTGGCAAGACCGACCCGTACACGGATGGTTTCCGTACCGTCGCAGGCCTGGATCGCAGTGGCGTGTCGTCTGAACCCAGCCGCAAGTTTGACCCGTACACCGACGGCGCCCGCAACGACAAGCGCAACCCGTACTTCGACGGTGCCCGCAGCGGCGCACGGGACGTGTACACCGACGGCGCAAGGGCCTGAGTCAAAACCGGTACCTCCCAGGTCTCGATGACCGGGGTGCCGGATTGCATGCATCACCGCGTGGCGTCAGCGTAACGACGCACGGATACCAGGAGCGAATCATGAACCGTTGGCAGAGTTTCCGGATGTTGGCAGGCTGGGCGCTGGTTTGCGTTGCTAGCGGCTCCATGGCCACCGTAGTGGCACAGGCACTGCCGGCCTGAGGGTTCCCCGGGATCCGCAGCATCCGTGGTAAAGAAGGCATGGCGCAGCGTCCCCACGCTGCGCGCGAATCGGCGCGCCCACTGTGGCGCGCCGAAGCTTTTTCCAGGCCCCGTGAATCCAGCCCGCATCCCTGCGCCTCGCTAGCTTGCCAGGCGCTTGCTCCATCCGCGCACAATGCCCGTTGTCAGGGCGGTGCCGGCCAGGATCACGGCGCAGCCCGGCAACATCGAAGGCGTGATGCGCTCTCCCAGGAACAGCGCACCCCACAACACACCGAAGGCCGGGATCAGGAATAGCGCGGTCATTGCCCGCGCGGGTCCCGCCTTGGCGATCAGGCGAAAGAAGAGCACATAGGCCAGCGCGGTGCAGGCGGCGGTCAACGCGCCCAGCGCCAGCCATGCGTGCGCGCTTGGCTGCGTGGCCGGCCACAGCCAGGCTGCAGGCGCGCACAGCAGCAGAGCCGATGCGAGTTGGGTGCCCGCTGCTACCGTCAGCGGCGGCACGTCCGCCAGGTACTTGCGGGTGAAGTTGGCGGAGAAGCCATAGAGCAGGGCAGCGGCCAGGCAGGCCAGCGCAGCCAGGCCGGCGGCCTTGCCCGCGGCGCCGTGCTGCAGCCCGGCCTTATCCCACACCAGCCACAGCACCCCGGCGAAGCCCAGGGCCAGCCCGGCTATGCGCGGCGCTTCCAGGCTTTCACGCAGCCACAGCCAGCCGATCAGCGCGGTAAACAGCGGCGTGGCCGCGGTGAACATGGCGGAAAGCCCAGCGGGAATGGTCAGCGCGGCAAAGCTGAACAGCACGAAGGGCAGCGCGGAATTCGTGATCCCGACCACGGCGATCGCCCACCAGCGGCGGCGCAGGCAGGCCAGCCCGCCGCGCCAGGCCAGCAGCGGGAGCAGCAGCAGGGCCGCGCCGCCGGCGCGCCCGCCCGCCAGCGGCACGGCGCCGAACTCACCCGCACCCAGACGGATAAACAGGTAGGAGGCGCCCCACAGGGCGGCCAGGGACAGCAACATCGAAAGCTCGGAGCGTTTCATTTCCAGGCACCTCATGGGGGATGACACGGCCAGGATAAGACGGCAAACTGGTACCAGAAAAGAGCCAGAAATCAAAAAATATATGGATCCAGATTTCGCCTTCCCGATCCGCTTGCCGGCACCCGGCTCGCGCCATTTGCTGCGCAGCCTGCACGGCCAGCTTAAAGAGGCAATCCTGGACGGGCGCCTGCGCCCCGGCCTGCGCCTGCCTGCTACGCGCGCGCTGGCCCAGGCCTGTGGCGTGTCGCGCAACACCGTGGTGGCCGCCTACGACCTGCTGCTGAGCGAGGGCTATGTGGTGGCGCGCGATCGTGGCGGCACCTATGTGGCGGGGCTGTTGGCGCCCACGCGCGAGCCAGCCCCGCAGCCCGGTGCGCCTGAGGCCGAGCGTCGGCTGGCCGCGTTCTGGCGCGTGCCGCCCTTGCCGCCTCGGGAAGCTTCGCCGCTGGTCCCGCGCTTTGATTTTCGCGTTGGCGTGCCCAGCCTGTCGGCATTCCGGGCAGACCTGTGGGGGCGCCTGACGGCGCGCACAATGCGGGCGATGGCCCATGCGCCGGTGGCCTATGCCGACCCGCAAGGGCAGCCCGCATTGCGCGAGGCTATTGCCAGCCACGTTTCGTTTGCGCGCGCGGTCGCCTGCCAGGCTGGCGACGTGGTGGTCACGGCGGGCGCGCAGCAGGCCTTCGACCTGCTGGCCCGCGTGCTGGTGACGCCCGGGCGCACCGTGGTGGCGATGGAGGACCCGGGCTACCCGCCGGCCCGCGCAGCCTTTGCCGCCGCCGGCGCCAGGATCGTGCCGGTGCCGGTGGACGCGCAAGGACTGATGGTGGACCGGCTGCCCGCCGATGCGCGGGTGATCTACGTCACGCCATCGCATCAGTTTCCCCTCGGCCATGCCATGTCGGCGGCGCGGCGCGCGGCCTTGCTTGCGTTCGCGCAATCGCACGGCGCGGTCATCATCGAAGACGATTACGATGGCGAGTTTCGCCACGCAGAGCGCCCGCTCGACGCCCTGCAGACCCTCGATCGCGCCGAATCCGTGTGCTACGTCGGGACCTTCTCCAAGAGCCTGTTTCCCACGCTGCGGCTGGGCTTCGTGGTGGCCCCGCGGTGGGCGCGGCAGGCGCTCACGCTGGCCAAGCAATGCAGCGACTGGCATTGTGCTGCCACCGCGCAGGACACGCTCGCCGCCTTCATCGCCGAAGGGCACCTGGCACGCCACGTGCGCAGGATGCGCCGGCTCTATGGCGTGCGCCGCCAACTGCTGCTGGATACGCTGCGCGCGGATTTCAGCGGCCGGCTCGAGCCGGTGCCCTGCGCCGCCGGGCTGCATCTGGCCGCGCTATGCGTTGGCCATGCCGATCCCGAGCCGCTGGCGAAGCGCGCGAGGGAGCAGGGCATTGGGGTCTGGACCGCGCAGGAGTACTACCTCGGCCCGCAGGATCGCGCAGGGTTGCTGTTCGGCTTCGGCGCGATCGACGAGGCGGGCATCGCGGCGGGGCTGAAGGCGCTGCGCAAGCTTTGGTGAGGGCCGGCGCGGTCAAGCCTGGAGGCACGCGGTGCATCTCCTGGCGCATTCGGGCGACGATGATGCGGAGGAGAAATGGGGCATGGGCCGGATCTGACTTGGAGGCGATATGCTCGGCACGCGAGCCTATCACAGCGTGAGCATGACCACCCCGATGGCGCGTCCCCCGCGCTAACGCCGCGGTGACTGCGGCGCCTTCTTCGGCGGCGCCCCAATGGCGCCGGACGCGGCGGCCTGCACGATGCGGCGGAAAGTGGGGCATTCCATGTGGCTAGGCGCCGGGCAGGCGGCGGCGTGGCGCAGGCCGTCGCGCATGGCGCTGAGCTTCTTGATCGTCTTGTCCAGTTCATCCGCCTTGGCCGCGAGCATCTGCCGGTCGATACTCGGCTGCCCCTGCGGCGCGAACATGAGGGCAATTTCGTTGAGCGAGAAGCCGGCGGCGCGCCCCAGCGCGATCAGCGCCAGCCGTTCCAGCACGCCGGCATCGAACAGGCGGCGCAGCCCGCGCCTGCCGATCGCGGCAATCAGCCCCTTTTCTTCATAGAACCGCAGCGTCGATGCGGGAACGCCGGACTGCTGCGCCACTTCGGCTATGTCTAGGCTTTTCACCCTCTTGACCTCAAGTCGACTTGAACTGGCACAGTCTAGCTTCCGCTCCCTGGGGCAGCAAAGGAAAACGATCATGGACGTCACACATCGGGCCGAAAGCGAGCAGGCGGCGCTCTGGAGGGGCCGCTCCGGGCGCGCCTGGGTCGAGGCGCAGGCGCTGCTAGACCAGATGTTCAAGCCCTTCGAAGACCTGCTCGTCAAAGCGGTCTGCGCCGGCGCCGGGCCCCGGGTGCTGGATGTGGGTTGCGGTACGGGCAGCACCACGCTCGCCGTAGCGCGGCGGCTCGGCGCGAAGGGCCCTTGCACCGGCGCCGACATTTCGGATCCGATGATCGCCGCTGCGCGGGCGCGCGCCGAACGCGAAGACATCACCGCATGCTTCATCCGCGCCGACGTGCAGGACCATGCCTTCGAGCCCGCAAGCTTCGATTTGATCATCTCGCGCTTCGGCGTCATGTTTTTCGACAACCCGGTCCTGGCCTTCAAGAACCTGCGCCGCGCCGCACGGGATGGCGCAGATCTCTGCTTTATCGCGTGGCGCAGTGCCGCGGAAAATCCGTTCATGACGACGGCCGAGCGCGCCGCGGCAGCGCTGCTGCCGAACATGCCCGCGCGCCGGCCAGATGCGCCGGGGCAGTTCGCCTTCGCGGACCGGCATCGGATCGCTGCTTTGCTGGAAGACAGCGGCTGGGCCGAAATCGACATCCGGCCGATCGAGGTGGACTGCACCATGCGCGAGTCGGATCTGCTCGGCTACCTCTCCTGTCTCGGTCCCGTCGGCCTGATGCTTCAAGAGGTGGACGAGCGTACGCGCAAGCAGGTCATCGAAACGGTCCGCGCCGCCTTCGATCCCTATGTGCACGGTGCTGAAGTTCGCTTCACCGCGGCCTGCTGGATGGTCAGCGCCCGAGCGCGGCCTGCGCCAGGCATGCTGAAGGGAGCCCCCCATGTCTGACGCAGTGGGCTACCTGATGTGCGCCGTCCTGATCGGGGCGGGCGCGACCATGGTGATGGACATCTGGGCCGCGGCGCGAAAGCGGCTGCTCGGCATTCCTCTACTGAACTATGCCCTGGTGGGCCGCTGGCTCGGCCATCTGACGCGCGGGCGCTTTCGCCACGCTCCCATTGCGGCTTCGCCGCCCGTACGGGGCGAGCGCCTGATTGGCTGGCTTGCCCATTATCTGATCGGCATCGCATTTGCGGCCGTGCTGCTCGCATTCTGGGGCCTCGGGTGGGTCCGTCATCCGACGCTTGGCCCAGCGTTGATGGTGGGGATCGGCAGCGTGGCGGCACCGTTTTTCGTGATGCAGCCGGCCATGGGGGCGGGCATTGCCGCCAGCCGTTCTCCGCGTCCGGCCGTGGCGCGCTTCCATAGCGTCGTCACGCACGGGATGTTCGGCCTGGGCCTCTATGGGGCCGGCCGGGTGGCAAGCTGGCTGGGCACGTTTGCATACCGGAGTTTCTGGTAGCGCTTGCATGCCCATCTGATCCCCAATCCGATGGGCGCTGCCAAGAGAGCGATTCAGCGGTTTATCCGCATAATCCATCGAAACTATCCATTTACCTTATATTGCTGCGCTCCCTACACTTTGCGCCAACGCCCCCCTTAGCAGGGCGTACGACAAAAGAGGAGCAAGTATGGAGACCACCTTGGCGCGCCGCACGGCGGCGCTGGCGCTAGCTTTGCCGTTGCTCGCCTGCGGCGGCAACGATGACAGCGCGAACACGGGCACCGCTGCCACGGCCGCCGCAGCGGCCACCCCGGGCATGACGCTGACCATCACCGTGCGGGAAGACATGCCCGGCACTTACGGCAACGCAGGCGCCTACGAAAAACTCACCGGCACGCTCAAGGGTGAGGTCGATCCCGTCGATGCGCATAACGCCATCATCCAGGACCTGGCGCTGGCCCCGGTGAACGGCCGCGGCCTCGTGGAGTACACCACGGAATTCGTCATGCTCAAGCCCAAGGACATGAGCAAGGCGGGTGGCGTGCTGCGTTACGACGCGCCCAATCGCGGCAATATCCTGACCATGCCGAACCCCACCGCGGTGCCCGGGGATTCGCTCTACTTCGAGCGCGGTTACGTGCTGCTGTACGCGGCCTGGCAGGGCGACGTGCCGAAGAGCTCGGCGGCACGGCTCACGCTGACGGTGCCGGTGGCGAAGAACAAGGACGGCAGCAGCATTACCGGCCCGTATGCGGCGGAGCTGATCCCGAGCGTGGCCAGCCCGTCGATGAGCCTGCCGGGCGGCGTGTTCAACAGCACGATGATCCCCTATGCGCCGGCCAGCCTCGACAACACCTTGCCGGGCTACACGCTGACGCGGCGCGTAAACGAGACCGACCCGCGCGTAGCGATTCCCGCCACGGACTGGAAGTTCGCCACCTGCGATAACGCAGGCAATCCCTTCCCAGGCAAGGCCGACGCTGCCAACATCTGCCTCAAGGGCGGCTTCGTGCCGGGCTACCTCTACGAGATCACCTACGTGGCGAAAGACCCGAAGGTGATGGGTGTGGGCCTGGCGGCGCTGCGCGACACCATCACGTTCTTCCGGCACCAGGCCGCGGATTCGGCGGGCACGCCCAATCCGGTGGCGGGCGCGGTGCGCTTTGCCATCGGGCAGGGCACCTCGCAATCGGGCAACGCGATGAAGACCTTCCTGCATCTTGGCTTTAACCAGGCGCTGGATGGCAGCAAGGTGTTCGACGGCATCTATGCGCATGTGGCCGCGCGCCAGACCAATATCAACACGCGCTTCGCCGTGCCGGGCGGCGGCGGTGGCCTGCGCACCGACCATCGCGCCTTCGGGCAGACCGCGCCGCGCGGGCTGGCCGCCGACTACCAGGATACGCTGGCGGGCCGCACTGGCGGCGTCATGCAGCGCTGCACCGCTACGCAGACTTGCCCGAAGTTCTTCCTCGGCCTGTCGGGCACGGAGTTCTGGCAATTGCAGGGCTCGCCGGTGCTGACCGATCCCTACGGCTTTGCCGACCTGAAGCAGCCTGACAATGCGCGCATCTACTACTACGCCAGCACGCAGCACGGCGGCAAGTCGCCGCTGATCAGCTACGCGCCGGCGTCGACGGTGTACCCGGCAGGTTCCATGGTCGATTTTGCCGATACCTTCCGCGCGCTGTTCGTCGCGCTGGAAGACTGGGTGGCTCGCGATGTCGCGCCGCCGGCCAGCCAGGTTCCGGCCATCGCCGATGGCACGCTGGTGCGGCCCGATCAGCTGACCTTCCCTGTGACCAAGGGCATTACCTGGGCCGGCGCGGGCAGCAATGCCGCGATTCCCGCGCTGCAGTACCTGGCGCGCTATAACGGCTTCCCGCTGCTCGACTACGGCCCGACCTATCGCCCGCAGGATGAGTCCGGCATCCCGACCTTGCTGCCGCCGTCGTACATGGGGCGGGACTACGCCATCATGGTGCCGCAGGTGGATGCGCAGACCGGGCTGACCAAGGCCGGCATCCACGGCGTCGACGTGGACGCGCCGGTGGGCACCAGCCTGGAGTTCAACTACGTGGCCACGCCGGGCATTGTGGATCTGGTCAACCTGAGCGGCAGCTACATTCCCTTCCACAAGACCGAGGCCGCGCGCATTGCAGCCGGCGATACGCGGCCCTCGCTGGAGGCGCTCTACACCGACCAGGCCGGCTACGTGGCCAAGGTGCAGAGCGTGGCCGCCGGGCTGGTGGCCAGGCGCTTCCTGCTGCAAGCGGATGCCGACCGGCGCGTGGCGAGCGCGCAGGCGAATCCCGTGCTGCCCTGAGGGAAGGGGCGTTTGAAGGGGCTGTGATGCGGCGGGCGGGGGCGCTGCGCCCCGCCTAGCCCGGAAGCCTCGCTTCGGTCCCTGCGCCTTGCCATCCGGGATCCGCGGCAAAGCGCTGCGCAAGGAAGTCCAGCATGGTGCGCAGGATTGCCGGCATTTGCCGGCGCGATGCGTAGACGCCGTGGATGCCAAGCGCCTGCGGTTGCCACCCGGGCAGCAGGGCCACCAGTTGCCCGCTGCGCAGCAGCGGCGCGGCAGAGTAGAGCGGCTGCATGGCGATGCCGGCGCCCGCCACCGCGGCGGCCAGCAGCACGGTCGATTCATTGGCGCTGAGGTTGCCCTGCACCGGCACCGCCAGCGTTTCGCCCGCGCGTTCCAGTTGCCACAGGCTCTTGCCGAAGTACGAGTAGGTGAGGCAGTTGTGCATGGCGAGGTCCTGCGCCTGGCGCGGCATGCCGTGGGCGGCGATGTAGGCGGGCGCGGCGCAGATCACCGAGGCGCAGCTTGCCAGCGGGCGCGCGATCAGGTTGGGGTCGAGGTCGTTGGTGATGCGGATCGCCAGGTCGATGCGTGCCTCCACCAGGTTGACCGCCTGGCTGCCGATATGCAGGTCGACGGCGGTTTCCGGATAGCGCTCCAGGTAGGCCGTCACGGCCGCGGCCAGCACGGACTCGGCCAGGGATTGCGCGCAACTGATGCGCAGCATGCCGCGCGGCATGCCCGCGCGCTCATGCTCGGGCCGCGCCATCTGCGCGGCGATCTCCAGCATCTGGCGGCAGCGCAACAGCGCTTGCTCCCCGGCGGGCGTCAGGCTCAGGCTGCGCGTGGAGCGATGCAGCAGGCGCTGCTCGGCCCAGGTTTCCATCTGCGCGAGATAACGGGTGACCATGGCGCGCGACATGTCCAGCGCCTCGGCGGCGGCCGTCATGCTGCCGCGTTCGGCAATGGCTACGAAGACTTCGGCGGCGGTGATGCGGTCCATGGAATGAGTTGGCGGGTGACGCTGGTGACGTGGCGCTGGATTAGCTTGTCGCCCTATTTGATCGATTTATGCAACAAAGATGTTCATTCTATGGGGTTTTTGTGCCGGTCTGTGCAAATTAAGCTGGCGGCTTCCTTGATCCCCAGCCATGTGAGACTCCCGATGCGCTCCAGCCTGACCCTGAACCGATTCCTGCGCGGCCTCGCCACCGCCTTGTGCCTGGGCATCGTCGCCAGCACGCCCGCAGCGGCCGCAGCCGCGCTCAAGCTGGAGGTCTACAACCCCGGCACCAAGAGCATTTTCCCGGTCTCGTCCGAACTCGTCACTGGCGCGCACGACGCGGTGCTGATCGACGCGCAGTTCCAGCGCAACGACGCCGAGGCGCTGGTTGCGCGCATCCGCGCCAGCGGCAAGAACCTCACCACCATCTACATCAGCCACAGCGATCCGGACTTCTACTTCGGGCTGGACGTGCTCAAGGCCGCGTTCCCGGCGGCCAGGATCGTCGCCACGCCGCAAACGGTGGCGGCCATCCAGGCATCCATGTCAGGCAAGCTGGCTTACTGGGCCCCGATCCTGAAGGACAATGCACCCAAGGCGCTGGTGCTGCCCGAGCCGCTGGCCGGCAATGCCATCGAGCTAGAGGGCAGCAAGCTGGAAGTGCTGGGCCTGGACGGCCCGGCGCCGGAGCGCACGGTGGTGTGGATTCCGTCGCTCAAGACCGTAGCCGGCGGCGTGGTGGTCTTTGGCAAGAGCCACGTCTGGGTGGCCGATACGCAAACACCAGCCTCGCGCCAGCACTGGATTGCCATGCTCGATCGCATCGCGGCGAAAAAGCCAGCGCGGGTCGTGCCCGGGCACTATCTGGACGATGCCCCGCAGACGCTGGCGTCGGTGCGCTTCACGCGGGATTACCTGCGCACGTTTGAGCAAGAGGCGGCGCGCGCGCCCGATGCCAAGGCGCTGAGCGCGGCGATGCAAAAGCACTATCCGCAGCTGGGCGGCCTGGACTCGCTCGATCTGAGCGCCAAGGTCATCAAGGGCGAAATGCAGTGGCCTGCAAAATAACGGCTGGGCGCCAAGCCGCGTTTCGCGTTTCGTGATGCGCATAACGCCAGCATCAACTCTCAGGAAGCATTGATCATGTCCGGTCTCACCCTGCATTACATCTACGACCCGCTGTGTGGCTGGTGCTACGGCGCCGCGCCGCTGGTGCGCGCCGCGCGCGCCGTGCCTGGCCTCGCGCTGGCGCTGCACGGCGGCGGCATGCTCACGGGCGCCAATCGCCGCCGCATCACGGCGCAATGGCGCGACTACGTGATGCCGCACGATCGCCGCATCGCCGCGCTCACCGGCCAGCCGTTCGGCGAGCGCTATTTCGAAGGCTTGCTGCGCGACGAGAGCGCGATGATGGACTCCGCGCCGCCCACCACCGCGATCCTGGCCGCGCAGGCGCTGGGCGGCGTCGAGGCCGCCGCCGAGCTGCTGGCGCGCCTGCAGCATGCGCACTATGTGGACGGGCTGCGCATTGCCGATGCGCAGGTGCTGGCGGATCTTGCCGGGCAGGCCGGACTGGACCCGCAGCGCTTTGCCGGCCTTTGCCTGGACCTTGGCGGTGACAAGACGCAGGCACATATGGCCGCCAGCCGCATGCTGCTGAACCGTCTCGGCGGGCATGGCTTCCCCACGTTTGCGCTGCAAAACGGCACCGATCAATTTGCAGTGCTGGACGTGGGCCCGTTCCTTGGCGACGCGGGTGCGTGGCAGCAGAGCCTGGCGCGGGCGGTTGCGCAGCAGGGCGGACGCATCGAGGCGGGCAGCCAGGATGGCGCCGGCGGCCCGGCTTGCGACGCGCAGGGTTGCGCTTTGCCGGCGCAAGGGTAAACTTCGCGCCCGCATTGCCGTTATACCAATCGACGTCCCGGCACACAGGCTGCGCCGGTTCCGTCGATTGTCGTTTGCACGCGGCTTGTCCCTTCGTCGGGACAAGCGCTGCACGAGATGGCATCGACCCTACACCCGCACCCTACATGCCGCACATCCAAGGCCCTCCCGGAGAGACCGAACTTTTTCGCACGCTTGTACTTGGCGTGACCGATTACGCGATCTACGCGCTGGATCCCGCTGGCATCGTGAGCAGTTGGAACCCCGGCGCGCAGCGGGCCAAGGGATACACGCGGGATGAAATCCTGGGCGCGCATTTCTCGTGCTTTTACACGCAGGAGGATCGCGCCGCGGGGCTGCCCGAGCAGGCGTTGCGGCAAGCGCGCGAGGCAGGCCGCTTCGCGGTGGAAGGCTGCTGGCGCTTGCGCAAGGATGGTTCCCGCTTCTGGGCCCACGTGCTGATCACGCCGATCTTCGATCGCAAGGGCAAGCAGCTTGGCTATGCCAAGGTCACGCGCGACATGACGCAGCAAAAGGCCGACGCCGAGCGCATTGCGGAGGTGACACGCACGCTGGACCTGGCATTGGAGAACATGTCGCAGGGGCTGTGCCTGTTCGATCCGCATGGCACGATCATCCTGACCAATCGCCGCATGGAAGACATCTTCCGCGGCGCGGGCGCGGCGCTGGTGCCAGGCGCGGATTTTCTCGCCCTGTGCCGTACCATGGCCGGCGTGCGCGAGAGCGAAATCGCGGCACCAGGGGTGCTCGCCAGCCGCCTTGGCGGCGATATGCGGGCCGAGGCCGGCCAGTCCGACGACCGCGCGGAGCAATACGCGCAGGCGCTTTGCGAGCGGCACCGCGAGATCCTGCGCCGCCACCAGCAATGGCGCAGCGTGGAAGCGTTGCCCGACGGGCGCGCCATTGCGCTGTCGCACAGCGCCATGGCTGACGGCTCGTGGGTGACCACCTGCGAGGACGTGACCGAGCAGCGCCGCATCGAAGCCAAGATCCAGTATATGGCGCGCCACGACGGGCTCACCGGGCTGCCCAACCGCAGCTATTTCAACGACTACCTGGACGAAGAACTGCTGCGTGCGCAAAAGCAGGGCAGCCGGGTGGCAACGCTTGGCATCGACCTGGATCGCTTCAAGGAAATCAACGACCTGCACGGGCATGCGGCCGGCGACACCGTGCTGCGCGCGGTGTCCCAGCGCATCGCCAGCCAGCTGGAGCCGGGCGAGTTCATCGCTCGCATCGGCGGCGATGAGTTCATTGCCGTGAAGCGTTTCGAGCGGCAGGCCGAGCTGAGCGACTTCAGCGCGCGCCTGGTGACCTGCCTGAGCGAGCCGGTGCGGCTCGAGGGTTTTGACCTGACCACGGGCGCGAGCATCGGGATTGCGATCTATCCCGGCGACGGCACCCATCGCGACCAGCTCGTCAGCAATACCGACCTGGCGATGTACCGCGCCAAGGGCAGTTTGTCCGAATCGATCTGCTTCTACGAAAGCCAGATGGACGAGGCTGAGCGCGAGCGGCGCGCGCTGGCCGGCGAGCTGTGGACCGCCATTGCCGCCAACCAGTTCGTGCTGGACTACCAGGTGCAGACCGCGATTGCCAGCGGTGAGGCCATCGGCTGCGAGGTGCTGTTGCGCTGGCGTCATCCCGAGCGCGGGCTCATCCCGCCCGACAGCTTCATCCCCCTGGCTGAAGAATGCGGCGCCATCCTGCCGATCGGCGAGTGGGTGCTGCGCACCGCATGCCGGGAAGCCGCGCAGTGGACATTCCCGCGCAAGATCTCGGTCAACCTGTCGCCGGTGCAGATCACCCACGGCAACCTGGTCACGCTGGTGGCGCAAGTGCTTGAGGAGACCGGGCTGGCGGCGGGACGGCTGGAACTCGAAATCACCGAGTCGACCATCATCGGCGACAAGGAACGGGCGCTGGACATCTTGCGCCGCATCAAGGCGCTGGGCGTGACCATTGCCATCGACGATTTCGGCACGGGCTACTCGTCGCTGGACACCTTGCGCTCCTTCCCGTTCGACAAGATCAAGCTGGACCGCACCTTTATCGCGGAAATTTCCGACAGCCAGCAGGCCAAGGCCATCATCCGCGCCATTCTGGCGCTGGGCCAGAGCCTGGCGATCCCTGTGCTGGCCGAAGGCGTGGAGACCGACGAGCAGCTCAGCCTGCTGCAGGCCGAGGGCTGCGACGAAGCGCAGGGATTCCTGCTCGGGCGCCCGCAGCCGCTCGAGCATTTCCGCCGCGCCCACGCCGTGGTCGGGCCGCGGCTGGTGACGACGCAGACACCGGAACGCTAAGAGGCACATCCGGCGCATCCGGCGCATGCGATGCATGCGATGCATCATGCGCGTGTGTCGTGATCTGTGCGCTTGTGCGCGGCCCGGGCCGCACGCAGCGCCTTTGCGCGGCGGTGGAACTCGCCCGCCCGCCAGCCACTCTCATTGCTTGTCGGCAGCCTTCCGAGCTGCCGCACGGGTAAACACCGGGAGTGGCCGTGGCACCACGCATCACCGTCGAAGGTGGCCAGCCGGCCGGCCAGCATCATGTGCGCGAGGTGGGCGACCCCACCGGTGGCCAGACACTCGCCCCGCACCGCCTGGCAGGCTGCGCGCACGCCGATCCGCTCACGCCCGCCGACCGCTACCAGGAGTTGTTCGTGGCGGTGCAGATGGGGCGCATTTTTCCCGACAGCAAGACCTTCACCGACGCCATGCCTCGGCAGGACCCGGCCACCATCCTGGCAGCCTACCGCGCTTGCGCCGGCGCTGCCGGCTTCGACCTTGCCGCCTTTGTGCACGCGCATTTCGTGCTGCCCGAGGTGCCGCGCAGCTGCTACGAGTCCGACCCCAACCAGCCGCTGGCCGACCATATCGACGGGCTGTGGGCGGTGCTGACCCGGCATCCCGCGCAGCACCCGCCGCAATGCTCGCTGTTGCCGCTGCCGCATGCCTACGTGGTGCCGGGCGGGCGTTTCTCCGAGCTGTACTACTGGGATTCGTACTTCACCATGCTGGGCCTGGCCGCCAGCGGGCAGGGCGGCTTGCTGCGCGGCATGGCGGACAACTTCTCCTACCTGCTCGACACCTATGGCGTGATTCCCAACGGTACCCGCAGCTACTACCTGAGCCGTTCGCAGCCGCCGGTGTTCGCGCTGATGGTGGAGCTGTTCGAGGACCACGGCGTGCAGCCCGAGCTGGGTTTCCTGCCACAGTTGCGCAAGGAGTACGCCTTCTGGATGCGGGGCGCCGACTGCCTTGCGCCGGGGCAGGTATGCCGGCGGGTGGTCAGGCTGGCCGACGGCAGCCTGCTGAACCGCTACTGGGACGAGCGCGACACCCCGCGCGAGGAAGCCTATATCGAAGATATCCGCACGGCCGCATTGGCGGCGCGGCCGGCCGCCGAGGTATTTCGCGACCTGCGCGCCGCGGCCGAATCGGGCTGGGATTTCAGCTCGCGCTGGCAGGAACCCGGCGGCGGGCTGGAGTCCGTTCGCACCACGGCGATCCTGCCGGTGGATCTCAATTGCCTGCTGTTCAAGCTGGAGCACAAGCTCGCCGAACTGGCCCAGGCCGCCGGCGATGCCGACGCACCGGTCTTCGCGCAGCGCGCGCAGGCCCGCCGGGAGGCCGTCGACCGGCTCATGTGGCGCGAGGCCGAGGGCGCCTACTTCGATTTCGACTGGCAACGCCACCACGCCCGCGCCAACCTGACGGCGGCGACCGTGGTGCCGCTCTACGTCGGCGCGGCAACACCCGCGCAGGCGGCGCGGGTGGCGCAAACCGTGGCCGCGAGGCTGCTGCAGCCCGGCGGCATTGCCACCACGGAGCACGTCAGCGGCCAGCAGTGGGACCTGCCCAACGGCTGGGCGCCGCTGCAATGGCTGGCGATTGGCGGGTTTGCGTGTTCCGGGCAAGCGGCGCTTGCGCACGAGATCGCCCATCGCTGGCTGGTGACCGTGGCTAGCCTTTACCAGCGTGAGTACAAGCTGGTGGAGAAATACGCCCTGCAGCTCACGGAGGACGGCGCCGTGGGCGGCGGGGGCGGCGAGTATCCGCTGCAGGATGGCTTTGGCTGGACCAACGGTGTGGTGCGCAGGCTGCTGCAGGAGCACCCTACGCATATGGCGTGCCGCTGCCGCGCGGGTGTGAACTCCGCGCATCCATGAAGGCGTGAAGGCATGGCTTCACCGATGGCTGGCGCCGGCTACCGCCAGCCACTGCGCCACCGTGGCGGCCAGCCAGGCCGGATCGTCATGCGGCAAATCGTGCCCCGCCCAGGGATGGCGGCGGTGCTGCGCGCCCCATGCTGCGGCCAGGCGCGCAGAGCACACCGGGTCGACCAGATGATCCGCCGCCGACGACAGTACCAGCGTCGGGCAGGCCGGCGGCGCATCCGGCGCGTGATAACGTGCCGCGGCCCATAGCTGGCGCAGGGCATTGGCCCGGCTTACCGGTGCGCTGCTGCGAATCGCGCACCATTGCGCCACATCCTTCGCGAAGGCCGCGCTCGCGTTGCAGGTCAGCCGGTAGATGATGCGCTCGCAGTAAGGGGCGTTGTGCCAGCGCAGCGCCATGCCCAGCAGTGCCGGCCAGTTGCGCGGCGGCAGCCGCTCGGCCACGCTGCAAAAGGGCCGCATGCTGGTGTTGACCAGCACCAGCGCGCCGATCTCCTCCGGGTGCTGCCGCGCCCACTGCGCTGCCACCATGGCGCCCAGCGACATCGCCAGCAGCCGGTATGGCCGCGCCAGCCCCTGCCTGTCGGCACGCTCGCGCAGGAACGCCACCATGGCAGCTACGTTGCCTGGCGCGCGCCAGGCCGCCTCAACGCCATTGCCAGGCAGGTCCAGCATGGTGACTGGCCCGATGCCGGCGTGGGTTTGCAGCACGCCCGGCAGGACGCCCCAGTGGCGGGTTTCGCGTGTCAGGCCGCGCAGCAATATCCAGTCGCTCATCCGGGCGGCCCCCAGGGCCACTGCGCGTTGGCGCGGTCGAGCAATTCCTGGCGGCGTTGCCCGCGTGGCAGCCAGCGCTCGGGCGCGTAGGCCACGCGGGCCAGGAAGTCCAGCAGGTTGGCATGCCGGCGCAGCACGCGCGCGGTGCGGTGCGCCTTGACCGGGTTGAAGAATCCCTGGCGCGAGAACAACTGGCGGGGATTCTTCTTGATCCACAGCCAGGAACCCAGCTCCAGCGTCATCGGCAGGAAGATGTTGCCGGGCGGCGTGTGGTCGTAGGCCCAGTCCCACAGGTCCCCGTGCAGCAGGTATTGGCGGCTCTGCGGCTCGAAGGCATAGCCGTGGTGGGGATGCGCCTGCTCGAACATGGTCTTGAGGGCAAACATCTCGGGCAGGTGCGGCATTGGCGCGGCGGTGCGCGCGTAGGGAAACCAGATGCTGTCGCCCCAGCCGTAGCCCGAGTGGCAATCCAGCGCGAAGCTCAAGGGCCGGCCCTGCAACTGTTGCTCCACCACTTGCAGCATGGCAGTGCTTTCCACCTCCATGGGCGCACCGAGCTTGCCCCGGTACCACGGCAGCCATGCCCCCAAGCGCTGGCCGCCAGCCAGCGGCGGCACCCGGCCGATCGCGTCCTGCGGTGCGTTGCGCATCAGGTCCACGCCGTTGGGGTTGGCGCGCGCGCCCGCCCACATGCCGCCCGGGTTGACGATCGGCATGAACAGCAGCCGCACGGATTGCAATTGGCGCTCGAGCAGTTCGTCCCACTCCAGGCGCCACAGCAGCATGCGCATGTAGTCGAGCAGCAGATGCGTGCCGATGCGCTCCAGGCCATGGATGCCGGCAAAAAAGCCGATGGCGGGCGCGTGCGGATCGTTCGACCCGATGCTGGCGGTGTACAAGGGAAAGCACCGGCCCCCTGCCTGCACCTCGCCAACGCGGCGGGCATCCAGGCGGCTGGCGCCGGCTTCCAGGATGCTCTCCAGTTGCTGCATTTCAGCAAAACTGCCTGCGTTGGGTGGCTGCGCCATGGGCGAGGGCGGCTCCTTGGGGGGGCGATGCGATGGTCGATTGTCGGGGCGTCAACGTCAATATAGGCGCTGGCGGCCGGTCAGGTTACAAAAGCGTGCCCGCCATCATCCCCCGGTTTTGTGAAAGCCCAATGACTGGCGCCGGGTGTCACGGGTGTCAGGCCGTGGCCAGCGCTGGCTCGGCCGATGCAAACAGCATCAGCAGGGGCCAGCCGCGCGAGTTGGCCAGCGCGCTCAGCGCGGCGTCCGGGTTGGTGGCCACCGGGTGGCTCACGGCTTCGAGCAGCGGAATGTCGTTGCGCGAGTCGCTGTAGAACACGGTGCGCTCGAACTGCGCCCACGCCATGCCGAGCGATTCCAGCCACTGTGCCACACGTGTGATCTTGCCTGCCCCGAAGCTCGGCACGCCGTCTACCGCGCCCGTGAAATTGCCCGATGCGTCGCGCCCGGCCTCTACCGCCAGCAGGTGCGCCACGCCTAGCGCCTCGGCGATCGGCTCGGTGACGAAGCGGCAGGTGGCGGTGACGATGCAGCAAAGATCGCCGGCGTCCTGGTGCGTGGCCAGCAGCGCGCGCGCCTCGGGGCGGATGGCCGGCACGATCACGTCGCGCATGAAGGCGCTGCGCAAGCTCTCCAGCCGTGCGTGCGGATGACGCGCCAGCAGGCCCAGGGCGAAGGCGGCGTGGCGGTGGAAGTCCAGGCGTCCGGCGCTGTACTCGGCCAGCCACAGCGCGTTGTTGGCCTCGACTTCGGCGGCATCCGCCGCGCCGGCCTCCACCAGGTAGCGTGCCCATTCATATTCGCTATCCAGCGGTAGCAAGGTGTGGTCGAGGTCAAACAAGGCAAGGCAGGACATGCGCCGTCTCCGGTCGGAAAAGCGGCAAGGATGCCCACCGGCAATGACCCACGGATGAAGCGCGGCGCAAGAATCCCGATACGGCTATCAGGGATTTTTGCCGCCTTTGGCGAAGTTGCCGAGCTTGCCGGGGCTGCCGATGCCGCCTACGCCGCCTACGCCGCCTTGCGCGGCGCGAGGCATTCCAGGAAGGCTCCGATCAGCCGCGTATGCGTGCGGCCCTGCAGGCAATAGAGGTATTCGTGCAGCACGGGCGGCTGGCTCGCAAACGGCACAACACACAGCGCCGGGTCGCGCGGCACTTCCCCCAGCGGCACCACGCTTGCGCCAAGGCCCTGGCGAATGGCTTCGTAGATGGCTTCGCGGCTGCCGATGACGGTGCAGGCCGGCAGCGGCAAGCCGGCGTCGTCCAGCGCGGTCTCGGTGGCCTTGCGCGTCATCGAGCCGTGCTCGCGGATCAGCAGGTGGCAGGTTGCCAGCTGCGCCAGGCTGACCTTGGGCGCGCGCGCCAGCGGATGGGCAGGGTTGACTACCAGCACCATTGGGTCGGTGGCCAGCGTGATGCGGGCCAGCCGATCGTCCTCGACGGCGTGCGAGGAGACGGCGACGTCGATGCGGTATTCGATCAGCGCATCCAGCATCTGCTGCGAGTTGCCGATATCGATGCTGATCTCGATGGCGGGATAGCGTTCGCGAAACGCGGCCACGCTCTTCAGGATGTAGTAGGGCCCGGTAGCGCCGATACGCAGATGGCCGAGATGCAGGTTGCCGGCATTGCGCAGCAGGAAATCCGCGCTGCCTTCGTGCTGCATCAGCTGCTCCACCACCGGCATCAGGGCCACGCCGACGTCGCTCAGGTCGACCCGGCCAGCGCGCCGGTAGAACAGCTCCACGCCGTAGTTCTCTTCCAACTGGCGGATGCGGCCCGTGACCGTGGGCTGGCTTACGCGCAGTTGCTTGGCGGCGGTGGTGATGCTGCCCTGCCGTGCCACTTCATAGAACGTCGTCAGCAGGTCGCCGAGCATGGGGGATTTCCGTGGGGATTGCGCAAGGGCGCCAGTCTAGCGGCGATTTGTGACAGTTCTTCGCCGCGCGGCCACGGGTGCGGCGGCGCGGCGAAGAAGCCGGGGTAACAGGCAAGCCCGGACCTGTGCGTGCGGCCCGGGCTGCGTTCAGGGCACTGCCCGCGCGGGCTTGCCCTGGGCCGGGTCGGAGATGGAGTCGGCGCCCGTTTCCAGGCGGCCGGCAAAGCGGCGCCGGAAGCTGCCCTGGGTAGTGGTCACGACGAAGTCGTACCAGTTGCCCTGCAGCCCTACCGGCCAATGCTGGTCGAGCTGCTTGCCGGCCGGGATGTCAAAGGTCCAGGGGCCGTCGTCGCGGTAGGCGGCGGGCGTGACGGTGAAGGTGCAGGCCTTGGTGCCGGTATTGATCATGGTCAGGTAGACGGCGGCATTGGCGATGTCGTAGCACACCCGGATTTCCGGCGCGGTGCCGCCCGCGGCGGCCACGGTGCTCACGTCGCCCTGGAAGGCGCGGTGGAATCCGTTCGGGCCCAGCACCCACAGGTCGTATTTGCCGTTGTCAGCGGTGAAGACGTCCCAGCTGTCATTGACCTGTTTGCCCGGCTCCACCGCATAGCGGCGCGGCACGCGGTCCAGGTGCAGGCGGTCGTACACGTGGAAGACGGCGGCGGCCGTGCCGGTGTTGCTCAGCAGCAGCCACATGGCTTTGGCGCCCGGATCTTCGCGCCCGCTCACATGCAGCTCGTAGGGCAGCGCGCGCGAGGGCCGTGTGCCCGCCGGCTGGGTGGCCGGGTTGGCGGCCTGGGCGGCTACTGTGGGCAACGCTACCTGAAGTTTGGCTTCCTGCGCAGCGCGCACGCTGTCGGCATCGGTTTTGGTGCGGTTGGGGATGTTGGGCAGCGCCGCGCTGTTCGGGCTGACGAAGTTGAACGCCGACAGCATGTCGCCGCAGATGGCGCGGCGGTACGGGCTGATGTTGGTCTCGGCGACACCGAAGCGTGCCTCCAGGAAACGCAGCACCGAGGTGTGGTCGAATACCTGCGAGTTGACCCAGCCACCGCGGCTCCACGGTGAGACCACGTACATCGGCACGCGGGGGCCAGGGCCGTAGGGATGCATGTCGGTATGGTACTCACCGTCGGTGGCGACGGTGGACTTGCCGGCGAGCACGCCGTTGGCGTCGTAGGCGGGCGCGCAGGGCGGCGGCACGTGATCGAAGAAGCCGTCGTTCTCGTCGAAGTTGATCAGGAGCACGGTCTTGCTCCAGATGGCCGGGTTGGCCGTCAGCGCATTGAGCACTTCCTGCGTGTACCAGGCGCCTTGCACCGGGCTGGAAGGCCCCGGGTGCTCGGAGTAGGTCGCCGGCGCCACGATCCACGACACCTGCGGCAGGCTGCCCGCGGCGATGTCGTCCTTCAGCGCTTGCAGGAAGCCGCCGTCCGGCATGGTGTTGCCGATGCCCTTGATGAGCGGGTTGATGACGTCGTCGGCGATGGTATAGGCCGGGTAGGGGCTGCCATTGGACGCATTGCCCCGCGCCTCGTTGGCCTTGCGGTACTGCACGAAGCCAGCCAGCGGGTTGTCGGTGAAGTTGTCCGGCATGTTCTGGTACAGCTTCCAGCTCACGCCCGCCGCCTGCAGGCGCTCCGGATACGTGGTCCAGCGGTAGCCGCCGGTGGAAGCGCCCATGGAGTCGCCGCTGTTGTCGATCACCGGGCCGCCATTGGCGCCGGTGGGGTCGTTGGTGCCGGTCCAGTGGAACAGGCGGTTGGTGTTGGTGCCGCCATGGAAGCCGCAGTGGTAGGCGTCGCACAGCGTGAAGGCGTTGGCGAGCGCGAACTGGAAGTCCAGCTCGGCCTGGGTGTAGTAGCCCATCGACTGGGTGTTCTTGTAGGTGGGCCACTTGTTCATGCGGCCCAGGTCCCAGGCGTTCTGGGCGTCGGGGTAGCTGTGCGGCGTGCCGCTGACGCGCTGCGCATTGCCGGCCGTGCTGTCGAGGTGGTACGGCTGCACGATGCGGTTGGTGTAGGCCTGCTGCCAGACATTGAGGCCGCCCGCCAGCGGGATCGGGAAACGATCGCCAAAGCCGCGCACGCCCTGCAGGGTGCCGAAGTAATTGTCGAAGGAGCGGTTCTCCTGCATCAGGATCACCACGTGCTCCACATCGCGGATGGTGCCGGTGGCGTTGTTGGCGGGAATCGCCAGCGCGCGCCGGATCGAGGGCGGGAAGGCGGCCAGCGCCGCGGTGGCGGCGGCGCTGCCGCCGGCCATCTTGAGGAATTTGCGTCTGCTGTGAAGGCTCATCTTTGTTTTATGCCGGACTGTTCGGTTGGTGCAGGGCGTGGCGCCGGTGCGCTATCGCGCGCTGGCGCACGCCACTGTTGGCGACGGTTCGCTAATGCTTGTCAGGGTGCGCAGCGCAACTGCGGCGTGGCTGCGGGCGGCTGCCCGGGCTGCGCCGGATCGGCGGGCTTGTCATTGGAGTCGCCGCCGCAAGCCGTCAGCGTGGCGCACAGCACCAGTGCCGCCAGCCAGCCCGGCTGCGCGAAGAAGGAGATTGAAGGCTTCATGGTCACGTTTGCTCTCGGGGAATAGGTATCAGGGGTTGAGCGTGGACAGAGGCTGGTGCGAGCCGGCAATGGTCTGCAGCTCGGCCAGGCTGAGCTGGCGCGTCCACATGGCCAGGTCGTTGAACTCCATCACGCCCTTGAGCGCACCGCCGTTGTTCGGCACATAGGCATGCGTGGCATCGTCATTGAGGCCCCAAGCTTTGGTGGCGAGCCCGTTGAGCTTGGTCACGTCGGTGTTGGCGATGGCCTTGTTTTCAGTCTTTTGCAGCCCGAGCACCGGGTCGATGAGGTAGGCGCTGAAGGTCTTGGCCGTGGCGTTGATCGACAAGGCCAGGTAGGTCCACTGGTTGGCGCTGAACGTCATGCCCGTGATGTCGTCGCGCTTGCCGCCGCTGCCGATGTTGAAGCTCACCGAGCAGCTGCCCCACAGGCCAATCGCGATGCCCGGGTTGCTGCCGGAGGTCCAGTCCTTGTTGGCCAGGATCGGCTCGCCGGTGCCGTTGCCCTGCGTGCAGTCGGACCTGAACCAGAAGCCGATGGTGAATTGCGGGGCGAGTGCGATATCGGCGCCGCTCTGCGTGAGCCGATAGGCATCGATTCTCGAATCGACCTTCAGCGCCTTGCCGCCGAAATTGTCGCTGCTCAGCGAGCCGCCATCGGTGCCGGGGACCCAGGGGCCGATGGTGGTAGTGCCCTTGCTGTCGGTTGCCGGCAGCGTCTCGAAACTGTAGTAAGCGGCCAGGTTGTTGCGCAGCGTGTCGGCCAGCACGACCGGCTTGACGTAGTTGATCTGCGCCAGCAACGCGGTGGGCACACCGTTGCGCACCAGCGTGTAGTTGAAGCGGTACACGCCGCTGGCCGGCGCGGTGATGGTCTTGTCCTCATAGGTGGACGTGCCGGCGGGCAGCGTGGCGATCTGTACGCCGTCGCGCAGCAGGGTCATGTCGCCGTTGGCGGTGGTGGGGTTTTGCCATGACAGCACGATCGAGGTGTTGGTGCTGCCCACCACGGACCGCAAGGCCCGCACGCCCGCGGTGCCGGCCAGGGCCGAGCCGTCGATCTGGTACGAGGCGGCGCTCAGGGCCACGCCGACGTGCGCGAGCATGGTGGGCAGCAGGTCGGCCTCGGTCGGCAGTGCCGCCAGCGCGTCCGCGTTGGCGGGCGCGGCCGGCAGGTTGCTGGCCACCGCCGTGTTGAAGGGCTTGTTGAGCGCGATGAAGGTGGTGCGGTTTTGCACCGTCGGCAGCGTGGTGGTGGAACCCGTCGCGTCCAGGCCGTGGCTGGTGGTCACGGCTACCAGCCAGTCCTCATCGGCATTGGCCTGGCGGCTCGCCTGCACGGCGGCCAGCAGTTTGCCGAGTGCCTGGTCGAAGCCGGACAGCGCGGTAGCGTAGCTGCCGCCCTGGAAGCCTTGGGCGGCTGCGGCCAGGCCGGGTGCGCTGAACTGGGTGAAGACCACGTCGTAGCCGGACTGCACCAGCTTCACGCCCTCTTGCGCGACGCAGTTGTCGTCAGCGGTGCAGTCGCGCATCGAATCGAGATTGCCCGCGGCCACGTCGGCCTTGAGCAGTGCCGGCAGCACGGGCGTGCTGGAAGCGACGCCGCGGCGCATCCGGCTCGAGCCGGCGTTGGCACGCAAGTACTGGAACAGGCTCGGCGTGCGCATGCCGGCGGCCACGGCAACGTCGTCGCTGACGCCGTGGCGGTTCGCCCAGTTGCCGGCGAGGACCGTGGCCCAGCTCGGGCCGGCAAGCGGAACCTGCTCGGTGGTGGTGCCGAGGCGGCCGCCGGTCGACGCCGGCGTGATCGACAGCGTGGCCAGGTTGGGCAACGTGCGCTGGGCGATGCCGCTCTGCAGCTGGCTATAGGTGGCGCCGTCCACGCCGACCAGCAGCACCTTCTTCTTGCTGCCGACGCCTGCGCCGCTCACATTGTTCTGATCGGGTGCCACCACTGCCGACGAGTCGCTGCCGCCGCCGCATGCCGCTACCGTGCCCGCCAGGGCCAGGCCACATGCCATGCGTGCCCGCTGTTTCCATGCCATATCCGGTTCCTCTTTTCTGTTATCCAACGCGGCGCGCCGCTCCGGCGGCGCGTCCAATCACGCTCCCCGTGACGCGTTGGCAGAGTAAAAAAAGGGGTTGTCATGCGGGTGACAGGGAGGCAAAGAATGCTGATGCGCCCATTTGTATTCTTGATGGGACAGGCACGCAGAGGCACAGACCCAGCCTGTATGGCGGGTTGGAGGACAAAAAAGCGAGGAAAGCGCGGCGCCAGGAATGGCCGCAGAGCACGACGAAGGGAGAGGAAGCGAGGCGTGGGGCGGGAAGTACTGCGAGGAGCGAGGATCAAGCGTGCTGCGTTGCCCTCGTCATGGCGACGTGGGCAACGCAGCCGCGGCGAGCGCCGCGGACGTCAGGCCTTGGCAGTCTGCGGGGCCGCGCCGCTAGCCTGCGTGTTCGGGCGCCGGACCATCAACGCCAGCAGCGCAGCCACCACGCACGCCGCGCCCGCGGCGTACAGCGCCGGCGTGTAGGTCAGCAGCAAGGTACGGGTAAGGCCCGCGCCGAACGCGGCCGTGGCGGCGCCGACCTGGTGGGCGGCAAAGATCCAGCCGAACACCATCGGCGCGCGCTCCTTGCCGAATACCGAGCCTGCCAGCCTGACCGTGGGTGGCACCGTGGCGATCCAGTCCAGGCCGTAGAACATGGCGAAGATGGACAAGCCATACAGCGTGAACGTGGAGTGCGGCAGCCAGAACAGCGACAGCCCGCGCAGCCCGTAGTACCAGAACAGCAGCTTGCGGCAGTCGTAGCGGTCCGACAGCCAGCCCGACAGGATGGTGCCGACAAAGTCGAACGCGCCCATCATCGCCAGCGCGCCGGCTGCTGGCACGGCGGCCATGCCGAAGTCCGCGCACAGCGAGATGAAGTGCGTCTGGATCAGGCCGTTGGTGCTCAGCCCGCAGATGAAGAAGGTGCCGGCCAGGATCCAGAAGGTCTGGTTGCGGGCGGCGTCGCGCAGCACCACGAAAGGCCCGCGCAAGGTCAGCGGCGTGGGCGCGCTGGTCGGTGCCGGCGCGGCTTGCACGTGCACCGGCACCTCACCGAACGCTGCCAGGCCCACATCGGCGGGACGGTTGCGCATGAAGCAGAACACCAGCACGGCCAGCACCGCGCAGGCGCCCAGCACCGGCACCACCGCGATGCGCCAGCCCATATGCTCGATCAGCCAGGCTGCCACGGGCAGGAACGCCAGCTGGCCGGTGGCCGAACTGGCGGTCAGGATGCCGATCACCAGCCCGCGGCGCGCGCTGAACCAGCGGCTGGCGACCACGGCCGCGAGTACCAGCGCGGTCAGGCCGGAGCCAACGCCGAGCATCAGGCCCCAGGCAATGAACAACTGCCACAGCTCGGTGGCAACAGTGGCCAGCGCCATGCCGCCGGCGATCAGCGCCAGCGCGGCCCACACCACGTTGCGCACGCCGAAACGCTCCATCAGGATCGCCGAGAACGGGGCCATCAGGCCGAACAGCGCAAAGCGAAACGCGAGGATGGACGAGATCTGATCCGTGTCCCAGCCCATCTCGCGCGTCAGCGGCTTGAGGAAAGCGCCGGGCAGGCCGAGCGCGGCGGAGGTGGTCAGCATCACGCAGAAGGTGATGGCGGCGATCAGCCACGCGTAGTGGATGCCGCGCCGGTCGAGCCGGCTGGAAAGCGCTTGAGCGAACATGGGTCGGGTTCCGGGGGGGGGGGGGCGTTTGGTTTGTCTTGGGGCGTTGGCCCTTGTTGTTACTGCGGATTCTGGCCCAGCAGCATGTCGCGCGCCGCGGCCAGGATGTCTTCGGAGATGGCATCGCCCTCGGTGGCACGCGCCAGCGTCATGGCACCCACCAGCGTGGCCAGCTGTCCCAGCGCCAGCTTGCGGCGCTCGGCCGGGTCGGCGTGCTCGACCGTCTTCATCCAGTCCTCGACCATGACCTTGAGGCCGTCGATGTAGACCCGGCGCACCGGCTTGTCCGCCGGCTCGCGGGCAATGTCGCCAGCGAGGGCCACCGCCGCGCAGCCTTCGCCGCGGTCGGTGCAATGCGCCGTGGTGAGGTAAGACTCCACCAGGCTGGTGCGCATCGCCTGCTTGTCGCCTTTGGCGCGCTCGATGCGGCGCGACCAGCGCTGCGCGGATTCCTCGAAGGCGCGCTTGCTCGCCAGCGCGGCCAGCGCGTCCTTGGACGAGAAGTGCCCATAGAAACCACCGTGCGTGAGGCCGGCGCCGGCCATCAGTTCGGCCACGCTCACGCCGTTCAGGCCGCGCTCGCGGAATAGCTTGGAGGAGGCCTGCTCGATGGCTTCCCTGTGCTTGTCTGCCTGCTCTCGTGATGCGCGCGCCATATCGGGCTCTCCTGCTGAAGTTTTGCTTGACCGGATTTTATATGATGGTCATAATTTATTCAATAGATGTTGGTCATCATTTAAACCAGCATCGCCGCGCAGCATCCTGGATGCGGGTGGCGTCGCTTTTCTGTTCCTCTGTATCAGGAGAATCCGTCATGCAGAACCTGTTCGATCTCACCGGCCGCGTTGCCGTCATCACCGGCTCCACCAAGGGCATGGGCCTGGAAATGGCCCGCGCGCTGGGCGCCTCCGGTGCCGCTGTTGTGGTATCCGGCCGTGACCAGGCCGCTTCCGAGGCGGTAGCGGCCGCACTGGAGGGCGAGGGCTTCAAGGCCAAGGGCATCGCTTGCGATATCGGCAACGTGGAGAGCGTCCAGGCGTTTGCCAGGCAAGCGCTGGATGCCTACGGCCGCGTGGATGCGCTGGTGCTGAACGCGGCGGGCAGCGGCACGGCGGGCGCGCTCCTGAGCCAGGGCCCGGAAGTATTCGAGCAGGCCATGGCGGGCAATGTGCGAGGCAACCTGGTGCTGGTCAATGCGTTGGCTCCGCAGATGATCGAGCGTGGCGACGGTGCCGTCATCTTCATGTCGAGCATCGCCGCCAGGCGCGGCTCGGCCATGCTTGGCATGTACAGCATCACCAAGGCCGCAACGGATGGCGCGGTGCGCAGCCTGGCGCTGGAACTCGGGCCGAAAGGGATCAACGTGAATGCGATCAACCCCGGGCCGGTGCGCACGGAATTCTCGCGCGAGGCGCTATGGGGCAACCCGGAACAGGAGGCGCGCCTGGCCGCCGCAATTCCGATGCGGCGTATTGGCGAGGCGAAGGATGTGGCGGGGCTGGCGGTGTTGCTGGCATCGCCAGCCGGGCGCTTTATCCACGGCCAGAGCATTGGCGTGGATGGTGGGCTTTCGGCGTGAGCCGCTGAGGGTCAAGGATCAACGCTCAAGGTCAACGGTCAAAGGGGATCGCGCCCCGCAGATGCCGGGGCGCCGGGCCGCGGACGCCCCTCAGCTATGCATGCCTGCCAGCCGCATCAGCAGGCGCAGCAGCAAAGCCGCCACGCCCAGCGCTGCCACGCTGGCCACCCAGATCAGCACCATCCAGCCGACCCGCTTGAGCCACGGCCTGGGCGCATCATCCGGCGATCGCCGGCGGTGCTGTGTCGCTGGCATCAGTGATACCCCTCGCCGTGTTTCACCTTGCCCCGGAACACGTAATAGGCCCACACCGTGTACATCAGGATGAAGGGAATGATGAACAGCGCGCCCACCAGCGCAAAGCCCTGGCTTTGCGGTGGCGAGGAGGCGTCCCAGATCGAGATATCCGGCGGCACGATATTCGGCCATACGCTGATCGCCAGCCCGCTATAGCCCAGGAAGACCAGCGCCAGCGTGTACATGAACGGCGCCAGGTGCGCGTGCTGCTGCAAAGAGCGAATCAGCCGGTACATGGCAAACGCCACCAGCAGCGGCACCGGCGAGAACCAGAGCAGGTTGGGCAGGCTGAACCAGCGCTCGGCAATGCGCGGCTGCGACAGCGGCGTCCAGATGCTGATGACCGCAATGACAGCCAGCAACACCCAGGCCAGCTTGCCGGTGAGTTCCAGCATGCGCTCATGCAGCTTGCCTTCGGTTTTCATGATCAGCCAGGTGCTGCCCAGCACGGTGTACGCCACCACCACCCCAACGCCGCAGAATAGCGGGAAGGGCTGCAGCCAGTCCAGCGGGCCGCCCGAGAAGGTGCGCCCCGTCACCTTGATGCCGTCGATATACGCGCCCAGCGAAACGCCCTGGAAAAATGCCGCCACCAGCGAGCCGCAGATAAACGCCTTGTCCCAGACGTGGCGCTCGCGGTCATTGGCCTTGAAGCGGAACTCGAACGCCACGCCGCGAAAGATCAGCCCCAGCAGCATGAAGATCAGCGGCAGGTAGAGCGCGCTGAGCACCACCGAGTAGGCCAGTGGAAATGCGGCCAGCAGGCCCGCGCCGCCCAGTACCAGCCAGGTCTCGTTGCCGTCCCACACAGGTGCCACCGTGTTCATCATGACGTCGCGGTCATGGCGGTCCGGCACGAAGGGATACAGCATGCCGATGCCCAGGTCGAAACCGTCCATCACCACATACATCATCACGCCAAAGAAGATGATGACGGCCCAGATCAGAGAGAGGTCGATGCCCATGATGATCAGCTCCTGCTATCGGCCAGGCGGTTGGTGGAAGTGACCGCGCCAGGTACGTCGCCCGGATCGTCCACCGCGGAGAGCGGTCGCGCCGGCGTGCCTTCCATCGCGTGTCCGCCATCAGGTTCCGGATCGCCCTCATGCTCGACCGGGCCTTTGCGCACCAGCCGCATCATGTAGGCGATACCCACGCCGAAGACGAAGAAATAAGCCACCACGAACAGCGCGAGCGAGAACGCCAGTTCCGGCACGCCGTGCGGCGAGACCGCGTCGGCGGTGCGCATCACGCCGTAGACGATCCAGGGCTGGCGCCCGATCTCGGTGGTGAACCAGCCGGCCAGGATCGCGATCAACCCGGTCGGGCCCATCCATAGCGCCATGCGCAGGAACGCGCGCGCGTGGAACAGCTTGCCGCCCCGGCGCAGCAGCAGGCTCCAGAGGCCGAGCAGGATCATCAGCATGCCCAGACCCACCATCACGCGGAAGCTCCAGAAGATGATGGTGGAGTTGGGCCGGTCTTGCGGCGCGAACTCTTTCAGGCCCTGGATCTGGCCGTCCAGGCTATGGGTGAGGATCAGGCTGCCCAGGCGCGGGATTTCCACCGCGAAGCGGGTTTCCTCGCGTGCCATGTCGGGCCAGCCGAACACGATCAGCGGCAGCGGCTCGTCGCCGTGGTTTTCCCAGTGGCCTTCGAGCGCGGCGATCTTGGCCGGCTGGTGCTTGAGCGTGTTGATGCCGTGCATGTCGCCAATGACGGCCTGGATCGGCGCCACGATCAGCAGCATCCACATGGCCATCGACAGCATCTTGCGGATGGCCGGGTTATCGCGCCGGCGCAGCAGGTGCCAGGCGGCGGAGGCGCCCACGAACAGCGCGGTGGCGAGGAAGGCCGCCACACTCATATGCAAGAGGCGGTACGGGAACGACGGGTTGAAGATCACCGCCAGCCAGTCCACCGGCACCACCCGGCCATCGACGATCTCGTAGCCCTGCGGGGTTTGCATCCAGCTATTGGAGGCCAGGATCCACGTCGCCGAGATCAGGGTGCCGAGCGCCACCATCAGCGTGGCGAAGAAATGCAGGCCGGGGCCGACCCGGCTCCAGCCGAACAGCATCACGCCCAGGAAGCCGGCCTCCAGGAAGAACGCGGTCAGCACCTCGTAGGCCAGCAAGGGGCCGGTCACGCTGCCGGCGAAGTCAGAGAAGAAACTCCAGTTGGTGCCGAACTGATACGCCATCACCAGCCCCGACACCACGCCCATGCCGAAGTTGACGGCAAAGATCTTGGACCAGAAGTGATAGAGGTCGCGGTAGACCGTGTTTTGCGTGCGCAGCCAGCAGCCTTCCAGCACGGCGAGGTAGCTCGCCATGCCGATGGTGATGGCCGGGAAGATGATATGGAAGGAAATCGTGAAGCCGAACTGGATCCGTGCCAGGTCGAGCGCGCTCAAGCCAAACATGTCGTGATCTCCGTGGGGCATTGGGAACGGGCTTGGCCGGCCAGTTCGGGGGCGGTCCATTCACGTTGCGTTTCAGGCGCACGCGTACATAGAGTAGACCACAGGCCGAGCGCATAGAGGTGCTCTTTTTCGTGGGCCGACTGGCGTGGCGAAAGGCAGGGGGAGGTTGCTCGCGAAAGGAAGCCCGCCGAGGCGGCGGGGTTTGATGCAGGGGTGTCCATGGGCGGGGCAGCAGTGAGGCTGGGAGATTGGTGGCGTGCCATGGACACCATGCTACCGGTAGCTTGCGTTGGATAACAGAAGCAACGGCTGGGAAAAAGACCGGATCAGATTTGAGGGAAGTGTCTTGGAAGTTACCTTCCATGCGCGTTCAGACCAGCCAGTCCCGATTTGGCGACGCGTTGGACGAAGGTCCCATTGTCTTCGCCTGCCATGGAACCCACTCTTAGGGGAGGAACCACTGGTATGTCAAGGAGAGCAGAATGAACAACAAGCATTTTCTGGTCGCGGCCGCGCTGGCGGTGATGGCGGCTTCGGCGCTGGCCCAGCCCGAAACCCAGGTGGAGGTCAAGAAAGCACCGGGCCAGGTGACCATGGCGGGGACCGCCAGGGTCACGGCCACGGTGGTTGCCATCGAAGCGGCCACCAGGACCGTTTCGCTGAAGGACAAGAAGGGCAAGGTGGTCAGTCTGGTGGTGGGCGAGGAGGCCCGCAACTTCGACCAGTTGAAGGTCGGCGACGTGGTGACCGCCGAGTACAAGGAAGCCATCACCCTGACGCTCAAGAAGCAGGGCGGAGGCAAGAGTGCGCTCAGCGAGCATGAGTCGATGGACCGGTCCGCGCCGGGTGCCAAGCCGGGTGGCACGGCCGGGCGCGAGGTGACGGTCCTGGCCGATGTCGTTGCGATCAATGCCAAGACCAAGATGGTTACCTTGAGAGGGCCTAAGGGCAATACGCTGGACCTGATGGTTGAAGACCCCGAGCAGATGAAGAACATCAAGAAGGGCGACCAGGTCCAGGCCGTGTACACCGAGGCCGTGGCGGTATCCGTGGAGCCTGCGGCCGGAAAGTAGTGCTGGCGCGCAGGCTGCAGGGGCGCAGGGGCTGCGCTAGACGGCCGATACCGAAGCGGCACCGCCCGACGCGCCATCCAGGACCGGCGGCGCGGTGACGATCGACTTCAGCCCGGGCTGCGCCGCGCGCAACTGGTCCAGCCGCGGCAGCGGACGGCGCAGTGCCTCCGACCCTGCAAATGCTTGCTCCATGGCATGCGCCACGCCCAGCGTATGGTGATCGGCGCGGAAGCGGCCTACCACCTGCAGCCCGAACGGCATGCCGGCATGGTCCAGGCCGCAGGGCAAGCTGATGGCGGGGTGGGTGGTGAGCGTGACCACGTAGGTAGGGGCCAGCCAGCGGTAATAGTTCTCCTGCTTTTCGCCGTTGATGGTCTCGGCGTAGAGGCTGGTCCATGGGAACGGCGACACCGGCGTGGTTGGCGACAGGATCACGTCGTAGTCTTCAAAGGCGGCCTGGAAGCGGCCCAGGATGCGCGTCTGCTCGGCTTGCGCCCAGGCGCTGTCGACCAGCGACATGGCCGCGCCCATCTCATAGTTGGCGCGCGTGTTCGGGCCCAGGCTCTGCGGATCGCGCTGATAGGCCTCGTGCATGCCGGCGACAAAGCTCTCGGCGCGCAGCACGTCGAAGCAGCGGTGCGCGTCGCCCAGGTCGAACTGGATCTCGTCGCAACTGCGAAACAGGTGCCGCATGGCGGCGATCTTGTCGCGAAAGACCTGCCGGATCTGGTTGTCGACCGCGCACACGCCGAAATCCTCGGTCCAGCCCACCCGCAGCGAGCCCAGGTCGACATTGCCGGGCAGCAGGAACGACATCGGGTCGAGCGCATAGGTGAGCGGGTCGCTGGCCGAGACGCCGGCCGAGGCCGCCAGCTGCAGGCAGGCATCGGCCACGGTGCGGCCCATCGGGCCGACCACGGAGATGGGCGTCCAGCCCAGCAGCTTGCGCGAGCTCGGCACCACGCCAGGCGACGGGCGGAAGCCCACCACGCCGCATTTGGCCGCGGGGATGCGCAGTGAGCCGCCGGTGTCCGAGCCGGTGCAGACCGGCAGCATGTCGGTCGCCAGCGCGGCAGCGGAGCCGCCCGAGGATCCCCCCGCATTCAGGTTGGGGTTGAAGGGGTTGCCGGTGGCGCCCCACACCACGTTGCGCGAATTGGCGCCCGCGCCCATCTCCGGGATGTTGGTCTTGCCGGTGACGATGGCGCCGGCCGCGCGCAGCCGGGCCACCAGCACATTGTCGGCGCTGGGCACGTTGTCGCGGTACAGCGGCGAGCCATAGGTGGTGAGCAGGCCGGCCGTGGCTTCCAGGTCCTTCACGCCCAGCGGCAGGCCGTGCAGCAGGCCCAGCGGCGCGCCGTCCAGCACGGCGCGCTCGGCTGCGCGGGCTTCTTCGCGGGCGCGCTCGTAGCAGGTGGCGGTGACGGCGTTGATAAAGGGGTTGACCGCCTCGATGCGGGCGATGCACGCCTCAAGCAGTTCAACGGGCGAGATCTCCTTGCTGCCGATCAGGCGGCGCAGCGCCACGGCGGATTGGGCAAGCAGGTTATCGGTCTGGGTCATGGTGAATTCTCTGGCAGGTAGGGGGAAGCGCCGCGCCGGCAGGGCAGGTGCGGCGGAGTGGCATCCGGATCGCGCTAGCGGCTCAGCCCGCGCGCCGACACCGGCCACAAGCAGGCCACGGCCTGCCCGCGCACGCCAACGATCTCGTCGTACAGGTTGAGGGTGGGGTCGCAATGGCCAGGCACCAGCAGCACCTGGCTGCCGAGGCCCGGCAGGCCCGCCGCGTTGGTGCCGGGCACGGGCTCGATGATGCCGTGCTCGTCGTTGGCCGCCACATAGGCCAGCGCGTGGTCCTGGCCATTGGCGCCCCACACCAGTGGCAGGCCCGAATCCACCGCCATCGATTTCAGGCCCGCGTCGAGCACAACGCGCGGCGAGGGCCGCGTTGCCGCCGCCACGCTCATCACGGTGGTGGCGATAAACAGGCTGTGCTCGAAACGCAACGCGCCGCTGTAGTCGTTGCGGCCGTAGTCAGCGTCCATGAAGATATAGGAGCCGGGCTGGATTTCGGTATAGACGCCGCTCTCCAGGTCGAACTCCACGCTGCCGCTGCCGCCGCCCGTCACGGTGGCGCAAGCCACGCCGGCCTCGGCCAGTTCGGCGACGATGGCGGCGGTACGCGCCGCGGCATCGGCCGCGGCCTGCCGGCGCGCAGCGTAATCGCGCACATGCTGGATGCCGCCGTGATACGCCTGCAAGCCGCGGAACGCTAGCTGCGGGTGCGCGCCGATGGCTTGAACGAGGCGGAGCGCGGCAGGCGCGTCGGCCACGCCGCAGCGTCCCTGGCCCACGTCGATCTCGACGAACACCCCGATGCTGCTGCCGGCCTGCGCGGCGGCTTGCGCCAGCGCGGCGACCTGGCGCGCATCATCCACGCAAACGCTCATCCGTGCATGCCGCGCCAGGCGGGCCAGCAGCGCGGCCTTGGCCGCACCGGCAATCTCGTTGCTGATATGGATGTCCTTGACCCCCGCCTGCACGAACGGCAGCGCCTCGCTGACCTTCTGGCAGCAGATGCCGGCCGCGCCACGCGCGATCTGCGCCAGCGCTATCTCCGGGCATTTGTGCGCCTTGGCATGCGGGCGCAGTTGCACGCCCGCGCGGTCGGCGGCCTGCTGCATCTGCGCCAGGTTGCGCTCGAAGGCATCGAGGTCGAGCATCAGCGCCGGCGTGTCCATGGCGGCTGCGGGCTGGCCGACGACGGCGCAGACGTCAAGCTGCAGGGTGGCGGAAGTGGAATCGGGGAGCGTCATGTGTCGGGCTGTCTTGGGCTGTCTCGGATCGTTCTGGAGGGCATGGCGCCGCCTCGGGGGCGGCGGTGCTTGCGATGATGTGGGCTGGAGGCGGGCGCTGTCAAACCAAGCCCGCCACGGGCCATCTGCGTGCGCTCAGTCCGCGGTGATGTTGGCACGCTGCGCAATGGCGCGCATGCGCGGCAATTCCTTGGTGATCAGCGCGGTCACCTCCGCGCCCGTGCCGTAGGACGGCTCGAAGCCATTGTCCAGCAGCTTCTTGCGCGTATCCGGGTCGGCCATGGTCGCGGCCAGCGCCTTTTCCAGCTTCGCCTTCACCTCGGGCGCCAGGCCGCGCGGCGCCACTACGGCCAGCCAGGTATCCATATCGGTACCCGGGTACCCGCTTTCCGCCACGGTGGGCACGTCGGGCAGCAGGGATGAGCGCTTGGCGGTGGTGACCGCAATGGCCTTGACCTTGCCGGCGCGGATCTGCGGCACGGCGGCCGAGACGGTATCTACCGAGAACGGGATCTGGCCGCCGATCAGGTCGGTCATGGCCGGCGAGCTGCCGCGATAGGGCACGTGCAGCATCTTGATGCCAAGATCGTTCAGCAGCATCTCGCCGGCGAACTGCGCGGTGGTACCCGTGCCGAACGAGCCGTAGGAGAATTTTCCGGGTGTCGCCTTCACCGCTGCCGCGAGCTGCTTGAGGTTGTTGACCGGCACATCGCGGTTGGCCAGCAGGATCAGGCCGGTGCGCCCGGTCAGCCCGATCGGCTCGAAGCTCTTGAGCGGGTCGTATGGCAGCTTGGGATGGATGGCCGGATTGACCGTGAATGTGGTGCCCGAGCTGACCAGCAGCGTGTAGCCATCCGGCGCGGCCTTGGCCACCAGCCCGGCGCCCACGATGGTGCCGGCGCCCGGCCGGTTGTCGATCACCACGGTCTGGCCCAGGTGGTCGCCGAGCTTCTTGGCCAGCAGCCGGCCGATCACATCGGTGGCGCCGCCGGGCGGGAAGGGGATCACCATCTGGATCGGGTGCGTGGGGTAGGCCTGGGCCAGCGCGCTGCCGGCGGGCACCGCCAGGCAACAGGCGGCCAGGCATGCAAGCTTGAAGGTATGGACGGGTTTCATGCTGACTCTCCTGCGTGCGACGATGGGGGGATGGATGATGGCGGCGGGCGGCTCAGGCGGCGAGCGCGGCCGCCTTGTCCAGAAAGCCTTGGTACTCCGCTGGCGGCACGAACAGCCCGCCGGTGGTCCACACCAGATGCGTGGCTTGCGGCATCGTGGCTTCGAGCTGGTGCCGGGCCAGGTACTCGCGCCCCGCCGCGCTCTCGCACAGCATGCGCGGCCCGCTGAAGCCGGCCGCGGCAGAGGGCTCGATGCGCAGCCCTTGCGTGCGCCATGCCATGGCCAGGTGTTCGAACAGGGTATCGTCCGCCACCGTGAACACGCCGGACAGCAGCGGGCGCATGACGGCAGCGGCCAGCTCCGAAGCGCGCGGCACGGCTAGCCCGTCGGCCTGCGTGCGGTTGCTCAGGCCGAAGTCATAGACGGACGGATTGCCTGTGCCTGCCATCATCTGCACCAGGAAGCAGGGCGACTGGGTCGGCTCGGCAAACACACAGTGCACGTGCGGCCCAAACAGTTGCCGCATGCCGAAGGTGATGCCGGCCGGCGCGCCGCCTACGCCGCAAGGCAGGTAGACGAAGAGCGGGTGCTCGGCACCGACGCGGATCGCATGCGCGGCGAGTTGCTGGCGCAGGTGCAGCGCTGCGGCGCTGTAGCCGAGCAGCAGCGACAGCGAGCGCTCGTCGTCCACGAAGTAGGTGAACTCGTCCTGCTGCGCCTGGCGGCGCCCGGCCGCGACGGCGTCCTCGTAGTCGCCAGCATGCTCCACGACTTCCACGCCGCGGTTGCGCAGCCGCGCCTTCTTCCATGCCTTTGCATCCGACGACATATGCACGGCCGCGCGAAAACCCAGCGCCGAGGCCATCACGCCAATGCTCAGGCCAAGGTTGCCGGTGGAACCCACCGCCACCTGGTAGCGCCCGAACAAGGCGCGCGCCGCGGGCTCCCTCAGTGCCAGGTAATGCTCCGGCCCGTTGCGGCCAGGGCCAAGCAGGCCATGGCGCAGTGCCAGGTTCTCGGCAAATTCCAGCACCTCGTGGATGCCGCCGCGCGCCTTGATGGAACCTGCCACCGGCAGGCTGTGGTCTGCCTTGACCCACAGCCTGCCCTGGCTGGGGGGCAGCCCAAGGGCCGCCTGCATCGACGGCACGGCCAGCAGAGGCGACTCGATGACGCCATGGGCCTCGGCCAGCTCCGGAAACAGCGCCGGCAGCAGCGGGGCAAAGCGGGCAAAGCGCGCCTGCGCAGCCTCGACATCAGCTAGACTAATGCTGTGTTCGCCGGCGGCCTGGACGGGCGGCGGCGTCCCGGCGCGCGCCGGATTGCACCAGAGAAACGGCGTGGCGGCGGCCAGGCTGGCGCGCAGCGCTGCGGCATTATCAGGGCCGGTTGCGGTTGATGGATTAGTGGCTAAAGGCTGGTTCATCGCTAAGGGATAGGCTGCTGCGGGTTCCTGGGTGACTTCATTGTTGGCCTGCGCGGATGCGCTGGCAATCTATTTATATTTAGCGAGGCATTAGTTTGACTAATGGGAATCTGAGGGCGGACGTGCGTATCGGCGGGCACTTATGAGTTCCTTGTCATGAGTTCCTTGTCATGAGCACCTTGTTATCGTCCTCCTTGCTGAGCTGGCTGCGTTGCTTCGAGGCGTCGGCGCGCCATTGCAACTTCACCCACGCGGCCACGGAACTGTGCGTGACGCAGGGTGCGGTCAGCCAGCAGGTGAAGCAGCTGGAGCAGTGGCTGGACCGGCCCTTGTTCCTGCGCACGCCGCGCGCGCTGGTGCTGACGCCCGAAGGCGAGCGGTTGCGCTTTGTGCTGCGCGAGTCCTTCCAGGCCATCGAGGGCACGCTCACCCAGCTACGCAAGCCGCGCGAGACCGGCCCCATCGCGCTGAGCTGCGCACCGTCGTTTGCCATGCGCTGGCTGACCCCGCGGCTGGGCGATTTTTTCCGTGATCACCCCGAGGTGGGCCTGCGCGTCTATGGCGAGTTCCACGCGCTGGACCGCACCCGGATGGTGCGCGATGGCATCGACGCCGCCGTGCGCTTCGACCTGGGCGGCTACGACGACCTCAAGGCCCGGTTGTTTCTCGACGAATGGCTGCTGCCGGTGGCAAGCCCCGCCTTCGTGGCCGCGCATCCCGAGTTGCGCAAGCCACAGGACCTGAGGGGTGCCTGGCTGCTGCACGACGTGAGCCCGTGGGACGGCGCGCAAGCCTTCGAGGAATGGCGCCACTGGCTGCGGGTGGCGGGGGTGGAGGCAGAGGTGGGCGAACTCGACGCGGGCCAGCGCTTCAACCTGTCGCAGCTGGCCGTGGGTGCGGCGCTGGCCGGGCAGGGCATCGCGATGGGGCGCTCGGCGCTGGTGCTGGAAGATATCGAGGCCGGCCGGCTGGTTGACTTGTTCGGCATCCATGCGCGCTCGCAGGCGTCCTACTTCTTCGTCTGCGCGCATGGGCAGACGCCGCCTATCGCCATGGTGGAGGATTGGCTGGCTGCCGAGGGCGCGCGTTTCGAAGCGGCGCGGGCCAAGGTGCTCGATGTGCAGGCACGCGGCGCAAAGGCTGCGCTCAGGTGACAAAGCGTTCAATCCCCTGCATAGTTTGCGGCTTTCGAGCATTCAAGCATTCAAGCATTCGAGCTTTCGAGTCACCGATGGAATTTCCTGTCCTGATCCTGGCGCTGGGCGCTGTCGTGGCCGGCTTCGTGCAAGGCTTGTCCGGATTTGCCTTCGGCATGGTGGCCATGTCCTTCTGGGTCTGGACCGTGGAGCCGCGCCTGGCAGCGACGATGGCGGTGTTCGGCTCGCTGACCGGGCAGGTGGTGGCGGCGGTGACGGTGCGGCGCAGCTTTTCGCCTCGGCAGTTGCTGCCTTTCGTGGCCGGCGGCATCCTGGGCATTCCCATCGGCGTGGCGATCCTGCCTGCGCTCAATCCCAGCGTGTTCAAGGCTTGCCTGGGAGGCCTGCTGGTCATCTGGTGTCCGCTGATGCTGATGTCCCGGCAACTGCCCCACATCCGGGCCGGCGGGCGGGTGGCCGATGGCGTGATCGGCGCGGCCGGGGGCATCATGGGCGGCATCGGCGGCTTTACCGGGGTCATCCCCACGCTGTGGTGTACCCTGCGCGGGCTGGCCAAGGACGAGCAGCGCGCCATCATCCAGAATTTCAACCTGGCCACGCTGGCGGTGACCATGGCGACCTATGTCGGCACCGGCATCGTCACGCGCGACATGCTGCCCATGTTCCTGGTGGTGGGGCCGGCCATGCTGGTGCCCAGCATCCTTGGCGCGCGGCTGTACATCGGCATCAGCGAGATCGCATTTCGCAGGATCGTGCTGAGCCTGCTGACCGCATCCGGCGTGGCGCTGCTGTCTGCCTCGCTGCCGAAGCTGCTGGGGACGTTGCACTGATTGGCCATTGAGCCCTGGGCCGTGTGCGCAGCGGCTCAGGTGTGAAAGGTCTCGGTTTCGGCTTGCCCCTCCGCCTGCACTGGCGCATCAATGCCGCCGCGCTCGAATTCCGCGATCACCTGCGCCCCGAGCAGCAGCAAGGTGGCGGCGATCTCCAGGCTCAGCAGGACGACGATCGCGGTGGTGAGCGAGCCATACACCACGCTCACCTGCGACAGCGTGGCGAAGTACCAGACCAGCACGTGCCGCGAGATCTCCCACAGCAGCGCGGCGCTCACCGCGCCAATCAGCGCATGGCGCACCGACAGGCGGCCCACCGGCATCACCAGGTAGATGGAGGCCAGCAGCAGGATCTCCCCCGCCAGCCCGAGCAGGTAGAGCAGGGTGCCGGAGACCCGGTCCAGTGACAGTTCATGGCCCAGCACTTCGACATGCCGCGCGCCTAAGGCCTGCAGGCTGCCCGAGACCACCGTCACCAGCAACAGGCCGATGCTGAGCACGACGATGTAACAGTACGGCAACACCGCCGACACCAGGAAGTGGCGGCGGCGGATCGCCACCCGGTGCACAAAGATCACCGACATGGCGTTCTCCAGCACCGTGAACGCCAGCGAGCTGAAAAAGATCATGCTCGCCAGCAGCACCCAGCCGATCACCCCGCGGTTCGCCAGGAAGTTGGCCAGCTCGCCCACCAGCGCGCGGGATTGCCCCGGCAGCAGCCATTCCAGGTAGCGCGACAAGGTGGCCAGCAGCGATCGCGGCTCGATCACATGGGACAGCGCGATCACCATCAGGATCAGCAAGGGCACGATCGACAGCAGGGCGTAGTACGCCACCGCGCCCGCGAGCAGCAAGCCCTGGTTGGCTCGGAAATGCCGGAGCGTGCGCAGTACGAAGCGCCATGGGTGCTTCAGCACCAGCCGGGCGCGCGCATCGAGTATCTGCATGGCAGAGGATGGGTCAGTTCGTCATAGCAGGGAGATCACTTTCGCGGCGCATCCGTGTTCTCTCAATGTGGCGCATCGCGCGCCGTACGGCAAGCCGTGGTTGTCCTACACAGGCTTGCGTCATTCTCCGACAGAAACGCCGGCAGGCAAGACTATGCTTGGATGAGGCATGGCGCGCGCCATGCGCGCATGCCCATTGCCCATTGCCTATTGCCTTGCCGGCATTCACGCGACACGCACGCGACCATCTCGACAGGAACTGCAATCCCATGGCTGATCTGAACGCCGGCCCCGCTGCGCAAAACCAGTCGTCTGTCTGCGCCGATGCCCCTGGTGGCGCCGGCGAAGGCCGGCAGGCTGCTGCCAGCCAGCCGCCCGCGCCTGACGCCGCAGCGGCGGGCACATCGGCGACCCAGCCTGCCGTGGCCGCAACCCTTCCCATCGTTGCGGCCAGGCGCGGCGAACTGGCACTGACTATCCTCGCGGTGCTCGCGTCGCTCTACACGCTGCACCTTGCCAGCGCTTTCGTGATCCCCGTGGTGTTGGCGGTGGTCGTCGCCTATATGCTCGATCCGCTGGTCACCGTGCTGTGCGGACGGCGCATCCCGCGCGTGCTCGGCGCCTCGCTGGTGCTGCTGGCGCTGCTGGCCAGCGTGGTCTGCTGCGCATACCTGTTGCAGGATCAGGTTGCCGGCCTGATCGACCGTTTGCCGGAAGTCGCCACCAAGCTGTCGCGCTCCGTGGGCGCCTTGCTCAGCGGCGACGCCTCGATGGTGCAGAAGATCCGGCGCGCGGCCACGGTGCTGGGCGGCACCGGGCAAGGGCCGCCCGTGCGTGGCTCCCAGATCGTGGTGGAGCGCACCGGGGATTCGCTCAACAATATGCTGCTGGCAGGTTCGGTCGGCGTCTTTGCCGTCGCCGCGCAGGCCGCGGTGGTGTTGTTCCTCGCCTTCTTCATGCTGGTGTCCGGAGACATGTTCAAGCGCAAGTTCATCAAGATGGCGGGTACCACGCTGTCGCAGAAGAAGATCAGCGTGCACATGCTCGACGAGATCAACCGGCAGATCCAGCGTTATATGGTGATGCTGCTGGTCACCAACGCCATGGTGGGCGCGCTGACCTGGTTCCTGCTGAAATGGCTGCAAGTGGATAACGCCGGCACGTGGTCGCTGGCCGCTGCGGCGTTGCACTTGGTGCCTTACTTCGGTGCGGTGCTCATTGCGGTTTGCATCGGGCTTGCCGCCTTCATGCAGTCGGGCGACTTTGCGCTGGCGGCAATGGCGGCAGGCGGCTCGCTGCTGGTCGCCACGCTGATCGGCGCGCTGGTGACCACCTGGATGACGGGGCGCATGGCCAAGATGAACGCCGTCGCGGTGTTCGTCGTGCTGCTGCTCTTCACTTGGCTATGGGGCACCTGGGGTGTGCTGCTGGCGATTCCCATCGCCGTGATCGCCAAGGTGGTGGCGGACCATGTGGAGGGGCTGGAAGTGGTGGCGGAGTTTCTGGGCGAGTGAGGCTGGCTCAATCCGCAGCCACAAAGCGCGCCACCAGGGCCGCCACATCGGGCGGGACCGCATCCGCCGCGCACGCCCGCAGATGCAGCGTCTGTCCCGTCGGCAGCGTCATGGCCGCATCCCGCTCGCCAAAACGCAACGTGCCTTCGGCAAACTCGCGCACCTGGCATTCTCCCTGGCTCATCGACACAAACTGCAACGGCAGCGCTTGCCGCGGGCCATTGCCGGCGGCGATCCACAACCACTGGTATTTGCGCGAGCGCGGCGCATCGGCGGGCAAGCCGAAGCGCTTGATTTCCAGCACCGCGCCCGCGGCCGAGGTGAAGGCAAAGAGAATCTGGTAGGGGGCAGAGGCTGCAGGGGGTTGCGTCATGGCTGGCTGGATATCTGCAGGAAACCGGAGCGTGATTCTACCCGCTGCCGAGCGCGAGCGCGCCGCCGCGCATCGGTGTGGCGCGCGAAGAGCCGCAACCCTGAGTGTGGAGCCTGCATGCAACGCCGTAGTCTATTCAAATCCATTGCCCTGGCCGCCGCCATGATCGTGTTGCCGGCCGCGCACGCCGCCGACCAGGTGGTGCGCCTTGGCACCATGAGCGGCCCCGATGCGCAGATCTGGGAGGTCGTGCGGACCGTGGCCAAGCGCAGCGGCCTGGACGTGAAGATCATCGAGTTCAACGACTATGCGCAGCCGAATGCCGCGCTGGATGCCGGGGACCTGGACGCCAACAGTTTCCAGCACCAGCCCTTTCTCGACAGCCAGATCGAGGCGCGGCGCTACAAGATCGCCAATGTCGGGCTGACGTATGTGGCGCCGATGGGCTTTTATTCGAAGAAGTTCAAGTCGCTGAAGGCACTGCCGGAAGGCGCCAAGGTGGGCATCCAGAACGATCCCTCCAATGGCAACCGCGCGCTGCTGCTGTTGCAGAAAGAGGGCCTGGTCACGCTGCGCGATGGCGCCGGAAAGAACGGCAAGAACGCCACGCCGCTCGATATCAAGGCCAATCCCCGCAAGCTGAAGATCGTGGAACTGGACTCGGCCATCCTGCCGCGCTCGCTCGATGACCTGGCCGTGGCTTCCATCAATACCGACTATGCGGTCACGGCCGGGCTCAGCCCGGCCAAGGACGCGATTGCCACCGAGGACCTGCGCGGCCCCTATGCCAACCTGATCGCGGTGCGCACGCAGGACAAGGACAAGCCGTGGGTCAAGCCGCTGGTGGCGGCCTACCAGTCGCAGGAAGTGCGCGACTTCCTGGTCACGCAGTTCAAGGGTGCGATCCTGCCGGCGTTCTGACGGCGCGCGCTCTCCTAGGATAGCGCCGGCTATGCGGCCAGCGCTTCCTCGACAAACAGCAGGCGGTCATTGCCCCAGAACAACTCGTCGCGGACGAAAAAGCTTGGCACACCGAACACGCCGCGTGCAACCGCGGCCTCGGTGGCCTGCTTCAGCGCATCCTTCACCGCGGGGTCATCGATCATCCCCAGCACCTGGCGCGCGTCGAACCCGGCGGCTGTGAGCGCGGCGCCAATCTCGGCGGGGTCGTTCAGGTTACGCTGCTGCTCCCACATGGCGGCGAAGATCGTCTCCACATAGCGGTGGAACGCGGCTTCGTCCTGCAACTGGAAGCCGACCGCGGCGCGCATCAGCGCCAGCGTATTGACCGGGAAATGCGGATTCTGCTGCAGGTTGGCACCGTACCGGCGCGACCAGCGCGCGGTGTCGGTCTTCGACCAGCGGCCCTTGGCGGGGATCTCCGCGGGGCTGTGGTTGCCGGTGGCCTTGAACACGCCGCCCAGCAGGATGGGCCGCCATACGATCTGCGCGCCGGTGCGCTGTGCCACGCGCGGCAATTCCTTGTAGGCCAGGTAGGAATACGGGCTGCCGAAGTCGAAATAGAATTCCACTTGCTTGCTCATGTCGTCGTCTCCGCTTGTTGTGGTGTTTTGTCTTTGGTGGCTTTGATGGCTTTGATGGTTTTCATTGCTTTGAGGCTCTGGCCCGCAGGGCTTACCACGGCTCGATCCACGGGCGGATATCCAGCTCGTGCGTCCACGCGTCGCGCGGCTGCTGGTGCAGCATCCAGTAGGTGTCGGCGATGTGTTCCGGATTGACGATGCCGTCGTCCTGCTTGGTGGCATAGCGGTCGGGGAAGTTCGAGCGGATAAAGTCGGTGTCGATGGCGGCGTCCACCACCAGGTGCGCCACGTGGATATTCTTCGGCCCCAGCTCTCGCGCCATGCTCTGGGCTAGCGCGCGCAGGGCATGCTTGGCGCCCGCAAAGGCGCTCATGCCATCGCGCCCGCGCAGGCTGGCGGTAGCACCGGTGAAGAAAATCGAGCCGTGCCCACGCGGCAGCATTACGCGGGCGGCCTCGCGCCCCATCAGGAATCCGCCGAAGCAGGCCATCTCCCAGACCTTGAAGTACACGCGGGATGTGGTTTCCAGCACGGAAAACCGCACATTGGCGCCGATATTGAAGATGGCCACCTCCAGCGGCGCGATCTCGCGCTCGATGCGCTCGATCAGCGCCACCGTCTCGTCCTCCTTGCGGGCATCGCAGGCAAAGCCGTAGGCCTCGCCGCCCTCGGCGCGAATCTGCTCGACCAGCGGCGTGAGCTTGTCGGCACTGCGGCGCGTCACGCAGGCGATATAGCCTTCGCGGGCAAAACGCCGCGCAATGGCGCCGCCAGTGGCGTCGCCGGCACCTACCACAAGGATGGCTTTCTTGTTGGACATGACTTGTCTCCAGTCTTGGAATGATCCGCCGGCCATGGCCGGGCGGGCTTTCTGCGTTCGTGCCCACGCTGGCCGCTTCCATCGGAAGTGGATCCGGCATAAGATAAACGATCGTTTAGTAAACGAACGTTATGGTATGAATGCGGGTCGCGTCAAGCGGCATCTGCCCCAGGACAATCTCAGGAACTGCAATGCGTTATTCCGCGACTCACAAAGCTGCCACCCGCGAGCGGGTGCTGGAGGCCGGCGGCGCACTGGTCAAGCGCGAGGGCTTTGCGTCGACCGGCGTTGACCAGCTGATGGGCGCCGCCGGCCTGACCGGCGGGGCGTTCTACAGCCATTTCGATTCCAAGCAGGCATTGCTGCGCGAAGTGATCGAGCGCGAGCTGCAGCGCAGCCGGGAGCTATTGCTGCCCGACGGGGAGGGAGGCGATGGCGCCTGGCTGGCAAGGATGCTGGATTGCTACCTCACCATGGGCCATGTGCGGCATCCGGAGACGGGCTGCCCGCTGCCCTGCCTGGGCGCGGAGATCGCCCGCGCCGATGCGGACACGCGCCAGGCCTGCGAGGACGGCATGGTGGCCATGCAGATGGAGCTGGCGGTAAGGCTGGGGAGCGGGGAGGCGGCCTGGGGCGTCATGTCCCAGTGCGTCGGGGCGCTGATGCTGGCGCGCACGGTGGCCAGCCAGGATGTGGCCAGGGAGATATTGAAGGGGGCACGGACGATGTTGGAGCGCGCTGGCGGTGCTGCGGGCGACTTGCGGGTGTAGCGCAACGCGCTTTGTTTTAACATGCGGGCTGCACATTCAGACAGGACCCCCAACGATGAGGAACGTACTCCTGATTCCCGTGGTTTCGGCATTGCTTGCCTTTGGCAGCGCAGCCTGCGCCCAGGTCGATGACCAGTCGAAGCCACAGGCGCTGATCCAGACCGTGACGCAGCAGTTGCTGCGTGAGGTGCGCACCCGCGCGGTCGCGCCGGGCGATATCCAGCGCATCACGACGATCGTGAACAAGGATATCCTTCCGTACACCGATCTGAACCGCACCACGCAGCTCGCCATGGGCCGTTACTGGCGCACCGCAACGCCGGTGCAGCAGCAACAAGTGGTGGAGCAGTTCAAGCTGCTGCTGATCCACACCTATGCCGGCGCTATCGCGCAACTCCGCCCGGACCAGCAGATCGCGTATCCGCCGTCGCGCATCGAGCCGGCCGAGACGGACGTGGTGGTGCGCACGGTCGCCACCAATATGAAAAGCGGCCAGCCTGTGCAGATCGACTACCGTCTGCACAAGACGCCGGAAGGCTGGCGCGTGTATGACCTGAACGTGCTGGGCGCCTGGCTGGTGCAGACCTACCGGCAGCAATTCAACGACAGGATTCAGCAAAGCGGGGTGGATGGGCTGATCCAGTCGCTGACCGAGCGCAATGAGCGGCTAGTGTCTGGCAGGCAGTAGGGGAGTCCAAGGGGCCATGCGGGCTAAAACCGCCGCATGACCTTGACGATCAGTCGGCCCGGTACCACCGGCCAGAATCCGGGCACACAGCGGCCCTTGCATCGTTCAGACAGACTTGCTCGTCATGCAGTTGCGATGAGATTGAAGGGGCCGTGTCGAAGGCAACCTGAAGTGCGTGCGCAACATGGGTATCTTCGATGGGAAGCTCCCAGGTCAGGAATAGCTGGATGCAATCCTGGTCGGGCGGGAAGTCGGCCGCATTAAACCCGCTGCTGTGGCGTTGAATCACGCCATGGGGCTGGCAAGTATCGAATATCACAGCCGTACCCCGGGACAGGGGGATTCGAAGGCCCAGCGAGGGAAAATGCAAGTCCTGGCCCCTGTCTTCGCTCAGGAAGAGATTGCAAAAGGCCGCACCGCCATACTGCGCGCCGTCATGGTGATACCTCGCGCCGCGGCAGGCCATGAGGGCTACGTCGCTGGCGGCAAGCACCCCGGGCAGTCCAAGCGCGCAAGCCCAATCGGACACCGCCTGCACGCAGCGCGCGTAGTCCGGCCAGCGCGCTCGCGCTCGCGCCAAAGGCATGGCCTCGACATCCCCGGGTTCCAGGACCAGGCTGGACGATATCTCCCTGGCCCAATCGGCAAGCAGGCGTGCAGGGGGCACGGGCACGTCGACCGTGCCGGATAGCACGATGCCACTGACGCATCGACTGCGGATCGCGTCGCCGCTCCAGTAATAGGAGGTGAGGAGATCTTGTGCTCGATGCGGTTGCGGGTGGTGGTTCATCTGTACCAGTGTCATGCGGCTGTCTCGATACTGTAGCGGATCGTAGCGCGTCGGCCGCCTTTGGGCCGCTGAAGTGTGCCCTGGCGACAAGAGCACGGATCACGTCATCAGCGTTGTGTGCCTTGCCATTTTCCTTGTCGCGCAAGTACGGGGCTTGTGCACGCTGCAGCGTTGTGAGGTGCGTGACCGGAAGGGCCGAATTTCGGGCCTTGCTCTGGTTCTATTGGCCGGGCGAAATGGGGCGAGAACGCGCCGGTTGGGACGGCTGCAAGCGGTTCGAGCTTGTTCGCCACTAGTGACTTCTCCGGCTCGGAGCTAGCCGATTACATGACCGTCGGCGTCATAAAGCTCGCAATCGTCGCCTTGTACTTTCGCGTTGAGCCTCTGCGCCAACTGCCACATCTTGCCTAGAATCTCGCCATCCGGATTCTTGACTACCACGTTGCCCTGCTGGAAATCGAGCCAAGCCATGTTTCCACCATTGCCGTTTCCCGAATAGGCGCTCCAAACAGCCAACCCATCGCTTTCTACCCGCAAGGTGCTCCCATCCTTGAGGGCCACACTCGCGTTGCCATCCAGGCGCATATCCGGATCGGCCTGAACCAGGCCCTTCCACTCCTCAATATCAATATCGGAGCCCCTTTCGTCAAACCAATTTGACTTGCGGGTGATGTAAACGTCGTAACCCACAATGCAGCCTCAATTTCAGCAGTCTTCAGTGGTCGCATTATCAATGATCTGGCGAGCTCGGTCGACGTTGCCGCGGGGCAGAGAGAGACAACAGAGCAGTCTGGCGCCCTGCGGCTCGCCCAGGGCTTCGTCAATCGCAATGCCGATCGTGACGCCAACTTCCCGGATGGCGGCCCGGTGCACGCCTACGGCCAGAGCATGCAGGACGTCTCCATTTAGCCAGAAACCGCTGCCCAAGTTTGCCAAACTCACCAGCATGCGCGCCTGCTGCCGGGCGAGGGCGTGCTCGATGCCGCATGGTAGTGTCCCGCCATATTTCCCTTCACACGCTTATTGGGGCCGCAATGAAAGTCAAACGCATCGTTGCAAATATCAGCACGCAAGCCGTAGGCGACGCGAAGGACTTCTACGAGGGAGTATTGGGTCTCGACCTGCTGATGGATCATGGCTGGATTGCCACGTACGGGTCGCCGGAAAGGATGGAAGCGCAGATTAGCTTCGCCTCGCAAGGAGGATCGGATACGCCGACGCCGGATCTATCGATCGAAGTGGACGACATTGTCGCCGCACTTGAGCGTGTGAAGGCGGCAGGGATTCCCATCGAGTACGGCCCGGTCGACGAACCATGGGGCGTACGGCGCTTCTATGTTCGCGACCCATTTGGCAAACTGATCAATGTGCTCGCACACACCTGACGCGGAGGTCTGCTACGGGGGGGGGGGATGCGCTGGCAGTGGCAGGCAACCGCCAGAGTCAGCCAATTCCCGCCAGCCTTCGGGCGTCGATCATCATGTTCGCGCCCAGCACAAGCAGAACCGCGCCCATGGCCCAGCGCTGGGCCAGCAGGAGCCCCGGCCGGCGGGACAGGAGCGTTGCCATGCCGCCAGAGCAGATTGCCACGGTGCCGTTGACGGTGGCGAACGCGATAATCAACGAGGAACCGAGCACGAGCGATTGCTCGAGGACGTTGCCGTTCCGATAGTTGATGAACTGCGGCAGGACTGACAGGAAGGTCATCGCCAGCTTGGGATTCAACAGGCTGGTGGTGGCGCCCATCGCGAACAGCCGTCGGGGGCGTTCGTGGGGCAGGTCGCGGACTTCCAGCGGGGAGCGGCCGCCAGGCTTCACGGCCTGCCACGCCAGGTAGAACAGATAGGCAGCGCCCACCGTGCCCAGGATGCTGCTGGCGTAGGGCACGCTCAGGAAAAATGCCGTGATGCCAAACGCCGCGCCAAACATATAGAAAAGGTATCCGAGCATGACGCCAGCGAGGGACACGAGCCCGGCCTTGCGTCCTTGCGCAATGGAGCGTGACATCACGTAGACCATGTTCGGGCCAGGCGTCACGGCTAGCATGCCCCCAACCGCTAAAAATCCGTAGATCGATTCCGTACCGTGCATTTTCGGGGTTCCCCAGTGGTCAACGACTGCAGTATCCACTTGGTGAGTGGCCGAGTAAAACGGGTTAAACTGAGGTTTTTGTTCAGATTTTCTGATTAATATGAAAAAGCTCGATCTGGACGTCATTGAGATGGTGGTGGCGGTCGCCGACACCGGCTCGTTTGCGCGGGGGGCGCAGACCGTACACCGGTCCGCGTCGGCGGTGAGCATGCAGATCAAGGCGCTTGAGGACTCGCTGGGCAAGCCGCTGTTCGTGCGGACCACGCGGCACGTGACGATTACCGCCGAGGGAAAGACGCTGCTGGACTATGGCCGTCGCATGCTCGCGATGCGGGAGGAGGCGTGGGCGTCGATCGTGCGTCCGGAGATGAAGGGACGCGTCACCATCGGCGTGCCTGACGACTACGCCTCATCGTTGCTGCCGTCGGTCCTCAGGCAATTCGCGGTGGCGCACCCGCGTGTGGAGATCCGGGTGATCGGCATGCCTAGCAGTGCGCTCGTGCCATTGCTCAAGGACAACACGCTCGACCTGGCCTGCCTGACCAAAGCCAAGGGTATCGCCGGCGAATTCATCCGGTTCGAGCCGATGGTCTGGGTCGGGTCGGCCGCGAGGAAAGTGTGGAACGAGCGCCCGCTGCCCATTGCCGTTTTCGCCCATGGCAGCACGGCGCGCGCCAATGCCATCAGCGCGCTGCAGCGGGAGAACATCAAATACCGCATGTCCTACGAAAGCCCGAGCCTGCTGGGCCTTGTCAGCATGGTCGAAGCGGGGCTTGCGGTAGCCCCCTTGGCAAGATGCAGTGTGCCGGGGCATCTGGTTCAGCTATCCCAGAGCGACGGCTTGCCGCCACTGGCCGAACTCGAGATCGTCCTCGCCCGCAGCTCCCGGTCCGCGCGACCTCCCTGCGATTATCTTGCCGAGCAGATCCTGGTTGAATTGAGAACCTGAGGAGAACCTGAGGGATCCGCATGGTGCGGCGTCGATCGACGAATGGAGAGGGATAGGTCAGTCCGCAGCGGGTGTCAGCGGTGGCAGCTTCCACGTGCCATTCATCGCCGCCTCGCTCGGCCCGTAGGCTTGACCGTGGTGCTGCGGTTTCGTGTTGTAGTTCTCGATCATCGGGAATGCATGGATATAAGCACTCCTGGCGATGGCTCAATCGTCGGCGACCTGGCGCGAGCGCCAGCGGCCGTCACTTTGCTTGCAGAACCAGCCCGTCCAGTTGTCTTCCTGGTCCGCCCGCCTGAGCTGCATCTTTAGTTGCCGGCAGGACTGGCCCTTGTCGGTCTTGCTGCGCAGTGGCGTCAGCTGGCCTTCGATCGGCTTGCGCCTGGCTTCCGCCGGGGACGTCCAGGACGCCATGGTGCCGTCGGTGCCGTCATTCAGCACCTTGCTTACGCTCTGGGCGAGCGAAGCTGATTCCTTCTGGCTCATGTTGCCGATGACCATGCCGTGGACGAAGGTGTCCAGGTAGGCGAACGCGGGTGCCGGCGGGGCGAGCAGGGCGGCGCAGAGTAGCGTGGTGCGGAGCAAAGGGTGCTGGGTCATGGCGCGGTCCTTGGCGGAAGGTCGAAAACGGCTGTGGCAAGGCACGGCAGCAGGCAACAATGTGCGTGAAACAATGCATGCCGTCGCCTGCGCCAGAAGGGCTGGCCTGCCACCTTGCCGCTAACTTAGTCCACGCCGTTGGCAAAAGGCAATACAGACTGTTCGCGCCGAGACTTAAGGAAAATGAATCCGGCCGATGGAGGCTGGACAGACCGCCTGACGTTAGCGAAGCGGGGCACGAATTGAAGTGAAAGATCTCGCCGTGTGAATTAACTCTCATGGCGAACTTGATGTCCGGGACGGGTGAGTCGGGCGGCACTTTCGGCTGATTTCACTTTCTACCCCATCCGATATGAAATCTTTCAACAGGCATGCCGCGTGGCGCCATTGCGCGCTATGTTCAACTCCGAAGTACCGCTGCGTGCCGCGTGCCCCGGTGGCCTCCGAGTAATTTCGTATCCACGCTTTTTCACTTGTCAGGACAGCCATGCCTAATCGTCGGTTGATTTCCCGTTCCCTGCACGCGCTGAGCCTCCTTGGCGCGGCCATGCTTTTCGCACCGCTCGTCCACGCCGCGCCGCCGGGCCCCGTCGGCATGGCGGAGGAAACCGTGGTCTCCGGGCGCATCGTTTCGATCGATCCGGAATCGAAGGCGGTGCTGGTGCAAGGCCCGCGCGGCAATGTCGCCGAGCTGATCGGCGGCGACGAAGTCAAGAACTTCAAGCAGATCAAGAAGGGCGACATGGTCACGCTGACCCGCGCGGCGGCCGTGGTCACCATGCTGGAGCCGGTCGACAGCAAGGACACGGCGCTGGCGGAGTCGGTGGAGCGCACCGCGCGCGCTGGCGAGGGCGACAAGCCTGGCTTTGCGCGCGAGATCACAACCACGGTGACGGCGGAGATCACCAAGGTCGATGCGAAGAACCGTACCGTGACCTTCCGTGGCCCGCGCGAGACGCTGCGCACGGTGAAAGTCCAGGACCCCGGCATCGACCTGGGCAAGCTCAAGGCGGGCCGCCTGGCCAAGCTCGTCTATCGCGAGGTCATCTCGATTGTGGTGACGTCGCCGCCGAAGTCGTAAGGCGCGTTGGCATCGACAGTGATCCCGCGGCGCTGCGTGGCCGCGGGATTTTTCTTGTGGCGCGGGGGCTAGCGGTGAAAGCCGTGGAATCCGCCCATGCGCCGGCCGCCACCGCCGCCAACACTGTGGCCGCCCGCGCCACCGCTGCTCGGCTGGTGAGGCGCTTGTCCGAACCCCTACCCCGCGGCGCGCGCCCGGCGCTGCTCCTCCAGCCGTCCCGTGACATCCGGGCTGGCCTGCAAGGCCCGGGCGCCGCTTCCGCGCGGCGCAGATGGTCAACAGTTCCCGGACCCGCCCGAAAATATCGCCTTGACATCCTTACGTACGATATATATCTTAAGATATGTTTTTCGATACGTAGGAGCCGCGACGATGCGTCACCACCCCCTTCTGGGCAGGCTTAGCCATCACATGCTTGCCCATCTGTCTTCCCATTTTTCCTCTCATTCCTCGGATTCCTCGCACCACGGCGAGCGCCATGGCCGCCATGCCATTGGCCGCCACCACCACGGCGGCGGCCCCGGCGGCTTCTTTGGCGGCGGTGGCGATGGTTTCGACGGCGACGGCGATAGCTGGCGGCGCGGCCGCAAGTTCAGTTCGGACGATCTTCAACTCATGCTGCTGTCCTTGCTGGAAGAGAAGCCCAGCCATGGCTACGAGCTGATCAAGGCGCTGGAGGCCCGCACCAATGGCTTCTACAAGCCCAGTCCGGGCATGGTCTATCCGGCCCTGACCTTCCTTGAAGAACTTGGCTACGCCACGGTGGACACCGAGGGCAACAAAAAACGCTATCAGCTGGCGGGGCCGGGCCTGGCCCATCTCGACGCCAACCGCGAGCGGCTGGCCCTGATGCTCAACAAGCTCAAGCACGTGGCGCGCAAGATGGAATGGGTGCGGCGCGCGCTGTCGGGTGAAGCCGCCGAGCAGGGCGCGGCGGGCGTAGCCGCCGACGAGCGCGAAGGCGCGGGCGGCTGGCTGCCCGAGTTTGTCGAGGCGCGCGTGGCGCTCAAGCGGGCGCTGCTGCTGCGCACCGATGCCACGCCGGACGAGCAGCGCCGCATCGCCGCCATCCTGGCGCGGGCAACCGCCGAGATCAACGCCGGCCCGGGCGGCCAGGGTGCCTAGTGCTGACCCGCATCCCGACACTCCACATTCCGTATTCCTCATTCCCCTCATTCCCGCCAACCAGGAAATCCATGACTACTCGCGACCTCACCGTGCAACGCGTTCGCCATGAACTCAAGATGCGCTTGCTGCAAGTGGTGCGTACCCAGGCGGTGTCGCCGCAACTGCTGCGAGTGACGCTGGCGGGCGAAGACCTGAAGGGCTTTGTCTCCGCGTCTTTCGACGACCACATCAAGGTGTTCTTCCCCGCACCGGGGCAAAGCAAGCCCGCGCTGCCGGAGCTTGGCCCCAACGGCCCTGTGTTTCCCGAAGGCCAGCCGAAGCCCGCCGCGCGCGACTACACGCCGCGCCGTTACGATGCCGCCGCCGGCGAGCTCGATATCGAGTTCGTGCTGCATGGCGACGGCCCCGCCTCCACCTGGGCCGCGCAGGCTGCGCCCGGCCAGTATCTCGGCGTGGGCGGCCCGCGTGGGTCGTTCGTGATTCCCGAGGGCTTCGACTGGCACCTGCTGGTGGGTGACGAAACCGCGCTGCCTGCCATCGGCCGCCGCCTCGGTGAGTTGCCGTCCGGCGTGCGCGCGCTGGTGGTACTTGCGGTGGACAACGCCGCCGCCGAAATCCCGCTGCCCAGCCGCGCCGATGTGGAGATCCGCTGGCAGCACCGCGACAGCGCACCGGCAGATAGCGCCACCGGGCTGCTGGAACAAGCCTTGCGCGAGGTCACGCTGCCGCCCGGCGAGGGCTATGTCTGGGCGGCTGGCGAGGCCGCGTCGATTCGCGCCGTGCGTCAGTACCTGGTGGGCGAGCGCGGCATCGAGAAGGGCCGCATCCGCGCAGCCAGCTACTGGAAGGCCGGCGCCGCCGCCGTGCACGAGAACATCGACGACTGAGCGGCGCATGCCGGGGGCAGTCAAGCCTTGAAGGCCGGATCAACTGGTTTTACAATGCAACCGGCTCGCCGTTGGCGCCGCATTCCGCGGCGCTCTGCATCTGGCGGGTGAAACGGAGTTGCACTATGGTCCGGCGAACCAGCCTGGAAGGCGCCGCATGTCCCGTGGCCCGCTCGCTCGATGTGATCGGCGACTGGTGGTCGCTGCTGATCGTGCGCGATGCCTTCGACGGCTTGCGGCGCTTTGGCGAGTTCCAGCGCAGCCTTGGCCTGGCCAAGAACATCCTCGCCGACCGGCTGCGCACGCTGCTGGCGCACGGCATCCTGGAGCAGGTGCCGGCCTCCGACGGCAGCGCCTACCAGGAATATGTGCTGACGCCGAAAGGCCGCGCGCTGTTCCCGGTGGTGGTGGGCTTGCGGCAGTGGGGCGAATCGTTCTTCTATGGCCCTGGCGAGCCGCATTCCGTGCTGGTGGACAGCAAGGCTGGCAAGCCCGTGCGGCCGCTCGAGGTGCGTGCCGAGGATGGCCGGTTGCTCGGGCCCGACGATGCGGTGGTGAAGAAGGTCGGCGAGGACGCGTTGTAGTCAGTCCGGCGCGGCCATCGTGCATGAAAGCGAGATCGATGCCCTGATCCGCACGGCCGGCGTGCCCGGTGCGTAGCGGTGCCGCTGCCCAGCTTGCAAAAGCCGTAGACGCGGCCGGTATTCGCCGCTAAGATCTTTCCGGTCAGCCGCACCAACGGCTGGCAGCGTCGCTCGGACGGTTCCGGGCGCTTACGTTCAAGGAAAATCCATGTCAGCCTCCGCAGGCAAGCGCCGCTTCGCGCGTATCGATCGTCTTCCCCCGTACGTCTTCAATATCACCGCCGAGCTGAAAATGGCGGCGCGCCGCCGTGGCGAAGACATCATCGACATGAGCATGGGCAACCCGGACGGCGCCACGCCGCCGCACATCGTTGCCAAGCTTACCGAAGCCGCACAGCGCCCAGATACCCACGGTTACTCCGCCTCCAAGGGCATCCCGCGACTGCGCCGCGCCATCTCGCACTGGTATCGCGAGCGCTACGACGTCGAGATCGATCCGGACACCGAGGCCATTGTCACCATCGGCTCCAAGGAAGGGCTGGCCCACCTGATGCTGGCCACGCTCGATCGCGGCGACACCGTGCTGGTGCCCGACCCGAGCTATCCCATCCATATCTATGGCGCCGTGATTGCCGGGGCCGATATCCGTTCTGTGCCGCTGGTGCCGGGCGTGGACTTCTTCGCCGAGATGGAACGCGCCATTCGCGGCAGCTATCCCAAGCCGAAGATGATCGTGCTGGGCTTTCCGTCGAATCCCACCGCGCAATGCGTGGAGCTGGACTTCTTCGAGCGCGTGATCGCGCTGGCGCGCAAGCACGATATCTTCGTGGTGCACGACCTGGCCTATGCCGACATCGTGTTCGATGGCTGGAAGGCGCCGTCGATCATGCAGGTGGAAGGGGCGAAAGACATTGCCGTGGAGTTCTTCACGCTGTCCAAGAGCTACAACATGGCGGGGTGGCGCATCGGCTTCATGGTGGGCAACCCGGATCTGGTGGCCGCGCTCACGCGCATGAAGAGCTATCACGACTACGGCACGTTTACCCCGCTGCAGGTGGCCGCCATTGCCGCGCTGGAAGGCGACCAGCAATGCGTGAAGGAGATTGCCGCGCACTACCAGACGCGCCGCGACGTGCTGGCGCGCGGGCTGATCGAATCCGGCTGGCCGGTGGAGATTCCCAAGGCGTCAATGTATATCTGGGCGCGCATCCCCGAGCCGTATCGCGCGCTGGGGTCGCTGGAATTCTCCAAGCAACTGCTGGCCAAGGCCAAGGTTTGCGTCTCGCCCGGCATCGGCTTTGGCGACTATGGTGACGAGTACGTGCGCTTCGCGCTGATCGAGAACGAAGCGCGCATCCGCCAGGCGGTGCGCGGCATCAAGGCGATGTTCCGCGCGGACGGGCTGGTGAAGGTGCCGGTGGACGAGCACCAGCCGCACGGCCACGTGCCGAAGCCCAAGGACTGAGTGCGTGGTTTTATTCGCATGCACGTGACCACACGCCGGCGCCATGCCGGCGTGCAACCATCAGGCATGCCCTGATCGGCCAAGCATGGCCAGCGGGTGGGACTCACGCGGCCAAGGGCTGTCGAAGAACGACTGCACCACGGCCTCGCTGACCTCGCTCGCAGCCTTCACGCGCCAGCGCGGCGCATTGTCCTTGTCGACGATCAGCGCGCGCACCCCCTCGATAAAATCGCCTTGCGTGAACGCGTGCGACACCACGCCGAGCTCCATGCGGAAGCAATCGGCAAGATCCAGGTCGCGGCCGCGCAGCAGCAGTTCCTGCGTGACCGCCATCATCAGCGGCGATCGCCCGCGCAGGATCTCGAGCGTGCGCGCGGCCCAGTCGGCATAGGCCGGGTCGGATTCCGCGGCCAGGCTGTCGAGCAGGCCACCCACGCTGGCGTCTGCCCGGAAATGCCTCAGCACGGCAGGCAGCACCGGCTGCAGCGGCGCCGCCGGCGCGCTGGCGGCAGGCGTTGCCTGCAGCGCGGCGCGCAGGTCCGCCAGCACGTCGCCTGTCCGGTTGATGGCCGCCAGCGTCTGCTCGAAGTGCTCCAGGCTTGCGGCAGGCACGGCGATGTCGGCCAGCTTGCACAGCAGCGTATCGGCAGCGCCAAGCGTCACGCCTGTCAGCCCGACATAGAGCGCCAGGGCCAGCGGGAGCTTCGACAAGAAATGGCTCGCGCCCACATCCGGCACCAGGCCGATACCGGTTTCCGGCATGGCCACGCGCGAGCGCTCGGTGACCACGCGCAGGTGCGCGGCCTGCGCCAGGCCCATGCCGCCGCCCATGACGATGCCATCCATCAGCGCCACCACCGGCTTGGGGTAGCAGTGCAGGCGGTAGTCAAGCTGGTACTCGTCCACGAAGAACTGGCGGTGCAGCGCCGTACCCGCGTGGAAGCTGTCGTACAGCGCGCGAATGTCGCCGCCAGCGCAGAACGCCTTGGGGCCCGCGCCGCGCAGCACCACCGCGGCGATGTCGTCGCGCACGGCCCAGGCGGCAAGCTGTGCATCGAGCAGGCCGATCATCGGGTAGGACAAGGCATTCAACTGGCGCGGCCGGTTGAGCGTGATCAGGCCGATACCGTTGATCTCATCGAAGCGCACTTCGTCTTCGGCGCTCGGCGCGGCTGCGGGGCGGTCCTGGGCGGCATCGTTCGGGTTCAGGCGCATGGCGTGGCTCCTAGGCATTGCGCCATTGCGGCGCACGTTTTTGCAGGAAGGCGTTGACGCCTTCGCGCTGGTCCTCGCCGTCGAACAGGTCGACAAAGCGCTCGCGCTCCAGCGCCAGCGCCGGGCCGCGTGGCACGCCCTGGCGCGCCAGGTGCACCAGCTGCTTGCTGTAGGCAGCCGCGCGCGGGCTCACATTGCTGGCGCGCTCGGCCAGCCGCAGCGCCGCGTCCAGCGCCTGGCCCGTGGGCACCATGTCTTCCACCAACCCGATGCGCAGCGCGGTAGCGGCATCGATGCGCTCGTTGGCCAGGATCATGCGCTTGGCCCAACCCTCGCCCACCAGCCAGGGCAGGGTTTGCGTGCCGCAGCCACACGGCAGCAGGCCGACGGCGGCTTCCGGCAGCGCCATCTGGGCCTGTTCCTCGGCAATGCGCACGTCGCAGGCCAGCGCGCATTCCAGCCCGCCACCCATGGCATAGCCGTTGATCGCCGCGATCACCAGGGGGCGTGCGTTTTGCAGCGCCTCAAAGGCGGCACCGAAGCGTTGCGCCATCAGCCGCGCGTGGGCGCGATCGCCGTCGGCAAAACCATTGAGGTCGGCGCCGGCGCTGAAGAAGCGGCTGCCGTCGCCGGTGATCACGATGGCGCGCACGCGCGTGTCCGCATTCAGCGTGGCCACCAGTTGCTGCAACTGTGCCAGCCCTTCGGCGTTGAACGCATTGGCGGGCGGGCGCTTGAGGGTGAGGCGGGCGATATGCCCGTCGATGACGTGCTCGATCATGCTTGCCGCTCCTCTTGGGCCAGGTACTGGCGGATCACGCCCGAGAAGTCGAGCTGTCCGTCGCCGGCCTGGCTCACCGCCTGGTAGATCTGCTGGGCCAGCGCCCCGAGGAACAGCGGTTGCCGCACGCTGCGGGCGGCATCCGTGGCCAGGCCCAGGTCCTTGAGCATCAGGTCCGCGCCAAAGCCGCCGCTGTAGCCGCGCGATGCCGGCGCGGTCTCGATCACGCCCGGGTAAGGGTTGCAGGTGTCGGCGGCCCAGCAGCGGCCGGTGGAGGTGTTGACGATCCCGGCCAGCACGCCGGCGTCGATGCCCAGCTTGACGCCGAGTGCCATGGCTTCCGACACGCCGATCATGGAGATGCCGAGGATCAGGTTGTTGCAGATCTTGGCGACCTGCCCGGTGCCGGTGTCGCCGCAATGGACGATGTTGCGGCCCATGCCGGACAGCACCGGTTTCAGTTGTTCGAACAGGCTTGGTTCGGCGCCGACCATGAACGTCAGCGTACCGGCCTGCGCGCCGCCGGTGCCGCCGGAGACGGGAGCGTCGGCGATCGGGTTGCCTTGCTGGTTGGCCTCGACGGCCAGTGCGCGGATGGTGGCCGGGTCGATGGTGCTGGAGTCCACTAGCGGTACGCCGGGCCGCACTCCGGCAAGGACGCCTTCCGGGCCGAGGTAGGTGGCGCGGACGTGGGCGGCGGCCGGCAGCATGGTGATGACGAAGTCGGCTTGCGCGGCGGCCTTGCGGGCGGAGGGGGCTACGGCTGCGCCGTCGGCTTGCAGGGCTGACAGGGCGGCGGGGTTGAGGTCGAATACGGTCAGGGTGTGGCCTGCCTTGAGCAGGTTGCGGGCCATGGGGGCGCCCATGTTGCCTAGGCCGATGAAGGCTATGTGCATGTTGGGTCCTTGATCTTGGTGTTTGGTGTTTGGTGGTTGTGGCAACCGCTTAACTGCAACTGCAGTTTCACCACGCCTGCGGCGCGGCGACCTACTTTCTTGTCTTGCCAAGAAAGTAGGCAAAGAAGGCGCGCCGGATGGGGCGACTACCCCCTCGGGCTTCGGCGAAAAGAGCGGCCGGGACCCAAACTCGCATCGCCTTAAGGCGATACTCAGACATGGGTCCCTCTTTTCCGCTCTTTTCGCCGAAGCCCGAGGCGCCCCATACGGCATAGGTGAACCTTGACGGCTCGCTTCGCATCGCGTTGGGGTGTTTCCCGCCCTTCGGGCGGGAAACACGGCTACCACAGTGGTTGATCTTGGCGCTGGTTGGCTCCCCTCTCCCACTTGTGGGAGAGGGGCCGGGGGAGAGGGCGGGCGCTGGCCGAAGGCGATGCGTGCCGGTCAGCGCAGGCTGATCGTCGTATTCACCCCGTCGTTTACCGTTGCGTCGTCAAACCACCTTGCGGTGACGGTCTTCGTCTGCGTATAGAACTGCACCACTTGCTTGCCATAGGGGCCGAGGTCGCCGAGCTTGGAGCCGCGTGAGCCGGTGAAGCTGAAGTAGGGCACGGGTACCGGGATGGGGATGTTGATGCCGACCTGGCCGACGTCGATCTCGCTCTGGAACTTGCGGGCGGCCGCGCCGCTTTGCGTGAATACGCCGGTGCCGTTGCCGAAGGGGTTGCGGTTGACCAGGGCAATGGCTTCGTCCAACGTGTCGACGCCGATCACTACCAGCACCGGGCCGAAGATTTCCTGGGTGTAGATGGACATCTCGGTGGTGACATCGGCAAACACGGTCGGGCCGATGAAATTGCCTTCCGGGTAGCCGGCTACCTGCACGTTGCGGCCATCGAGCGCCAGCGTGGCGCCTTCGCGTTCGCCGGCTTCGATCAGGCCGAGCACGCGCTGCTTGGCGGCGACGGATACTACCGGGCATACGTCGGTGCCGGGCTCGTTGCCGGCGCCGACCTTGAGCGTGGCGGCCTTGGCCACCAGTTCGGGCAGCCATTCGCGCGCGGCGCCGACCAGCACGGCTACCGAGGTCGCCATGCAGCGCTGGCCGGCGGCGCCGAAGGCTGCGCCGGCCAGCGCGTTGAGCGTGTGCTCGCGGTGCGCGTCGGGCAGCACCACGGCGTGGTTCTTGGCGCCCATCATCGATTGCACGCGCTTGCCGTGCGCACCTGCGAGGTTGTAGACGTGGGTGCCCACGGCGGTGGAGCCGACGAAGGAAACCGCCTTGATGTCCGGGTGCGTGCACAGCGCGTCCACTACCTCGCGCGCGCCATGGACCACGTTGAGCACGCCGGCGGGCACGCCGGCCTCGATGGCCAGCTTGACCAGTTCCATGGTGGACAGCGGGTCTTGCTCCGAGGGCTTGAGCACGAAGGTGTTGCCGCACACGATCGCCATGGGGAACATCCACAGCGGGATCATGGCCGGGAAGTTGAACGGCGTGATGCCGGCGCACACGCCAATCGGCTGCTGCAGGGTGTAGGTGTCGACGGTGGCGGCCACGTTCTCGGCAAAGCCGCCTTGTTGCAGCGTGCCGATCGAGCACGCGTGTTCCACGACTTCAAGCCCGCGGAAGATGTCGCCTTCGGCGTCGGCCAGGGTCTTGCCTTGCTCGGCGGTGAGGATGGCGGCGATGCGCTTGCTGTGCTCGCGGATCAGCGCCTGGTACTTGAGCATGATGCGCAGGCGCGCGCCCAGCGGTGTGTGGCGCCACGTGGCAAAGGCGCGGTGCGCGGCACCCACGGCGGCATTGACCTCGGCCGCGGTGGCCAGCGGCACCTGCGCCAGCACCTGCTGGGTGGCCGGATTGACCACGGGGCGGAATTCGGTGGCAGCGGACTCCACCCACTCGCCGTTGATCAACAGCTTGACGATGGGCACGGCGGCGTTGGGGGTCTGGGCACTCATGGGGTGGTCTCCGTCGGTTCTATGTGTGGGTGGTGCAAGGCAGGAAAGTGGTCGGGCAATCGGCTCAAAGGGTGCGGGCGATCAGCATGCGCTGGATCTCGCTGGTGCCTTCGTAGATCTGCGTAATGCGGGCGTCGCGGTAATGGCGCTCGACCGGGTAGTCTTCCAGGTAGCCGTAGCCGCCATGGATCTGCAGCGCCTTGGAGCACACGCGCTCGGCCAGTTCGGAGGCATAGAGCTTGGCCTGCGAGGCTTCCGACAGGCAGGGCTGGCCGGCCGTGCGCATATGCGCGGCACGGTGCACCAGCAGGCGTGCCGCGTTGAGCTCGGTGGCCATGTCGGCCAGCATGTTGGCAATGGGCGCATGCTCGCGCAGCGGGCGGCCAAACTGCACGCGCTCGGCGGCGTAGCGGCAGGCGGCCTCAAAGGCCGAGCGGGCGATGCCGAGTGCCTGCGCGGCAATGCCGATGCGCCCGCCCTCCAGGTTTGACAGGGCAATGCGCAGTCCCTCGCCGGGTTCGCCGAGCAGGGCGTCGTGCGGCACGTGGCAGTCGTCCAGCGTGATGGCGCAGGTGTCGGAGGCGCGGATGCCCATCTTGCGCTCGGGCGTGTGCACCGAGAAGCCGGGCGTATCGGTGGGCACCACGAAGGCCGACAGGCCGCGCTTGCCTTGTGCCGGCTCGGTGGCGGCAAACACGATGGCCACGCCTGCGCGCTGGCCGTTGGTGACGAACTGCTTGCTGCCGGATAGTACCCAGCCATTGTCCGTGGCGTGCGCCCGGGTGCGCAGGTTGTGCGCTTCCGAGCCGGCCTGCGGCTCGGTCAGGCAGAACGCGCCAATGATCTCGCCGCTGGCCAGGCGCGGCAGGTAGCGCTCTTTTTGCGCCTGCGTGCCGTAGTGCAGGATCGGGCCGCAGCCCACCGAGTTGTGCACGCTCATCAGGGTGGCGCAGGCGGCGCAGCCTGCGGCGATTTCCTCGATGGCCAGCGCGTAGGCGATGTAGTCGGTATACGTGCCACCCCATTCCTCCGGCACGATCATGCCGAGCAGCCCGAGCGCGCCCATCTCCGCCACCACCTCCGGCGGCAACTGGCCGGCACGGTCCCACTCGGCAGCGCAGGGCGCCAGGCGCTCGCTGGCGAAGGCGCGCGCGGTGTCGCGGATCATGGCTTGCTGTTCGCTATATTCGTGGTGCATGGCGGCTCGGGTTGGGCCGGGATTGGCGTGGGGGCACGCGATCCGGGTGAGGCTGGCGGTCTGGTGGCCCGCACTGGGCGGGAGTGTTGGCAGCAAGTGTAGGAAGACAGGCGAGGCGCTCCTATGCCAGAATCCGCCAACCTTGCTGAACTCGTTTGCCACTGCCGGCAAGCCTGGGCCAGCAAGCCATCCGTTCCAGATCCTTGCCTTTCCATGGAAAAACACAGCGTCGCCATCTGCTTCGTGCATCACGCCATCGCGGGCTTGCGCGCGCGCGGCATCGCGCCAGAGCCGGTGCTGCAGGCGGCGGGCATCGTGCCCGCGCTGCTGGCGGTGCCGCAGGCGCGCGTGTCGGCGGCAAGCTATAGCGCGTTGTGGATGGAGGTGGCCGCCGCGCTGGACGATGAGTTCTTTGGCCAGGACTCGCGCCGCATGAAGTGCGGCAGCTTTGCCATGCTGTGCCACGCCATCGTGGGCAGCAAGACGCTGGCGCAGGGCCTGGAAAGAGTGGTGCGCTATTTCGGCTTGCTGCTGGACGATATCGGCGTGCGGCTGGAGCGCGAAGGCGTGGGCGGTGAGCCTGGCGCTGGCAAGCGCGCACGGGCTGCGCTGGTGCTCACGGCCACCTCAAGCCAGCCGCCGAGCGTGTTCGCGCAGGAGACCATGCTGATCATGCTGCACGGGCTGATGAGCTGGCTGCTGCGCCGGCGGGTGCCCGTGCTGCTGGCGGCGTTCAGCTATCCGGAGCCGGCCTATAGCGCCGAGTACCGCCTGATGTACTCGCGCCACCTGGCGTTCGGCCAGCCGGCCACGGCGCTGGTGTTCGACGCGGCCTGGCTGGACCAGCCGGTGCACCAGGACGAGCGTAGCCTCAAGGCCTTCCTGCGCGACGCACCGCACAACGTGGTGGTGAAATACACCGACCGCACCAGCATCATGGCGCGCGTGCGGCGCCAGTTGCGCGCGCAGCCGCCGGAGCAGTGGCCCACCTTCGACCGCCTGGCGCACGACGTGCATATGTCGTCATCGTCGCTACGGCGCCGGCTGATGGAGGAGGGCGGGACCTACCAGCAACTGAAGGATGAGATGCGGCGCGACCTGGCCATCGAAGCGCTAAGCCATTCCAGTCGTCCGCTGGCGGAAATCGCGGCCGAGCTTGGTTTTGCCGAGCCGGGTGCGTTCCATCGCGCGTTCCGGCGCTGGACCGGGCTGCGGCCCGGGGCGTACCGGGGCACGCCGTTGCAGGCTTAGAGGCCGCCTTTGCGGGTCGATCAAGGTTTGCCAGTGGCCAGTTCGGCGGGGGCGCTGTCCGCTGCCGGGGCAGGCACATGCGCCAGCATGCGGTTGCGTCCCGATAGCTTGGCCATGTAGAGCGCCGTATCGGCGCGCGCGGTGAGCTGCGCCAGGCTCTCGCCGGGGTGCCACCGGGCATAGCCGCCGCTCACCGTGTAGCGCACGGTGCCAAACGGGCCGCTGACTCGGCTACCTTCGGCCAGCAGGCGGATGCGCTCGGCGGCGGGGCGGTCCGCTTCCAGCGAACTGGCGGGCAGCAGCACGACGAATTCCTCGCCGCCCATGCGGCCGATGCTGTCAGGCGCGCGCAGGCTGGCGGCGGCCAGGCGCGCGAACTCCACCAGCACGGCATCACCGGCGGCATGGCCGAAGGTGTCGTTGACCGTCTTGAAGTGGTCGATGTCGATGATGAGCAGCACCGGCGCGGGGCCGCCGCGCCCGGCGCGCGCCAGCTCGCGCGCGGCCTCGTTCTCGAACGCCTTGCGCGACATCACGCCGGTCAGGAAATCGGTGTTGGCCACGGCCTCGAGCTGGCGCACCATGGCGTCGTGGATCATCAGCACGGCGCCCATGGTGAGGCCCGGCATGGCCAGTGCGCCGAGCACCAGGAAGGCGGCATTCAATCCGGGCGTGCTCGTCGTGGCAGGGTGGTCCATGATCGAGAGCGCAGAGAGCACGCCCCGCAATGCATGCGCCGCCGACAGGAAGAAGGCGAACCCGGCGGTGGTCAGGTAATGGCTGGCCGGGCGAGCGCGCGGGCGGTAGCGCACCAGCACGTACCCTGCGCAGGCGCAGAATGTGGCGTGGAATGCCGAGACGATGACCACGCGGGTATTGAAATCATTGAATACATAGCGCCACGTCACGATGCCGGCCACCACGGCGAGGGTGCCGGCGATCATCGTGCGCCAGGGTGGCTGCCGCCCGCAGAAACGGGCGATGCCCGCATGAAACAATGCCAGCCCCCAAGCCAGCGCGCCGTTGGCCACCACGATCGACAGCGCATCCGGGATCCTGTCGCGCAGTGTGATCAGCAGCAGCGCGACCATGGCCGTCAGGTTGGCTTGCCACCACAACGTCACGCCCGGCTGGCCGCAGCGCCGCAGCGACCAGACGATCGCCAGCATCATGACGCTAAGGAGCGTCGTAACGGCTAGCAGGGCGAACGGGTCGGACATCTGCAAATTTCCTCCGGTGCAGTGGGTGGGCGTGATGAGGTGCGATGGGGCTGGATGAGGCGGGTTGTCTCGCCAGGCCTGGCGGCGAAGCTCGGGAGAATACCTCAGTGGCGTTGCACCCGTTCACCTACGCACGTGGGGTGTCGGACAACCTCCTGCCGGAGGCCGGCGCGAGAGGACGCGCCGGGGCCGGACGGCTAGAATGCCGGGTGGAGCGCTTTGATCGGCCGGGCGCATCAATGCCTGCCTGATCCCCTCATCACCGCCTTAGCCTGGAACACAATGCAACCGATCAGATTCGACCTCGGCGACCTGCAGGCGATGGTGGCCGTGGTGGAGCAAGGTGGCTTCCGCGCCGCCGCCGAGGCCCTCAGCCTGTCGCAGCCGGCCCTGTCGCGCCGTATCGACAAACTGGAGCAGGCGCTCAATGTCAGGCTCTTCGAGCGCACCACGCGCCGTGTCACCCTGACCGTGGTGGGTCGGGAGTTTGTCGGCAAGGCGCGCGCGCTGCTGGCGGAAGTCGAATCTTCGCTGATGGGCATCGGCGACGCGGCCGCGACGCGCTCAGGCGAAGTGACGGTTGCCTGCGTGCCGTCGGCGGCGCATTACTTCCTGCCGGCGGTGATCGCGCGTTTTCATGCGCAATTCCCCAACGTCCGCGTCAAGATGGTGGACGAAGGCGCCAACGTCGTCTTGCACAGCGTGGCCAGCGGCGAGGCGGACTTTGGCCTGAACTTCATCGGCACGCAGGAGGCCGACCTGTTGTTCGAGCCCTTGCTGCGCGATCCTTTCGTACTGGCTTGCCGCCACGATCATCCGCTGGCCCGGCGCCGTTCGGTGAAATGGGCTGAACTTGGTGCACATACGCTGGTAGCGTTAGCCAAGTCGAGCGGCAACCGGCTGATGCTGGATCTTGCCCTGGCCGAGCTGCCGCTGCGGCCGGCCGCCTTCTACGAGGTGCGCCATGTCAGCAGCGTGCTGGCGCTGGTGGAGGCCGGGCTGGGGGTAGCGGCCGTGCCGCGCCTGGCGCTGCCCGGTGGCGAGCGCGCCACGCTGGTCGCGGTCCCCCTGCGCGATCCAGCCGTGTCCCGCACGCTGGGCATCCTGCGCCGCCGCGGGCGCACGTTGCCGGCGCATGCGCAAGCGCTGTATGACATGGTCGGGCAGGCGGTGACACGGCGCGGCAGGAGCGCGGCCACATCGGTGCACGGCGGAGGAGGCGGCGCCGGCATTGATGCGTAAAACCGATCAAAGCCAAGAAACATTGCATTATCGCCGTGCGCGGTGCTTGCATAGAATGGTCGGCCTGCGCCGCGGAGACTGACGCGGGCAGGCCGATTCCCATTTCAATGCCCACAGAGAGCGCATATGACCACGCCGACCACGCCGACCATGCTGACCATTGCCGTGCCGTACCCCGTCAAGGCAGCCCGCAAGCTTGTTTCCCCTTCCCATCCCCCCCGGCAGCACAAGCAGCCATGGCTGGCACTTCTGCTGGTCGGCGCCGCCAGCATGGCGCTGGCCGCCGGCAATGCGCTGGCCGACGAGGTCAAGGTCATGAATTCGGGCGGCTTTACCGCGGCTTACAAGGCGCTCGGCCCGGGCTTCGAGAAGGCCACCGGCAATACGCTGTCCACCGCATGGGGCCCGTCGATGGGCAAGTCGCCCGAGGCCATTCCCAACCGGCTCGCGCGCGGCGAGCATGCCGACGTGGTGATCATGGTGGCCTATGCGCTGGATGACCTGATCAAGCAAGGCAAGGTACTGCCGGACAGCCGGGTCGACCTGGCCGACTCGCGCATCGGCCTGTCGGTGCGCGAGGGCGCGCCCAAGCCGGATATCAGCACCGTCGACGCATTCCGCAAGACCCTGCTGGATGCCAGGTCCATTGCCTACTCGGATAGCGCCAGTGGCGTGTATGTCGAGACGGAGATGTTCAAGAAGCTGGGCATTGAGGCGCAGGTCAAGGGCCGAGCCCACAAGATCGAGAAGACACCGGTAGGCAGCGTGGTGGCGCAGGGCGATTACCAGATCGGGCTGCAGCAGGTCAGCGAGCTGCTGCCGGTCAAGGGCGCCAGCTTTGTCGGCAAGATTCCCGAGCCGTTGCAGAAAATCACCACGTTCGCCGCCGGCGTGCCGGTGGGGGCGGAGCATCCGGAGGCGGGGCGCGCGTTGATTCGCTATCTGGCTTCGCCTGCGGCGCGGGTGGAGATCGAGCGCAGCGGGATGGATCCGATCGTGGGGAATACGCGGGGACAGTGAGTGTGAGACGAGGGGCGGGCGCTGGTTGCGCGTTCGCCCTGACGCTCGCCCTGGCGATCCGGAGCGGCGGCGAAGCGGCTCCGGCAGGTCTGCTCCGGCGCGAGGAGACTTCATCCTGAATCCGGTTCTTGGCATGCCGTGCAAGCGGATTCAAAACAATCCGTCTGGATGGTATGATCCGCGTCCATGACACAAGCACACCGCCGAAAGAAGCAGCCCGACGTGCTGCGCCCGCAGCTATTGCACTCCGCGGCCCAGCTCGCCCTCGAGTCCGGCCTGCGCGCCGTGACGCTGGATGCGGTGGCGGCGCGTGCCGGCGTCAGCAAGGGCGGCTTGCAGCATCATTTCCACAATAAGCAGGCGCTGCTGGACGCGCTCTTCGACGATGCGGTTGAGACCTTCAACACCGATGTGGCCGCTGCGATCGCCAGCGACACGCAGGCCGAGGGCCGCGCGGCGCGGGCCTATATGCGGGCGACGTTGCAGGAAGAGCGGAACGAGGACGCCGCCAGCTATCTGCATCTGCTGCTGGCGCTGATGCTGACCGATGCCGATACGCGCGATCGCTGGGCCCCACGCATTGCCGAAATCACACGCCCCGATTCGCTGCCCGCGGCGGAGGCGGCGAGGCTGATGATTTGCCGCCTGGCTGCCGACGGGCTGTGGCTTGCCGACCTGCTGGGCAGCCAGTCGATGGAGCCCGGGCTGAGGGCGGAAGTCCTGCGTCAGCTGGATCAGATGACACGGCGCCAGCCGCAATGAACGCACGACCGAACTCGCAATTGAATACCCAGTTGAATACCCGGCTAAACGCGCAACCCGGCACCTGGCAGGACGCCGGCGCGCCCACGCAAGACACAGCCGCCACCCCTGGCGCCGATGCGAATCTGCACCGGGCCATCGACGCGGCCCGCGAGGCCCTGCTGAGCCACCAGCATCGCGACGGCCACTGGTGCTTCGAGCTGGAGTCCGATGCCACCATTACCGCGGAGTACATCCTCATGATGCACTTCGTGGACGAAATCGATGCCGATTTGCAGGCGGCGATGGCGGTCTACCTGCGCAGCATCCAGCGGCACGACCGTCATGGTGGCTGGGACCAGTACCACGGCGGCGCGCTCGACGTGTCATGCAGCGTCAAGGCCTATTTCGCGCTGAAGGCTGCCGGCGACGACCCCGATGCCCCGCACATGGCCCAGGCCCGCCGCGCCATCCTGGCGCAGGGCGGGGCCGCCAAGGCCAATGTTTTCACCCGCATCCTCCTGGCCACGTTCGGGCAGGTGCCTTGGCGCGCCACGCCCTTCGTGCCGGTCGAGCTCATCCTGTTCCCGCGCTGGGCGCCGGTGCACCTGGACAAGATGGCCTACTGGGCGCGCTCCACGCTGGTGCCGCTGACGGTACTGTGCTCGTTGCGGGCCAAGGCCATCAATCCGCACGCTGTCGGGGTCAGCGAGCTGTTCGTCACGCCGCCCGAGCGCGAGCGGCACTATTTCTCCCGCGAGGGCCTGATGCGCAAGGCCTTTCTGGTGGCCGACAAGCTGGCACGCACGATCGAGCCGTGGATTCCCGCCGCGGTGCGCCGGCGGGCCATCGCCCGGGCGCAAGCCTGGTGCGTGGAGCGCATGAACGGCGAGGATGGCCTGGGTGGCATCTTTCCGCCGATGGTGTACTGGTACGAGATGATGGCGCTGCTTGGCGTGCCGAAGACCGATCCGGCACGCGTTACCTGCCTGGCCGCGATCCGCAAGCTCGTGGTGCGCCGCGCCGACGGCTCGGCCTATTGCCAGCCCTGTCTGTCACCGGTGTGGGATACCGCCTGGAGCATCATGGCCTTGCAGCACGCCGGCACCGACGCGCGCACGCAGCAGGCGGTGCAGCGCGCCTACGACTGGCTGGAAGTGCGGCAGGTGCGAGACCTGCGCGGCGATTGGGGCAAGCACGCGCCAGCCTCCGTGCAGCCCGGCGGCTGGGCGTTCCAGTACGCCAACGCCTATTACCCGGACATCGACGACAGCGCCGTGGTAGCCGCCATGCTGGCCGTGCACGCGCGCCGGATCGGCCAGCCCGAGCGCTACCAGGACGCGGTCGCGAGCGCCGTGAAATGGATGGTAGGTCTGCAATCGCGCAACGGCGGCTTTGGCGCTTTCGATGCCAACTGCGATCGCGAGTACCTGAACCGCATCCCCTTCGCCGACCATGGCGCCCTGCTGGATCCGCCCACCGAGGACGTTTCCGGGCGTGTGCTGCTATGCATCGGCCTGAGCGGAAACCGCGAAGCGCACGCCGCCGCCGTCGCGCGCTGCGTGGCCTATCTGCGCCGCACCCAGCGCGCCGACGGCGCCTGGTGGGGACGCTGGGGCAGCAACTATATCTATGGCACCTGGAGTGTGCTGGCGGGCCTGGCGCTGGTGGGCGAGGACGTGCGCCAGCCCTATATCCGCAAGGCAGTCGACTGGCTGCTACGCTGCCAGCACGCCGACGGCGGATGGGGCGAGACCAACGATAGCTACTTCGATGACTCGCTGGCCGGCACCAATGGGGGCGAGAGCACGCCCAACTGCACCGCCTGGGCGCTGCTGGCCCTCTTCGCCGTGGGCGAGGTGGATACGCCCGCAGTGCGCAAGGGCATTGCTTACCTGCTGGACTGCCAGGCTGGCAGCGGCCTTTGGCAGCATCCTTCGCACAACGCGCCGGGATTTCCCCGCATCTACTACCTGAAGTACCACGGCTATACGGCCTATTTCCCGCTATGGGCGCTGACGCGCTACCGTCAGCTGGCAAGGCGCCCCGCGGCGAAGTAGGCGCCGAGGCGCCCCATACGGGCCCCCGGTCAGTCGCGCATCGCGGGCAGGGCGTTGCCCGTCAGCAGCACCGCCGCCTGCTCGCCATACGCCACCACGTAACCACCGTTGGACGCTTGCCATGCCTGCGCGCCTTGCCGGTCGGCGAACCAGAGTTGCTGGTAGTCGCCGAACTGTCCAAGGTCGAGGCGGTAGCGGTCCAGTACCCTGGCGGGCCGGCCGTCGATGTCGCGTTTGCATGCGGACCAGCTGGCGTAGCCCAGTTCGGCCGCCAGCAGTTGCAGGCAGTGCTTGAGCTGCAGGGTGTGGCGCAGCCGGTAGAGTTCCGCGACGCTTTGCGAGCGTACCTGCGCGCGGTGGATGCGCCGGATTACCGGTAGCGCCTGCATGGCTTGTTCGGCGTGGAGCTGGCGCAGCAGCCTGCGTGCATGGCGGCGCAGGAAGTCGCTATTGGGAGGGCGAGCGGGTGTGTTGAGCGTTGTGAGCCACATGTCATATCCTTTGCAATGCCGTTTCCCGCGGCGGCAAAAAAGGTCAACGGTGTGGTTCTTGCAACGAACTGGCGGTGCCGGGCTGGATCGCTCGGCACCGTACGGTACGGGCAGGCAGGTGCGCTGGCTTTTGCGGGAGCGGGCGCCCTGCCGGCGCCCGGACCAGATTATATGCCAACGGCGGGTGCGCTTGGCAAGCGTTGCCGCTTTCAGGATGCGCCTGCCCTTTGGCCGAATGCCAGCCTGCCAGCCTGCTAGGCTGCCTGCGCCTCGATCTCGGCCTTTAGTCCGAGTTCCTCCACCAGCCGCGCCGCCAGCGCTGCCGCCTGGTTGCGCACGTCGATGATGGTGCCGGATTCCCACAGTGCCCCGCGCAGCGGCGCGCCCAGTGCGCTGAGGCCCGGCACGAGGCGGCCGCCGCGATCGAACACGCGGCCGTGCGCGTCGCCGTCGAGGCCGGATCCGGCTGCCGCTGGCCGGACCAGGCCGCGCGCCAGCAGGCTGCGCACCAGCGGCCGGGTGTTGCCGGCGTGCCAGCCGTACTCCGCGCCGGTGCAGTTGATGGCGGCGTCCACCGTGGACGGGGCTTCTAGTTCGCGGGAGAGGTGCAGGGCCACCCAGACGGGTTTCTCCGCCTTGCCTGCGGGGCCGCGTTGCCAGCCGTTGGCGTCGTTCACTTCATTCTTGCTGGCCACGGCTTCGAGCGCCGTGACGCGGGCGGCGTGCACATGCAGGCGGCCCTGCGCACGCACTGCCGCGAAGACCGCGTGCGTGGGCGGCGCCGCGCGATGCAGCAGGTTGTCCCAGAAGGGGCGCACATGGCGCAGGAAGCGTTGGCGCTCCGGCACGCTGGCGGCTGCCCACAGCGGGGCGATGTAGGTGCGCAGCGCGGGTGGCACGCTTTGCCAGTCGAGGCCCTGGGCGGCCAGCTTGTCGCGCTGCCGGCGCACCCGGCGGACCACGCTGCGGGCGGTGGGCGCGGCCAGCGCTTCGGGCCCGGCGGCGGCGAGGAAGTCGTCGCAGGGGCCGGCGTTGTGGCGCAGCCAGGGCACCAGCGCGCGCCGCGAGAATGCGTGGTAGGTGCCGGTGAAGCCGAGCCGTTCCAGCGTGGCAACCACGTCGAGCATGGTCAGGCTGGTGCCGATCAAGGCGATGTCGCGCGCGCTTGCCAGGCGGGCCAATGCGTCCGGTTGCCAGGGATCCGGGACGTAGCGGCCAGCGGTTTCCAGGGTGTCGTCTTGTGCCAGCGCTGGCCGTGCCTGCTGCACGCCGGTGGCCAGCACGATGTGGTCGGCGTCCCATGCGCGGCCGTCGGCGCTGCGCACGCGGTGCGGCACGCCAATGGTCACGTCGGTGATTTCCGTGCGCACGTGCTCCAGCGTGGCGCGTCCGGCGGCGCCGGCCAGGGCGCGCGCCAGGGTGTCTCCCAGGTAGTCGCCATAGACGCTGCGCGGGGCGAAGGCATTGTCGGCCTCGGCGGCGCTGGCATGCCCGTGGCGCACCAGCCATTGCGAGAAGTCCTCGAGTGCTTCGGGATGAAGGCTGAAGTTCAGCGCGGGCCCGTTCAGGTAGTGGGCCGGGTCCTGCGTGCTGTAGGCCAGGCCGCGCCCCGGCTCGGCGCGCGGCTCGAACAGTTGGATGGCAAGCGGGGCGCTGCTGTCGCGCAGCAGGCGGATGGCGCTCAGCGTGCCGGCCATGCCGCCGCCGACGATGGCGATGCGGCGCGGCTGGGAGTCGGGTTGGGTCATGATGGCCTCAGGCTTGGCTGCCGGGCGGCGTGGCTGCCGCGGCATGGGTTGCGACGTCGGCCGCCGCGCGCAGGGCCTGCGCGCCGGCGCCGGCCAGGATCGCGTCGTTCTGCGGCGTGTGGATGCGGCTGCAGAGCACGTTGCGGTAGTGGCGCTCAAGTGGGTTGCCGCGCGACAGGGCGGGGTTGCCGGCGTGCCTGAGCGCGAGCTCGACGGCGTCGATGGCGTTGTCGGTCACGGTGAGCTTGAGCAGGTTGCTGTCGCTGGCGCTGGCTGGCGCGCCAGCATCGGCATCCGCGCTGAAGCGCTCCAGCAGCACGCGGTTGGCCAGCAGCCACCCGTCGATGCGGCCCACCGCTTCCTGGAAGCGCGGCAAGGTGGCCAGCGGCGCGCCCAGGCTGCCGGGGGCGCGCAGGTTGAGCCATGCCACGAACCAGTCGCGGGCGCTGCGCGCCACGGCGTCATAGAGCGTGCCGAGCAGGGTCGACGTCCACACGGCCCAGGCCGGTTCGTAGCGCTCGCCCCAGGCGGCGGGCAGGCGCAGGTCGACCGCGTAGGCGGCGGGCAGCGGCGTGTTGTCGAAGACCACGTCGTGGCTGCCGGTGGCGCGCATGCCGAGGTGATCCCAGGTGGGCACCACGGTGATGCCGGGCGCGTCGCGTGGCACCAGGAACACGCCGGTGCGCGGGACCGGCTCATCGGTGCGTCCCCACACGGCCAGCCAGCTCAGGGCCGGGATGCCGGTGGAGTAGATCTTGTGGCCGGACAAGAGCCAGCCATCGCCATGCCGGCGCGCCACCGTGGCCGGCAGGCCGCCGCGCGCGGGAGACCCCAGCTCGGGCTCCACCCGCAACGAGTTGATCAGCGCGCCTTGCTCGACCGCGCTGCGCTGCACCTGCTCGCGCACGGGCGCCGGCCATTGCGTGTCTTGCGCCAGGTTGCGGTGGCCAAGGATCTGCATCACCAGCACCAGCGCGGTAGACGGATCTCCGGCGGCAACGTGATGGACGATGCGGCGGGCGTCGGCTAGTCCCGCCCCGGCACCGCCAAGCGCGCGCGGCACGGTCAGGGCGAGCAGGCCAAGCTGGTGGAGCTCGGCGATGTTCTCGAAGGCGAAGCTGCCATCGCGATCATGGGCGGCGGCGCGCGCGGCAAAGCGCTCGGACAAGGCATGCAGCGCTTCCTCGGAGGGAAGCGCGCGGGCCGCGTCGGGCGGTGGCGGGGCCGGCTCGGCAGGCTCGGCTGAGGCAAAGCCGTTCTCGCGATGCCACTGGGTAATCCGCTGCCGGCTGGTGGTGCCGGTGGACTGCAAGCTCATGGTTGCTCCTGTCGTGTGCTTGTGCTGTTTTGTCTTTGGTGTTGCGTGGCGGGTGTTTAGTGGCAAATCAGCCCGCTTTCCACCAGCATCATGTTGAAAGCGGCGTCGCCGGCGGCCGCGTCGCGCAGCCGCGCAAGGCGCCCGTCGCGCTGCCAGCGCGCCAGCCATTGCGCCAGGTAGCGGGCGGATTGCGCGTCCGGCTGGCGCAGCGCCAGCGCCGCGCCCTCGCCGTCGAGCACCAGCGGTGCCGCGGTAAAGAAACGCCATTCGGGCAAGCGCATCACCCGGGCGACCAGCGTGGCGTCTTCCGCCACCGCCGCGCACTCGCCGCGGCGGAATGCCAGCAGCGCCTGCAGCGCAGAGGGATAGCTGCGCAGCACGGCGCCGGCGCGCGCCAGCGCGGGTTGAAAAGGGCCGCCCGCGCTCACGCAGGCCGTCTTGCCGTTGAGTGCATCGAGCCGGCTGACCGGCGTGTAGCGCAGCGTCAGCAAGGTGCCGCGTGGCGTGGCCGGTGCCGGCACGGCGGCCGCGCGCGGATGTCCGGCGTCCTGCGGCGCGCCGAAGGCGAGGTCGATATCCGTGTTGGCGCTGTTGCCGAAGTCGGCAACGGGCAGATGACGCAGCCGCACCGGTACGCCCAGTGCACGGCCGAGCTCGGTGGCCAGTGCGGCTTCGCCCGGATCGGGCTGCGCGATCAGGGGCCGGCCCGGTGGCGTGGGGCGCGCATAGGCGTGCACGCCCACCACCAGCTCGCCGCGCGCCCTGGCCTGCAGGAGCAGCGGGCCGGGCTCGGCCGGTTGTGCTTGCCAGGGTGCACCGGTGAACAGCCAAAGCGGCACGGCCATGGCACCGGCGGCCAGTGCCATGGCGCCTGCCGCGCGGCGCGCAGCACGCAGCGCTGCCGGCGGGATGCGGGGCAGGGCGCGCGCTGGATTGCGCTCTTGCACCGCATGCTGGCCCAGCCACCCTGTGCCGTTCAGATGCCAGAGCTCATCGGGCATGGCTTACCATCCCTGGCCCAGCCCCAGCAGACCCAGGATCTCGCGGCGCAGCCGGATCAGCTCGGGATCGTCGCGGTGGCGCGGGTAATCGCGATCGATCTTGATTTCCGCCGTGATGCGGGCAGGGCGTTCGCTGAACACGATCACGCGGGTTGCCAGCAGCAGCGCTTCTTCCACGTCGTGGGTGACCAGCAGCGCGGTAAAGCGCGAGCGCTGCCATAGCGAAACCAGTTCGCCTTGCATGCTCAGGCGCGTGAGGGAATCGAGCTTGCCCAGCGGTTCGTCGAGGATCAGCAAGCGCGGCTCGTTGACCAGCGCACGCGCCAGCGCGGCGCGTTGCGCCATGCCACCGGACAGCTGGCGCGGATAGGCCCGCGCGAACTCGGTCAAGCCGACGCGCGCCAGCGCATCGTCCACGCGCTCGCGCTGGCTGCTGAGCAAGCCGCGCGCCTCCAGGCCCAGCGCGGCGTTGTCCCAGACGGTGCGCCACGGGTACAGCGTGGGGTCCTGGAACACCACCACCCGGCTGGGGTCAGGCCCGCCGATCGGCACGCCATCGACTGCCAGCGTGCCTCGCCGCGGTGGCTCCAGCCCGGCCACGAGCCGCAGCAGGGTGGACTTGCCGCAGCCGCTGGGGCCGAGCAAGGCCACGAATTCGCCCGGCTCGGCCGTCAGGCTGACGCGGCTGAGCACCGGCAACACCTGGTCGCGCAGCGTGAAATGGTGGCTCACCTGATCGATCGTCAGGCGCACGCCATTGTTGGCTTTGGCGCTGGCGCTGGCCCTGCCGGTAGCGGCTTGCACAGCTTGGGCCTGGGCGGGTTTGTCGAGCACGGCGCTTACCATTTGACCACTCCTTTTTGCCATGCCAGCAGGCGATCCCGCGAGCGGAACAGCAGCGTGATGAGTCCCGAGAAGATGATCGCCATGACCAGCAGCGCGCCGTACATGCTGGCGTAGGCGGCCCAGCCCTGGGCCCATTGCAGATACCAGCCCAGCCCGGACTTGACGCCCAGCATCTCTGCCACCACCAGCACGGAGAACGACGCGCCAAGGCCCATGAACAAGCCAACGAAGACGCTGGGCAGCGCCGCGGGCACGGCCACCTTGAGCACCAGGAAACGCTCCTTGGCGCCGAGCGTGCGCGCCACGTCGTAGTACGCCGGGTCGACCGCCGCCACGCCCGACCAGGTCAGCACCGTGACCGGGAACCACGTGGCCAGCGCCACCAGGAAGGTCGCGGCGCTGGCGCTGCTGGGAAAGGCGAAGAACACGATCGGCAGCCAGGCCGTGGCGGGCAGCGGGCCCAGCAGGCGCAGCACCGGATGGACCCAGTAGCCCGCGCGGGTCGACCAGCCGATGGACACGCCGGTCAGGAAGCCCGCCAGCGCACCCAGCAGGTAGCCGGTGGCCAGCAGGCGCAATGAATGCGCCACCGCCTCTGCCAGCCGCGCGTAGTCCTCGACAAAGACTTCGACAAGCGCCTGGGGTGGCGCGAAGAAGGGGCGCGGCAGCAGCCCGAGCTTGGCGGTCACCACTTCCCAGGTGAAGGTCAGCACCGCCAGCACCAGCAGCCATGGCCCCGCGCGGCGCAACGAGGTGCCGATGCCGCCCAGCCGGTGCTGCACGAAGGCCAGCACCAGCAGCACTACGGCAATGCCTGCGAACAGCGAGGCGGTCTCATGGGTTAGCGGCCAGTCCTCCGGCTCCGGCCAGAACTTGACGATGGCCGCCACGCTCAGCCAGGCCGCCGCGGCCAGCGCGCCACCTCGCCAGACGCGCGGCACGGCGGGCGCGGGCACGGCCAGGAAATCATCGTGCGCATCCTGCAAGCCATGCGCGCCGTGTTGCCCTTCAGCCGAGAACGTTGGCATAGATGCGCTCCGCGAATTTGTTGGAATCGGTGCCCGGCCGGATGACCGAGACCAGCTTGAGCTCGTCCGTGTATTGCGCCAGCTCCTTCTTCAGGTCCGCGCCGACCGGATGGTGGCCGTGGGTGTGGCTCTTGAGCATGGCCACCACATCGGCCTGCGGCACCTTGGCGAACTCGGCAAAATGCCGGGCGGTTTCTTCCGGGTGGGCTACCGTCCAGTCCTGCGCCTGCAGCACGGCGTGGGTGAGCGCGGCGGCAGCCGGCTTGTCCTCGCGCAGCAGGCTGCCGCGAATCCCCAGCACGCAGCAGGAACGGTTGGCGTATTCATCCGACAGGTTGGTGGCCACCTCGACCAGGCCGCGTTCCTTGCGCAGCAGGTAGGTGCGCGGATCGCCATCGGCGGCGGCCTGGGCCTCGCCCTTTTCCAGCGCGATGCCGAGCAGGTCCGCCGGGTACTGGCGCCACTGCACGTCGCGCACCGGGTCGATGCCGCGCTTGGCCAGCAAGATGGAGAAGAAATTCTTGGCCGGGCTGGCCATGTCGCTGACTGCTACTGTCTTGCCCTTGAGGCTCTTCAGGTCGGTCACGCCGGAATTGCGCAGGGTGAGCAGCCGCATGCAGCCGCCGTGGGTGGCTGCGGTCAGCTTCACGTCAAAACCCTGTTCCAGCGGCTTGAGCCAGCGCAGCGCCATGCCTACGCCCGCATCCGCCTTCTTGGTCGCAATGGCTTCCAGCAACTGGTCGGTGGAGCCGCCGAAGTTGATCAGTTCCACCTCCAGCCCATGGTTGCGGAAGATGCCTTCCTTCACCGCCGCGGCGACCGGCGCCAGGCACACGCCGCTGGCGTTCCAGGCCAGCTTGATCGGCTTGAGCTGCCCCGCGGCGCTGGCCCGGGACGTCCAGACAAAGGGTGCGATGCCGGTGGCCACGGCCAGCGTGCCGGCTGCCTGCAGCCAGCCGCGGCGGCTCAGGGTGGCGGTGCTGCGCGGGTTGTCCGCGGGCGCGGGACCGTGGTCGGCCGACGGTTGCTCTGGCTCTTGATGCATGACACTCCTCGTTAGGCGGCGGTACGCCCGATGTGGTGGGATGTGGACGATATGCACCATGCTAAGAACAGGTTCACTGCAATAGAACGAATTTGTTGGCACAAGCTTGCGCGCCCAGCGACTAATGCGGCCGCGGCATATGCTTGTGCGCAGGCGGTAGCCGACGGCCCGCTGGGTTAAGATCGCCGCTTTCCGCTCCGGTCAGATCGATGCAAGCGCAGGCAGTCGCCACCCCAAGGCGGGTGGATATCGTGGTGTACCCCGGCTTCAAGGCCATGGAGGCGATCGGCCCGATGACGGTGTTCGACTACGCCAATGTGCGGCTGGCCCAGCTCGGGCAGCAACCGGCCTATGCCACGCGGGTGGTGGCGCTGGAGGCCGGCCCGGTGCGCTCGGACACGCTGATGACGCTGGAGGCCACGGCGCGGCTCGACCCCGTGCTGCTGCCGGATATCGCGGTGATCGTCGGCGCGCGCGACATCGAACGGGCGATGGGAGACGCCGAGGGCATCGTGCCGTGGGCGCGCGCCGTCGCGCCACGCATCGGACGATTGATTGCGTTGTGTTCGGGCACCTTCTTCCTGGCGGCGGCGGGCTTGCTGGACGGGCGGCGCGCCACCACGCACTGGAGCGTCGCCACGCTGCTGCGCCAGCGCTTTCCGGCTGTGGAGGTGGATGCGGATGCCATCTTCATCCGCCAGGGCAACCTGTGGACGTCCGCCGGGGTGACCGCCGGCATCGACCTGGCGCTGGCCGTGGTGGAAGAGGATCTTGGCCGGGACCTGGCCCTATACCTGGCACGCGAGCTGGTGGTCTACCTCAAGCGCCCGGGCGGGCAATCGCAGTACAGCCTGCACCTGGCCAGCCAGGCGACCAGCCATGCCGGCATTCGCGGAGTGCAGGACTGGATCCTGTCCGACCTGGCGCACGATTTCACGCTGGAGGAAATGGCGAGGCGGGTGGCGATGAGCGAGCGCAATTTCCGGCGCGTATTTGCGCGGGAGGCGGGTGCCAGCCCGATGGCGTTCATCGAGTCGGCGCGCATCGAAGGGGCGCGGCGGCTGCTGGAGCAGGGTGAACTGCCGCTCAAGGCCATTGCGGCGCGCACGGGCTTTGGGTCGGATGAAGGGCTGCGGCGCGCGTTCCTGCGCCAGCTAGGTATCACGCCGCGCGAGTACCGCGAGCGGTTTGGGGCCTTGCAGCCATAGCGCGGTGCTTACGGGTTGCCTGTGGCAGGCGATGCCGCCGCGGAGGGCGCATTGGCGCGAAGGCCTGGATCCTGGCTCGCCGGCGTATCGGCGCCGGTGCCGTTCTGCGTGCTGTCTTGCGAGCGCTGGCGACCCCGGCCGCGGCCGCCGCCACGCCCGCTGGTCCCGACCGGCGTGGCGTGGTTCTGCCGCAACTCCTGGTTGATGCTGTCCACCGTGCGCGGCGAAGGCGTCATGCGCGCGAAGTTGCTCTGGATCGCGTTCATGGCTTCGTCGCCGCCCGCCGGCGAGCCTTGCGCAAAGGCGGCGCAGGAGAGCAGTAACGTAGCTGCCACGGGAATCAGGCGGAACGTGCGGGCACTGCGGAGCATCGTGTTGTCCTTCGGGGTTGTCGCGTTCCCGGGGGATGCTATCAGCATGGTGTGCCGGCGGGCAACGCGGCGCCCGGCGGATTCCGTTTCAGCGGCCACCGGCTTGTTTCAACGTATTACCAAGCGGCGCCGCCTGCCCAAAGCGAGGCGGCGCTACTCCAGGTTCTGCCCGATACGCCACAGCACCCCGGATGGGTCCAGCAGCACGAAATCCCGCATCTTCCACGGCTGGTCCTGCGGCGGCATCAGCCTCACGCCGTAGCGCCCGGCGAGGTCTTGCGCGTTGACCTTGTCCCACCAGGCCCCGACGTCCTCCACCAGCAGGTGCATCATCAGGTTCTCGGCCAGGTCCCGCACGTAGAAATTCTGCAGCATGAAGCTGCACGATCCGTGATGCAGGTAGGCCAGGCTGTCGTCGCTCCACGGCATGACGAAACCCAGGTCCTGGTAGAACTGCTTGGAGAGCGCGAAATCGCGGGCGGGCACGAAGGCCTTGAGTTCGATGGCGGACAGGTTGCTCATGGTATGGGTGCCTCCAGGCCGGGCCAGACAAGCGGCTGCGGTTGGCTTTTTGTTTTTTAGCAGGAACGCAGGGCAATGCTCCAGCGCTGCTGCGCACGCGTCTCGATCCCGACATTGTCGTGTTGGGGCAGTACGTTGCCATCGGCGCCGCGGATCGATGTCGACATGGCTCGTGCGTGCAGGGGAGCGGCAGCTTGCCGCGCCCCTGCCGGCGGCGCACTTCAGAGCTGCGCTGCGTGATGCCGGAGATGGTTTTCCATCAAGGTGGAGATGAAGTAGTAGCCGTGGTCGTAGCCCTCGTGCCGGCGCAGCAGCAGCGGCTGCCCGATGGCGGCGCACGCGGCTTCGAAGACCTCCGGATACAACTGCTCTGCGAGGAATTTGTCGGCCAGGCCCTGGTCGACCAGGATGCCGCGGGGGAAGGGCGCCTTTGCCTGGCGCGCCATCAGCGCCGAGGCATCGTACTGTTCCCAGCTGGCGCGATCCTCGCCCAGGTAGCGGCTGAACGCTTTCTCGCCCCAGGGGCAACGCGTGGGCGCGGCGATTGGCGCAAACGCCGACACCGAGCGGAAGCGCCCGGGGTGACGCTGCGCCAGCACCAGCGCGCCGTGCCCGCCCATCGAGTGGCCGAAGATGCCAACGCGCTGCGCATCGGCCGGCAGCACGGTGGTGACCAGGTCGAACAGCTCCTGCGTCACGTAGCTCTCCATGCGCCAGTACTGGCTCCACGGCGCCTGCGTGGCGTCCAGGTAGAAGCCCGCCCCCACGCCGAAATCCCACGAATCGGCCTCGCCGGCAATACCGGTGTCGCGCGGGCTGGTATCCGGCGCCACCAGGATCAGGCCGTGCTCGGCGGCATAGCGCTGGGCCCCGGCCTTGATCATGAAGGTCTCCTCGGTACAGGTCAGGCCGGCCAGGTAGAACAGTGCGGGCAGGCGCCGTTCGGGCTGGACCAGCGCCTGCGCGGGCAGGAACACCGAGAACCGCATCGGCAGGCCGATGGTGGCCGACGCATGGCGATAGAAGCGCTGCACGCCGCCGAAGCAGCCGTGTTCGGAGAGAAGCTCGAGCATGGCCGGCCTCAGTACAGCACTACCGAGCGGATCGACTCGCCGCGCTTCATCAGGTCGAAGCCCTCGTTGATGCGCTCCAGCGGCAGGGTGTGGGTGATCAGGTCGTCGATGTTGAGCTTGCCCTCCATGTACCAGTCGACGATCTTGGGCACATCGGTGCGCCCGCGCGCGCCGCCGAAGGCCGATCCCTTCCATTCGCGCCCGGTCACCAGCTGGAACGGACGGGTGGAGATTTCCGCGCCCGCCTCGGCCACGCCGATGATGATGGACTTGCCCCAGCCCTTGTGACAGCACTCCAGCGCCTGGCGCATGACCTTGGTGTTGCCGATGCACTCGAAGGAGTAGTCGGCGCCGCCATCGGTCAGTTGCACGATATGGTCCACCACGTTCTCGACTTCATTCGGGTTGACGAAATGGGTCATGCCGAACTTGCGCGCCATGGCTTCGCGGCCCGGGTTCAGGTCCACGCCGATGATCTTGTCCGCGCCCACCATCTTGGCCGCCTGGATCACGTTCAGGCCGATGCCGCCGAGGCCGAACACCACCACGTTGGCGCCGGCTTCCACCTTGGCGGTAAACAGCACCGCGCCCACGCCGGTGGTCACGCCGCAGCCGATGTAGCAGACCTTGTCGAATGGGGCGTCCGGGCGGATCTTGGCCAGAGCGATTTCCGGCACCACGATGTGGTTGGCAAAGGTGGAGGTGCCCATGTAATGGAAGATCGGCTTGCCATCGATGGAAAAGCGTGAGGTACCGTCGGGCATCAGGCCTTTGCCCTGGGTCGAGCGAATGGCCTGGCAAAGGTTGGTCTTGCGCGACAGGCAGAACTTGCACTGGCGGCATTCCGGCGTGTAGAGGGGGATCACGTGGTCGCCCGGCTTGAGCGAGGTCACGCCCGGGCCCACGTCGGTGACGATACCGGCGCCTTCGTGGCCCAGGATGGCCGGGAAGATGCCCTCCGGGTCGGCGCCGGACAGTGTGTAGTAGTCGGTATGGCAGATACCCGTGGCCTTGATCTCCACCAGCACTTCGCCAGCGCGCGGGCCGTCCAGGTCCACTTCTTCCACGGTCAGCGGGGCGCCGGCTTTCCAGGCGATGGCGGCTTTGGTCTTCATGATGGTTTTCCTTGGTAGTGGCTGGCAGCCAGTGCGCCGGCCCGATGTCTGGGGACGAAATTCGGCGCCGCGCGGTACAGGCCCGGGCGCGGCGTCTTTCGTCACCAGCCACTATACGTCGATCCGGGTGGCCATGGACGCCCGAAGCGGCGGATTTGGCCTTGGGCGCCTCCTGTTTGGCCAAAATCGTGGGTTGGCTGGCCGGGTTGGTTGACCGGGCCGGCGGGTGCGGCTTAAATGCCGGTTCCACCCAAGCGTTGCCGCCCGAGCTCAATGTCCTTGCCGTATTGCCTGTGCGCCTCGCCTACCACCAGCAAGGACCGGACATGAGCCACGAATCCGAGCGCACTTCCCGCGCCTCGCCAGTGCAACGCGCCCTCTGGATCCTGCGTGCCCTGTCCGACCCGCAAGTGCGCCGCCTGTCCGACGTGGCGCGGGCCACCGGGCTGGACCCGGCCACCGCGTCGCGCCTGCTGGAGTTGCTGGTGGCTGAAGGCTTTGTCACTCGCGATGCCAGCCGGCGCTTTGGCATCGGCCCGGAGATATTCCAGCTGGCCGACGTGGCCCAGCGCCGGGTCGACCTGCGTGCACTGGCACGGCCGAGCCTGGAGCGGCTGGTGGAGGAGTTCGAGGATACCGCCGTGCTGACGCTGGCCAGCCGGGGCGAATCGGTGGTGGCGGATATCGAGCTGGGCACGTTCCCGATCCGCGCCAACTATGTCGAGATCGGCACACGCCGCCCGCTCGGGGTGGGCGCAGGCAGCCTGGCGGTGCTGGCCTGGATGCCGGAAGCCGAGCGCACCGCGCGGACCCGGCTTGGCAAGGTGCAGTGCGCGCGTTACCCGCGCCTCACTGCCGAGGTCATCGGCGAGCAGATCGAGGCCGCCCGTGCGCGCGGCTATGCCTTGTTCCTGGATTGGGTGGTCGACAAGATGGGTGGCATCGCCGTGCCGCTGCTTGACTACGAGGGCCGCCCGCTGGGGGCGTTGAGCGTGGCGGCACTGAGCGAACGGATCTTGTCTCGCGAGGCAAAGATGGCACGCCGGCTAAAGGAGGAGGCGCGGCGCATCACGGGTGCGTGGGCGCGCCGGGCGCTGCGAGACTCGTGACTAGTGCAATCGCGTGTCTCTGCGGTGCGTCTCTGAGCTAGCGCGCCTCAAGGCATGTCGAACTGTTCCGCCGGCTTGCCCTGGTCCAGTTCCGGCAAGCCCGCGGAATACATCACCGCCCAGTTGTCGGGACCCAGCCCGCCATCACGGCAAGGCAGGCTGGCGATGCGTTTCTGGTCTTTCTCCACCACCAGCCCCTCCTTCTCCCAGCCCTTGCCGCTGCCGGCATAGACCACGTAGTCGTAGCCGCCGTTGGAGAACCTGAAGTAATCGGTGCCGCCGCCGGAGTAGGCCGTGACACCCCAGCGGAAGTGCTTGCGCGGATCATCCGTGAGTTTCGGGTACGCCAGTTCGACGGCGCCCTTCTTGCCAAATCGGTACTGCACATACCCCTTGGTCTTGGACAGGTCCGGCGAGGCGCAGAGCGACACAAGCTTGTTGCCCTTGACGGTGCAGGAGAACGCAACTTGCTCGTCCTTCGTGCACAGCGAGTCGCGTGCCGTTGCAGTCAGCGAAAACATCGAAAGCAGCAGGGCGCCGAAGACGCGATGCGGGTGGGACATGAGTGGCTCCGGAAGAGGGGGCTCAGGCGAGCACGGCAGCCTGATCGAATGCGACGAATTCGCAGCCGTAGTGGTGTACCACATCATCGGCCGTGTTCACCAGTTGGTAACGCATGACGCGCACGCTGATCTCGAGCCTGGCCAGCGTGCCAAAGCTGAGGATGCCTCTGGGGAGCACCGTCCCGACGGGCAGCGTAGCGGTCCCCGGCGCGCGCGAGCGCAGTCCCACGCCGGAAGCCGATAAGTCGGCAATGTCCAGGATGAGCGTGGTGCCGTCAGGCAAGCCGGTCTCGAACGTGTAGTTATAGTCCAGCGTTTCTGCCCGGTAGTCGCGCCGCCGCTGCACCTGGGACAGCTTTTCCGGGAGTGGCAGGGCGAATGCAGTAGCGCCGGCGAACACGCAGCGCTTCGCGGCGCCCAGGGCAAGCGTGACCGAGACATCGTCGAGCACAGTCGAAAGCTCGCTCTGTGCGCTGGCCAGTACCGCCTGGTTGTCGGATTCGTTCTCGCAGCCCTCAAGCGTAAACTGGCGCGCTGCGACATCCACAAACAATACCCGCGAGCGCAAGGTGCGCCCATCAGGCAAGCGCAAGTCGAGGTAGCGCTCCTGCGTAGCCAGGACATCCAGCATGTCGTGGATCTCATCCGCAAGCGCGTGCTGGAATCCATCCGGTGACGGCGGGTTTATCGAAGCGGGATCAAGTCTATTCATGGGTTGGTGTGGCTGACCGGCAAAGGCGGCCGCAAGCATGGCTGCTAAACGTTGCCTAACGGCAGGAATCTGCCAATCTTTAGCCCGGGCGAGAGCGTGGCGGATGCCTAAAGAACGTGCTCGCAATGCCGTTAGAGCCGTCGGCATGCAAACGAATGAACAAATGATGCAAAGCGGGGAAGTGCAGCCTCGAAGCTGGATGCGCGCAGCGTTGCCCGATCCAATATCCAATGTCTTGAATGAGTTAGTTGCGATGAATCGTAGCGCGCGCGCGGCCATGCTCCTGGGCCATCCGGCACCACCACCATGGCCTCGGCAGCCATAGGTACGTCCCTGCCGTTTCCATTGGCGGCGAACGGCGATGTCGAGCGGATCAGCGATCCGGACCAGGTACTTGAGATCCTGCAGGATCTGGTTCGCAAGCGCATCCGGCTCCATCTTCATCCTGCGCAGCAGTGCCGGGTGGCTTCGAGCTTTCTGTTTATCGATCCATCCAAAGGCAGCTGCGTGCTCGCGTGGTGCCGCAATGGCGTGGAGCTGGAGGCAATCCTGAACGCCAGCGACATGGCGGCTTCGGCGTCGATGGGCGACATCACGTTCCAGTTCCGCATCGCTTCTGCCGCCGTCACCCGTTTCGATGGCGGACCGGCGTTTCTCGCCCCTTACCCGACCGGGATCTATCAAGTCCCGCGCCGCAGGCATTTCCGCGTCCGCCCGCAGGAGGATAAACAGTGCCGCTGCCAGATCCTGCTAAGCGACGGCCAGCTCGTGGAGATGGAAGTCGCTGACGTGTCGGTGTCCGGCGTGGGCTTGCGCTCCCGCAGTGTCGGCCCGCAGCGCTTGCCGGTCGGGACCTGGATCGCTGAATGCCATCTGGACCTTGGCGAGCTGGGCGGGTTGAACCTGGCGTTGCAGGTGGTGCGCCATCGAAAGGCCTGGCGCGGCGACGAGGCGCACCATCATTTTGGCTGCCACTTTGGCCAGATGGATGTTCAGGCCGCGAAGTGGCTGCAGCGCGTTGTGTTTGCGCTGGAGCTGGCCGGCCGCGAGTAAGCAGGCTAGCAGGCCAGCCGGCCGCTCAGCATCGCTGCGGCCATGGTCGGACATCGAGCTCAGCCCTTGGCGGCATTGCGCACAAAGCGCTGCTCTGTCACGGCAGCGCCCCATTGCTCGCCCGGCGCCTCCTGCACAAGTTGAAACCCGTGAGACTCATAGAGATGGCGCGCCGCGTCGAGGCCCTTGAACGTCCACAGGTAGGTTTGCCTGTAGCGCGCATCCGCGAAATCCAGCGCGCGTTCCAGCAACTGGCGTCCAATGCCGGTGCCGCGCAAGGCGTTGTCGACGATAAACCAGCGCAGGTGGGCGAGCCCGCCCGGTTCGCCATCGATGGCGATGCTGGCCAGCGACCGGCCGCCTTCCAGGCACAGCCACAGTTGCCTGTCCGGCGATGGCAGGCTGGTCGCGAAAGCGGCCAGTTCGGTGGCCACCTTGTTCTCGAAGAAGCTGCCGAAGCCCACCAGTTGCGCATAGAAGCGGGCATGCAGGCTGGCGATATCGCCGATGCAGCCCGGGCGGTAGCCTTCCTGGATCCCGCTGCCCATGCCGGCATCGTCCCCGGGGGGCTTGTGCGCGTTGTCCGCAGCAAGCGCATCCGCATAGATCGACAGGGACCGGACCAGCGCTTGCTGGTCGGCCGGGGTCAGCCGCCGCAATGCGCTGGAGACCTGTTCGGTGGCAAAGCCATCGATCTGGTGGTGCAAGTGCCTGCCGGCGTCGGTCAGGTTCAGGTGGGACGAGCGCGCATCGTCGGTCGCGGCCGTGCGTGCGACCAGACCCAACGATTCAAGCTTGGCGAGCTGCCGGCTTGTATTGGACTTGTCCAGCCGCAGGATACTGGACAGATCGCGCGCCTGCAGCCCCGGCGCCAGCCCGATCTCGATGATGGCGTGCACCGCGGAGGGCGCAAGCTGGCTATCGGCCAGCGTGGTCCGCATGAATCCGAGCTCGCGGACCAGCTTTCTGGAGAACACCCTGAGCGCGGCGATCGTGGCCTCACGCGGCTCGGGCAGGGGCTCGACGATATCCATGGCGGCTCCATTGGTTGCGCATCGCAACCATAATAGTTGCGGATCGCAAGTTTTTCAAGAAGCCTAGCGGGAGAGGCCCGCCTACGCCGGCCCGCGCAACAACGGGGCCAAGGCCTGCGGCAGCTCCACCTCGAACCGCAGTATCGCGCTGGCCAGCGCCTTGCCGTAGTTGTCCAGCGCCAGGCTGCGCGATACGCCGCCGCCCAGTGCGCCATGCGCAACGAAGTTGAGCACCTGCAAGCCATCGGCTTCGAAGCGCTCGACCTTGCCGGCGACCACGCCGCCATACAGGCTCTTGAAGGCTTGGGCGGTGAGCTGCGCCTTGAGATACGGGTAGAACGCGGCGTCGTAGGCGATCACCGAGGTGTTCGAAATATCGCCCTTGTCGCCGGACCGCGTATGTGCCACGCGCCTTAGCAGAACTTTCATGATATGTGCCTCGCAGCGGATCAAAGGAAATGGATCTCGGAGCTGACCTGCGCGCGCGGCACCAGGGCCGACCACACCCCGATGATCTCGCGCGTGCGCTCCTGGTGCGGCACGCGCTTGCCGGTGGAGGCCAGGCCGCACACGGCCATGCTGTCGATCTCGCGGCCGACCTTGGCGGCTTGCTCGCGGGTGAGGGTGCGCGCGGCCACGCGCACGGCGATCTCGTTGGGCTCGCAGGCCGGCGCCGGGGAGGCCTCGCCGTGGATAGCGTTGACGCCGAGGAAGTCGATGCGCAGCGCTTGCGCGTCCAGCCCCGCCAGCTGGAACCGGTGCGCCAGGATGGTCTTGGCCAGCCGCGCTTTTTCCAGGCAGCCGGGGCCGGCGTAGAAGAACATGTCCTCGCCGATAAAGCCCTCCGTGCAGCCAAGCGAGACCTTGAGCGTGGGCGTGCGCGGCGATCCGCTAATGCCGCTCATGCGCACCTGGTCGGGCGCAACCTGCTCCAGTTGCGCCGTGGTGAAATCCACCACCACGTCAGGCGTGATGTAGCGGCGCGGGTCGTGCACCTCGTAGAACATCTGCTCCTTGACGGTCTGCAGGTCGATGCGGCCGCCGGTGCCTGCCACCTTGGAAATCAAGGCCGTGCCGCTCGCGTCCACCTCGGCAATCGGGAAGGCCAGGTTCCACGGCTCGGGCACGTCCTTGTAGCCCGGGTCGCCAAAATAGCCACCCGTCACCTGTGCGCCGCATTCCAGCAAATGGCCGATGGCGCTGCCACGCGCGAGCAGCTCGGTATCTTCAGGCTGCCATCCGAACGCATGCATCATCGGCGCGAGAAACAGGGAAGGATCGGCCACGCGGCCCGTCACCACGATCTGCGCACCGGCTTGCAGCGCGCGCACGATCGGCTCCGCGCCCTCATACGGCTCGGCCGAGATCAGCGAGCCGCGCAGGGTGGCGATGGGCGCGCCGGTTTCCAGGATCTCCAGTTGCTGGTCGCAGATGGTGCCGGTCAGGTCGGTGGTGGTGATCGCCGCGATCTTCACGCCGGGCAGGCCGAGCTCTGCGCACAGCTGCGCGATGCGCCGCGCCGCGCCGAGCGGATTGATCCAGCCCTGGTTACTGACGATGCGCGTGCCGTTGGCGATGCAGTGCGGCAGCACGGCGCGCATGCGCTCGTCGAGGTAGGTGTCGTAGCCTTCGAAGGCGGGGTCGCGGCGTTTTCGCACCTGCGCGGCGCAGACGGTGGCCTCGGCCATGGTTTCGAAGCAGAGGAAATCGAGCTTGCCGTGCTGCGCGCTCAGGGCCGCGGGTTCGACGCGGTCGCCCCACCAGCCGGAGCCTGAGCCAATGCGCAGGGTCTTGGTTGCCATGACGGGATCCTTGGTTTGTTGTTCTGCGTGGAGTCTTGGGCTTACTGGGCCTGGATGCCTGCGCTCTTGATCACGCGCGCCCATTTCTCGGTATCGGCGCGGATCACCGCGGCGAAGGCGGCGGGGGAGTCGCCGCCGGGCACCGCGCCGAGCTGCTCGATGCGCTGCTTGACCTCGGGCGTGGCCAGCACCTTGGCCACCGTTTGCTGCAGGCGCGCCACCAGCGCGGGCGGCGTGCCGGCCGGGGCCAGCAGGCCGAACCACGAGTTCACCACGTAGCCGGGCAGGCCCGACTCCGCCACGGTGGGCACATCCGGCAGGATGGGCGAGCGCTGCGGGCTGGTTACCGCCAGCGCGCGTACCTTGCCGGCCTGGATTTGCGCCAGCGCCGAGGGCAGGTTGTCGAACATGAGGTTGACCTGTCCCGCCAGCAGGTCGGTCATGGCGGGCGCCGCGCCCTTGTAGGGCACGTGCTGCATCTTCACGCCGGCCATGCTGTCGAGCAATTCGCCAGACAGGTGCGGCGAGCCGCCGGTACTGGTGGAGGCGTAGTTGAGGCTGCCCGGCCGCTGCCTGGCCAGCGCGATCAGTTCGGCCACGGATTTGACCGGCAGCGTGGCATTGGTCAGCAGCACGTTGGGCGAGTTGGCGACCAGCGTCACCGGCGCGAAGTCCTTGGCCGAGTCATACGGCATGCGCGCATAGAGAAACTGGTTGGTGACCTGGGTGCCCAGCGTGCCCATCAGCAGCGTGTAGCCGTCTGGCGCGGCCTTGGCCACGGCCTCGGCGCCGATGTTGCCGCCGGCGCCGGGCCGGTTGTCCACCACCACGGTTTGTCCCAGCGCCTCGCCCAGTTTCTGCGCCATCAGGCGCGCGAGGATGTCGGTGGTGCCGCCGGGGGTGAAAGGCACCACCAGCCGCAGCGGTTTGGTGGGGTAGTTGTCCGCTGCCCGCGCCGGCAGCGCAAGCTGGGCGCACAGGGCGGCGCAGGCCATGGCGGCCAGGCGGAGGGTGGCACGTCGGTGCATCGTTGTCTCCTCGCAGGCGCTGCCGTGGCGGCGGTGCCCGGTGGGTTTGCCGTGTGCGCGGGTGCGCCACGGCATTTTGTTTAATGAAATATTTTTTGGGTGATCTTATGCATTAGCCGGTTTGAAGGTCAAACAAAGGCTATAGATTTTCATTGAATGAAAATTGGATGCGTCGGCAAGGTGCCCAGAGGTCCTGGTGGTGCCGGCGGGCCGCTTGCCGACCGGCACGCTCGGGCGCGAAGACATCAAGCATGGCTTCGGCCGGCTACGCACCGGGCAGGCGATCCAGCAGAGGGTGACTATGGGGGAACAGGGTGGTGCTTGACGGTAGCCGCGCTCAGTACCCTTGATACCCCTGGTACCCCTGGTATTGCGGCTGCGGTGCCTGCTGGTAGTAATAGGGCGCCGGCTGCGGCGCGCATGGCACGTACGCGCGATCGTAGTCCCGATAGCAGTATCCCGGCGGGGGGCCATATGCGGGCTGGGGCGGCGCGGCCACAACAACCGGCTGGCTGGCCACGGCAGTGCCGATCACGGCCAGTCCGACCAGAGCGCCAACGGCCAGCGCTACCGCGCCGGCCGAACCGCCGCCGCCGTGGTAGCCGCCCTGGTAGCGGTCGCGTGCCGAAGCAGGTCCTGCGGCCAGCAGCGCGGCGGCGACGAGGCCCGCGCCGACGACGCGGATGGCACGATGGGTGTTGCGCATGACTGACTCCTTGAGACGGCCAGCGGGGGCGGCTGGCCATGAGGTCATCTTAGGGGGCAGGTGTCTGCGCAATAGATTGGCGCGGTTAGCAGATGTAACGCCAATACCACCGTGATCACGCCGATCAGGGGGCGGGGCGCGGCGGGGGCGATTGCGG
>NZ_LZZU01000019.1:0-2743 GCF_014170355.1 Cupriavidus sp. UME77
GAGCAAGGCCGGCTGAAGCTGTTCTACCTGCCGCCGTATTCTCCTCACCTGAACCCCGACGAGCAGGTGTGGGCGCACGTGAAGCGGCAAGTCTCCAAGCGTTTAGTCCAGGGAAAGAACGAAATGAAGAAATTGGCGAGAAGTGCGTTACGTCGCATTCAACGACTGCCTGAGTTAGTCAAGTCGTTCTTTCGCCAGCCGGAGTGCCAATACGCTGCGGCCTGACAATACTTTCTGAAAAGTTAGTAGCTGCGCGAACGTGTTCTGCCTGTGCCAGAAGACGCAACTCGATCACGCGAAGTTCTTCGGAAACGCTATTGCCGCTCGCCAGCGAGGCGAGCGTGGCATCGCTCAGGAGCGAATCGCGCGCGCCTTCATCTACGAGCCGCGTGAGAGCAAAGCAAGCGCGCTGGACTGCGAACAACGTGGAACGGTCGCGCACGGCATCCCGGAACGCGGCTTTCGCCTCGGCCGGCGCATCCTCGTCGGCAAAGATGTTTGAGCGGAGCTTGATTTCGATTTGCATGTTGAAGTCCTTTGAAGGGAATTCAATTTTCGAGCACGCAAAACGGTGGGCCTCTCCGCCTTTTCCTATTTGTGCAGTTCAGCGCGAGTGTCGCCAGAAGTTGTACAAGGCCCCGGCCAAGCGATTACAAGTCGTCTCGGAAGGTGTTGTGCTGCATCGCTGCCCATTTGCGAAGTATCGCAAATGGAGTTGCGAAGAATCACAAATCCCTAGATAGGGAAGATTGAAAACCAGATGGTAAACAAGGTTCCCGGCACGCTTTGCGTCTTCTGGGGGCGCATGAGGCAGGGCCAGTCCGCAGCAGGGAGGTGTCCAGCCGAGTTGTGCGATGCCGGCAGCGGCCGTTGCAACCTGCACCGCGAGTGCCGAATCAGCCGGAATGGCTATAGGGTGCAGAAATTGCACCGCCAAATAAGGGTGCAATCCACGACATGAAAGGGTGCAACGGTTTGCACCCGCAAGTAACCGCCAATAACCATCAAGAACCGTCAGGGAATCATAAGCAGTCGCCTAGCGGCGAAGATGGGTCTTCGCAGTATTTTGGCGCACCCTCTCACGGCGCACTCTTACGTCACGAAGTCTTGTCGATGGCCCAGCCACAAACCCCTTGAGCGCTAGAAGCCACCAGGGGCTGTCAGTTCGATTTTCTCCCTTGGGTTCACTCTCCCTGGTCCGGTCAAGAAAAATGCGCTCTACACCGCTCTCCACGCGTCGCAGTGCCATCACGGGATTGCCATGGGGCCGTCACTGTCCCGCCAGACGAGGAATCCACGTCGCGCTTGCGCGGCAGCTTCTTGTTTTTGTCTTTGTCTTCTTCTTTATCTACCTCTTCCTCTACCTCTTGGGGCGTTGCTGAAACGTTACCTCCCTGTTTCATACGCTCACGGTAGGCGCGAACCCGCTCTGTGCTTGAGTCCGATCGCATCTGCCGGTTGCCCCAGGCAACTGGCAGAAGGGTCTGCGCATCCACCAATCCGACCTCAGAGAGACGCGCAGCACATCCTCCAGCGTGCGCACATCGAGCCCGAACTCACAGAACAGCACTGATTTGCCGCGTAGGGATGGCAACTACCAAAGGAGTTCAGAAATTGAACAGGGAGAGGGCAAGGTGACCCCGCAATGAGAAAAGCCCCAGAAGGCTTTGTTTCCGCGGCTTTCTGGGCTTCCGGCCCTGCGGTTATCCGTGTTCAGTTATTGAAGCGATACAGCGGCTGCCTGTTCAGTTTGTGATGCGATGAATCGGCCTATCGATTCAATTTCTGAACTGATCGGGTTCAGCTTCTGAACAGGGGCTTTTTTCTTCGGTGCCTGCTTTCTTCCGCCTTCCGCGCGTAGCTTTTCGAATCCTTCAGTGAGGGCGCGCTCGGCATCGCGGACCGACTCGAAGCGCCGATAGTCGTGCGTCGCTTTGATGTGCTGTACGCCCACCTTGGGCTGCTCGAATACCTCCAGATCAGTGAAGCGATACAGGGTGCAAACACGAGTTCCCATTTTCAGCCCTCCCTCTCGCGTAACGGCAAGGAATCCCATAGCGCGCAGTTCGTAGAGCGCCTTAGCGAGCGTTGCTGACGACGCCCAACCACGATGCTTCATCTCAGACAGTGCGGCGTTCAGGTTGCCATTGTTGGTGCCGGTGACCGTTGCGCGTAGATCCATGAACAGCTTCACGGCAGATGGTCCCAATACCCGCCACGCCGGACTGTAAATCAGGGTCACGTACACCTTCACATATCGGCCGTTGGGATCACGTGGCGTTCTTGTTGCCATGTCCTATACCTCCCAGGAACCGCCCGCAGGTGGCGATGATTCCTGTGCGTTCCGGTTTGCAGGCGTAAAGGCTCCCCCCGACTGCCCGAGCAGTCGGTTCAGATGCTGAGCCATAGTGTTAGGCTCCCAGCGTTTGCCAAAAGGTCGCTGCGATGCGGCGAAGGGCAGCGCAGTGGCGGTTGTAACAGCGCGAGGCGACGAAGGAGCTAAAGTCGAAACTGGTGTACGGACGGGGAATTTGAGGCGCGGAGTAGAGGGCGGTGGAGCTTTCCGCTGAGAATCTGATTGTCGAGATCGGAAACCAGCACAAGAAAGGTCCACCATGAGCAAGGATAAGGGGAAAGAAGCAGTCGGTCTATCGGAAATCGGGCTTGGGCTCGAGGAGCTGATCAGGCGCGGGGCCCGGCGGGTCATCCAGGAGGCGATTGAAGTGGAGCTGGCAGAGCTGCT